>PLUH01000279.1 GCA_003164825.1 Hyphomicrobiales bacterium
GGAAGAGTGCGCAGCCACTCGATTACCGGTCGAGGCTTGTGCCCCAAGGGAATCCCGTGTTGCGAAAGTCTGGAATAATGCACGGCAGGAGCGAGTCAGTCCGCTCCTTTTGCCGTTCCGACGCGGGGTCAGTATAGAATATCGATAAATGACGGTCAGAACACGGAGCCTGATATGGCAATTTCTTCCGCTTCGGGCCGCCCTCGGGCGCTGATAACCAGTGCATCGTCCGGGATTGGCACAGAATTCGCGAAACGCCTCGCGCGGGAAGGCCATGACCTCATTCTGGTCGCCCGTCGGCGCGACCGGCCCCTCAAGCACTTCACCGCCTACGACCCGGTCANNATGCCCACGTCGCCGCCGACGCTACCGCCAGCGCCGCAAAAACCTTGCTCGACAAGCTCATCGCCACCGCTCCGTTCGAGGTCAAAGGCATCCAGGTCGACGGCGGATCCGAGTTCATGTCCGTCTTCGAGGATCATTGCCGGGAAAACGGCCTCGAGCTCGTGGTCCTGCCGCCAAAACGTCCCGACCTCAACGGCTGCGTCGAACGCGCCCAATCCTCTTGGCGATACGAATTCTACGCCACATACGACCTGCCCAGCCGCATCGACAAACTCCAACCCCTCATCGACGCCTTCGCCTACCGATACAATCACCACAGACCCCACCAAGCCCTTGGCGACCTCACTCCGGCAGAGTATCTCAGCACCCTCAGTGCGAAGACCCAACCGTCTCATATGTCCTGAACTCGCACACCACCTTGCTCTCTATTGCCAACGCCGATAGTGTGAGCGTCGATAGGCTGGGGCAAGATTGCGTTGTCGACCACACCCGCTCGAGATTGTGGCGACTACAACGACTGGATCAATCTTGCTGTGGCGCGGGACGCCGCGGTGCTCACCGATCGTACGATCTCGCTGAGCCCTGCCGATGCGGAGCGATTTCATCGAAGCTTCTTTTACGACCTTCGGCTCAAGCGCGTGCCTCATGCGGATGCAACCCGGTCATGGCTCATTCCGGTAGTTGCTGAGGCGCTCCCGAAGGTGCATCGCTCGGCGCGCGGCGCGGTCTGCTCCGTGTTGATCGATCTCGTCTTTTCTGATCCGGCCAACTGGCGCAGGATGGATGGCCAACCTGGGCTGCGTCCGGAAGTCGCCTCGAATATTCGCCGCTGGGCAGAGGACGATATCCTTGACCGTGGAAACCACCCGTCGAACCTGCTTCCGCTCGCGTATCTCGCGCATCTCGAGCGCGACTTTGAGCACTGCGGGCGAATGATCCGATTCGCGCTGGAAGCATCCGCAGATACGGGGGAAAAGNNTGCGCAACCATGAATTGGGCGCCTTGAGCTACATCGCACCGACGCGGGAGAACCTCCTATCGGCGCTCGGACACGAAGCGTCGGGGGAGGTGCGTTTCAAGCGTTTAGTCACGTCGCGAGATTTTCCTGTCATTGTCTTTTGTGCTGACCCTAGTTATTTTCTCAAGCATGCAAAGACGATGCTGGATTCGATAGATCGATATCCAGATGTTGTTGTGCATTTTCATATCATAAATCCAACTGAAGAGACCGATAGCGCTCTCCGCTTTTTNNTTTGGAACGCGGATCAATTAGACATGGATATTCCATGGAGATCAGAAAATCGGCCACGAGAGTCTATTTCGCCAGTTCGCGAATGTTGCACGCCGCGGTGTTTCTTGAGGCGATCGGCGCGGACATCGTGATCCATGACGCCGACATTTGGTTTTCGCAAAACCCGCACGAGCTTTATCGCCCCTTCGCAGCGTCCGACCTCGCAATGATGCGACGTCCGGCCGCGTTGGGATACATGCCCTGGCGCGCTGTGAGCGCCGAAGCGCTCTATCTCAGCAATACCCCGGTCGGACGCTCCGCGACCGCCGATTTGTCGAGCATCATGGCGTATCACCTCTCCAGGATAACGAGCGAACATTCCAATTGGTGGTGGATTGACCAGAACGCGCTTCATTTCGCATGGGAATATTACCGTTCCCAGGCAATCCAATTTGGGGAGATTTCCTACTGCATGATTCGTGCGATTAATCATACATTTGAAGCACGAAGTACGACGCGAAGATCTGAAATCAAAACGGAGAAAAACTATCTCTACCCAAGAGGAGTTATCGATCATGCTTCAGGCGAACGCGACTTCAATTAACAACTTCGACGCCGGCGAGGCCTCACAGATAAACGGCCTGCGATTTCTCTGGCTGGAACTCACCAATGTCTGCAACCTGCACTGCGCCCATTGCTATGCCGAGTCCGGCCCCCGCCCGGATCGCGCCGATGTCCTGAGCACCGCAGATTTTGAGCGACTGCTGCGGGAGGCGGCGGTTGTCGGCTGCCGCGCGGTGCAGTTTATCGGCGGCGAGGCGACGCTACATCCTGGCCTGCCCCAACTGATTGCGCGTGCGCGCGACCTCGGATACGAGTTCGTCGAAGTCTACACCAACGCCACACGCCTTCCGCCCGCGCTGCTCGCGTGCTTCGTGCGGCACTCGGTGTCGCTGGCCGTCTCGATCTACGCCGATGAGGCTGCGGTCCATGATACCGTGACTCGGCGCCGCGGTTCGCACGGNNAGAAATTGGTCGATGCAGGATTGGACGTGCGTGTCGGCGTCATCGCGATGGATGCGAACGCCGATCGAATTGAACCCACATTGGCGTTTATTCGGGATCTTGGAGTGCGGCGCGTCTCAGTCGATCGGGCGCGCGGAATTGGCCGAGGCGCCGACGTGACGCGCGGCGAGACTGGGTTGCAGGCTTTGTGCGGGTCGTGTTGGAAGGGCCGCCTTTGCATAGCGCCGGACGGGGTCGTCAGCACCTGCATCATGTCGAAGGCTTGGCCAGTCGGGACCGTCCTCGATTCCGGGCTCGCCGATTTGACCGAGTCCACATCGTTACGTGATGTGCGACGGATGATCCGCGACACCGTCTGGGAGCCGCGACACGCCGCTGACAGAGATCCGTGTGATCCGGACGGTTGCCCCCCCACTTTGATCTGCCATC
>PLUH01000406.1:0-177 GCA_003164825.1 Hyphomicrobiales bacterium
GCGAGCGGCGCGCGACGTCGAAGGCCTGGCGCAGCAGGGCCTCATCATAGGGGCGAGGGGAAGCGACGGTCATGGCGGAGGCTCCGTATGCGACGGGAGGGATAGCATGGATGGGCGCCGCCCTACCCCTTCTCCGCAAAGCGGGGAAGGTGGCCCCATAGGGCGTCGAGAGACGCC
>PLUH01000406.1:214-21471 GCA_003164825.1 Hyphomicrobiales bacterium
TCCCCAGCCGAGCTGGGGAAGGAAGGTCGCAACCGACGGCCAGATTCTCGGCGCCGACGCCTCCGGCGCGGGCAAATTGCCTAACAATGTCCCCGCTCGCGCCCCCCAAGAGCGCCACAGATCATTGCCGCCAATTCATTTGACAGTTCAGCGGTCGACGCTAGGGTTGCCTAAAAACACAGCATCCGGCGAATGAGGACGCGGGGGAAATTCGCTGGCCTGCGATCCGCCGCCTGACGAGGGCAGAAGCGCTGGCGGCGTGATTTTTGCGTCGCGCCGCTGGCGGGCGGCCTGAAGGGCTTGGGAGCGAGGGTATGACGAGGTGAATGTCGAAGCGCCCCTGCGGCTGAAGCTCATCGGCGTCAGCAAGTCCTTTCCCGGCGTGCGCGCCAACGACAACGTCAANNAAATCGACCCTGGTCAAGATGATCTACGGCATCCTCGCCCCCGACGAGGGACAGATCATTTTCGACGGCGCGCCCACCCGGATCTCGAACCCCCGCGCCGCGCGGCGCCTCGGCATCGGCATGGTGTTCCAGCACTTCTCGCTGTTCGAGGCGATGACGGTCCTGGAGAATATCGCCCTTGGCCTGGACTCTCGCCTGTCGTCGCGTGAGCTCCTCGCCGAGTTCAACCGGGTGCTCGAGGCCTACCAGCTCAAGCTCGATCCGCGCCGCATCGTCTCGACCTTGAGCGTCGGTGAGCGCCAGCGGATCGAGATCGTGCGCGCGCTGCTCCTGAACCCGCGGCTCCTGATCATGGACGAGCCGACCTCGGTTCTGACGCCGCAGGAGGTCGAGCAATTGTTCGAGACCCTGCGGAAGCTCGCCGCGAACGGCTGTTCGATCCTCTACATCTCGCACAAGCTGCACGAAATCGTCGCGCTCTGCGACACCGCGACCATCCTGCGCGGCGGCAAGGTCGTCGCCCACTGCGACCCGAAGAGCGAGACCTCCCGCTCGATGGCCGAGATGATGATCGGCGCCAACCTGAAGGAAATCGCCAAGCCCGCCACGCGCGGCTTCGGCCGACCGAAACTCGCGGCGCAGGGCTTGAGCGTCGCGAAGCCGAGCGAATTCGGCGTCGCGCTGCAGGACGTCGCGCTCGAAGTCAGGGCGGGCGAGATCTTCGGCGTCGCCGGCGTCGCCGGCAACGGGCAGAACGAGCTCTTGAGCGCGATCAGCGGCGAGACGCTCGCCCCGACGTCCGGGGCGATCACGCTTGCTGGCGCCGACGTCGGCCGGCTCGGCGTCACCGAGCGGCGCAACCTCGGCTTGTGCGCGGTGCCCGAGGAGCGCAACGGCCACGCGGCGGTCGGCGAGTTCTCGCTCACCGACAACGGCTCGCTGACCGGGCGCGACCGCATGGAGATGGTGCGCTTCGGCCTCATCGACCCGGCGAAGGCGACGAACTACGCCGCCGANNGTCTGCCAGCCGACCTGGGGGGTCGACGCCGGCGCGGCGGCTGCGATCCACCAGGCGATCGTCGATCTGGCCGCGCGCGGCTCGGCGGTCATGGTCATCTCGCAGGACCTCGACGAGCTGCTCACCCTTTGCGACACGATCGCGGTCATCAATCTCGGCCGCCTGTCGGCGCCGATGAAGGTTGGCGAAGTGTCGATCGAGGAGATCGGCCTGCTCATGGGCGGCGTGCACGGCGACCCGGCGGCGACGGTCGAGATGACAGAGGCCCTGCATGCGCATCCGGCTTGAAAAACGGCTGACGCCGAGCCGTTTCATGCAGGTGGCGACGCCAATCGCCTCCGTGCTTCTGACCATGGCTCTCGGCGCGATCATCTTCCAGTTGATCGGCTTCGACGGCCCGCATGCGATCTACGAGACCTTCATCACCCCGATCGTCGCCCCCTACAAATGGGTCGACGTGATGACCAAGGCCGCGCCGCTCATCATCATCGCCCTCGGCCTCTCGCTCGGCAACCAGGCCAAGATCTGGAACATCGGCGCCGAAGGCCAGTACATCATCGGCGCGATCGCCGGCGCGGGCGTCGCCTTCGCCCTGCCCAACGCCGAGGGCTTCTGGATCATCCCGCTGATGATCGCGGCGGGGATCGTCGGCGGCATGGCCTGGGCGGCGATCCCGGCTTTCCTGAAGACGCACTACCGGGTCTCCGAGGTGCTCTCGACCCTGATGCTGGTCTATGTCGCGCTGCAGGTGTTGAGCTACTTGATCGGCGGCCCGTGGAAGGACCCGAACGGCCACAATTTCCCCCAGACCCCGCCGCTGACGGCCGCCCAGCAATTGCCCCACGTCCTGCCCGGAACCGCGATTCCGCCTGGACTCGTCGTCGCCATCGTGCTGACGCTGGTGTTCTGGCTGCTCACGACGCGCTCGGTCTATGGCTTTTCGGTGCGCACGGTCGGCGCCGCCCCGAGCGCGGCGCGCTACGGCGGCTTCGACGCCTCGCGCACGGTCTGGACGACGCTGATGATCAGCGGCGGGATGGCCGGGCTCGCCGGCATTCTCGAAGTGTCGAGCCAGCTCGGGCAGATCAACCTCGGCTTCCCGTCCGGCTACGGGTTCACCGCGATCATCGTCTCGTTTCTCGGCCGTCTCAATCCCATCGGCGTCTTTCTCGCCGGACTGATCCTCGCCGTCACCTATGTCGGCGGCCAGGTGGCGCAGACGGCGGTGCATGTGCCCGAGGCGACCGCCGGCATCTTCCAGGCGACAATGCTGTTCTTCATCCTCGCCAGCGACATCCTGGTGCGCTATCGGCTGCGGGTCATTCGCGACGCGCCCCGCGTCGCGCGGGCGGAGGCGGTCGCCTGATGCTGACCTTCATCATCGACGCGCTGGTCACCGTGGTCGGGGTGACGACCCCGATCCTGCTCGCGGCGACCGGCGAGCTCGTGGTCGAGAAAAGCGGCGTGCTCAATCTCGGCATCGAAGGGATGATGCTGATCGGCGCGGTGACCGGGTTCGCCGTCGCGCTGACTTATGGCGACAACATGGGCGCGCTCGCGCCGTGGCTCGGCGTGCTGTGCGCCGCCCTCGCCGGCGCCGCCTCCTCGATGCTGTTCGCCGTCCTGGTGCTGACGCTCGGCTCCAACCAGGTGGCGACCGGCCTTGCGCTCACGATCTTCGGCATCGGCCTCTCGTCGCTGGTCGGGGCGGGATACGTGGGCGCGGTCATTCCGCCGTTCGACTCGCTCTTTCCCGATTCGCTCGCGGGCGACCCGTTGTGGCGGGTCGTGTTCGGCTATAGCCCGCTCGTCTATTTCGCCCTCATCATGGTCTTCGCCGTCGGCTGGTTCCTGAACCGCACCCGCGCCGGGCTGATCCTGCGCGCGGTCGGCGAGAACGACATTTCCGCCCATTCGATCGGCTATCCAGTGATCGCCATCCGCTACGCAGCGATCGCCTTCGGCGGCGCGCTCGCCGGGATCGGCGGGTCCTACTTCTCGATGGTGATCACGCCGATGTGGGCCGAGCAGATGACCGCGGGGCGCGGCTGGATCGCGCTGGCGCTGGTGGTGTTCGCGGGCTGGCGGGCGGGTCGGCTGCTGGCCGGCGCTTACTTCTTCGGCATCCTGATGACGCTCGAGCTTTACGCCAAGGCCTCCGGCTTCTCGTTCCTGCCGTCCCAGTTCTGGGCTTCGATGCCCTACATCATGGCCGTCGCCGTGCTCGCTTTCATGTCGGCGCGCGACGTCACCGGAAGCGAGGCCCCGGCCTGTCTCGGCCGGCCCTTCCTTCCCAGCACTTAGGCGCGAGAGCAATGTCACTCAAGGAGAAGAAAATGAGCACAATCACACGACGCAATTTCGTCCAGGCCGCCGCCGCCGGCCTGGCTCTGCCCGCCCTCGGACGAAGCGCCCTCGCCGCGGAGCCGCTCAAGACCGGCTTCATCTATCTCGGCCCGGTCGGCGATTTCGGCTGGACCTGGGCGCACGACAAGGGCCGCAAGGCGATGCTCGCGGCGCTGAACGGCCAGGTGACCGCCGACTACGTCGAGAACGTGAAGGAGGACGCGAGCGCCATTCCGATCCTCAAAGACCTCGCCCAGCAGGGCCACAAGCTCATCTTCGCCACCTCGTACGGGTACATGGACCAGTGCGTCGAAGTCGCCAAGCAGTTCCCGGACGTCAAGTTCGAGCATTGCACCGGCTATAAGACCGCCGACAATCTCGGCACCTACAACTCCCGCTTCCATCAGGGCCGCGCGGTCGAGGGCACGATCGCCGGCATGATGTCGAAGTCGGGCGTGATCGGCTACCTCGGCTCCTACAAGGTGCCTGAAGTCGTGTTGGGCGTGAACTCGTTCACGCTTTCTGCGCAGGCGGTCAACCCGAAGATCACCACCAAGCTCGTCATGATCGACTCGTGGTTCGATCCGGCCAAGGAGGCGGCGGCGGTCGAGACGCTCGCCAATCTCGGTTGCGACGTGGTGGCCCAGCACACCGATAGCCCCGCCGGCCTTCAGGTGTGCGAGAAGCGCAAGGTGTGGTGCTTCGGCCAGGGCGCGGACATGGCGCGGTTCGCGCCGAAAACCCAATTGACCGCGATCGAGGACATCTGGGGCCCCTATTACATCTCGCGCGCCAAGGCGGCGCTCGACGGGACCTGGAAGTCCGACAACGCCTGGTGGGGGTTCAAGGAGGGTACGGTCGTGATGGGCCCCTACAACAAGACCCTGCCCGCCGACGTCGCGGCCGCCGCCGACAAGATCATCGCCGGCTGGAAGGACGGCAGCTACGACGTCTTCACCGGCGAGATCAAGGACCAGACCGGCGCGGTCAAGGTTCCCAAGGGCGAGCACATGACCGACGACAAGCTCGCCACGATCGACTGGTACGTCCAGGGCGTGCAGAGCTGAGGCGCAGCCTCACCCCCGCCCCTCTCCCGAACGGGAGGGGGGCGTCAAAAGCGCGCCACAAGCTAACCCATGCGCGCGGACTCAGCCGATCCGAATGATGTCCGCGGCGTCCCCGAGCCGGCCCTTCGCCTGCTCGATGACGTGCAGATGGTGCGTGAACAGGATCGGCTGGATGCGGTCGCCCATTCCCGCGAGCGCTTCGAGACCATTGCCGGTTCGGAAGTCGTCAAAGCTGGCGAAAATGTCGTCGCCGATGAAAGGGGGCGCCTCGGCGCGGGCGGCATAGTCCTCGGTATAAGCAAGCCGTAGCGCCAGATAGAGTTGGTCGCGCGCGCCTTCGCTTAAGTGCGCCACGGGAACCCGCTCGCCATTTGGCCGGCAAGCTTCGAGTTTCGCCTCGTCATCGTCGTAGAAACTCTGGTCCAGCCCGGAAAAGGCGCCGCCGGTCAAGGTTGCGAACGCCTCCCCGGCGCGCGTCATCAACGGGTCGCGCCGCGTCGCGCGATGATGCTCGAGCGCGCCGCCAAGCAGCGCCGAAGCCGCCTTCAAGACCGCCCAATGGCGGGCGGCGTCCATAAGCTCGGCTTCCGCGTTGCGGCGCTGCTGCAACGCCGCCTCAGCGCCGATGCTGGTCTCAAACTCCCCACGCCTACGTTGCAGCCGGTCACGCTCCGCGTAGCGCTCTTTCTCCTCAAGACCGAGTTCTTCATCCCGGCGCTCCAGTTCGGTCAAACTCGCCGCGGCGGCGTCCGGGTCGAGCGCGTTCATGTCCTCGATGAGGCGCGCTTCATCGACCCCGTCGGCCAGATCGGCGAGACGGAGGCGATGCTGGCGGAGCGCGTCCGCAACTCGGGCGCGCTCATCCTCGCGCGCCAGCAATGCGATCGCGTCGGAGCCCAGGGGCAGAGAGGCCGCCCTTGTCGCCATTGTCTCCTCGGCCCTGCCATGGCGAGCGCGCGCTTCGTCGAGCGCCCTGCGCGCTGTCTCCCCCCGCTCGGCCGCCGCGCGCCGTTTCGTTTCGGCCGTGCGCGCCTCGACAAGACGCTCGTTCAAGAGGCGCGCGGCAGCCTCCGGCGGCAGGTCCGCATGAGCCGGCGCGCAGCGCTGAATGAGCGCACGCGCTTTGGTCTCGAAGTCGTTCATGTCCCGCTGGATGCCGGCGACGCGGCGCACACGGTTGCGATGGTTTTCGGCGTCGTTGAAGGCCCGGTCCCAAACCTCAAGGGCGGTCTCGGCGGCTTCGATCGACGCGTCGCCTTCGAGCCCGAGGGCGCCGGCTGCGACGGCCCACCGGCCACGCCAATCGCCGAGGAGGGCGGCGGCGGCGGCGTCTTCGGTCTTCGCTTCCTCGAGACGCCGGCGCGCTTCCGCGAACCGGGTCTTGAGGTCGCGCGATCTCTCCCAGGCGCGTGTAGTCTCCTCCAGACGCCGCTCGAAGCGATCGGCCAGCCGGATGCAATCGAGACCCTCGATCTCGCTCAATCCGGCCTCGAGGCCAAGGGCGCTCAGAACCGGCTCGATACGTCGGAGCTCGGCTTCTTTCGCCTCGAGCTCGGTTCGGCGCGCGACGAGCTTGTCGCGCATCTTCAGGCAGTGTTCGACGCGGCCAGACCACTCCTGCATCCTGGCTGGCGAACGCGGACGCGCGCAGACGTGTTTCCAAAGCTCGCCCCAACCCTGCTCCGTTTCTGCAAGCAGCCCTGCCGCGCGCGCTTCCGCGGCCTGCGCCAAAGCGTACTCGCGCGTCTGTTCGTCGAGCCGCTGGGTTTCGAGCCCGTGTTTGGCCAGCCGCGCGGCGTCTTCGATCGCGTCGTCGGCCAGAAGATCCGCGTCCGCGTTGAGGCGCTCGAATTCCGCGACGCGAATCCCGAGCGACGCCGGCGGCGGAGCTTCCTGCGGGCCGAATATCGCGGCCCGCAACGGCCGCCACGCCGTCTCGCGGCGCGTCCGCGCCTCGGCAATGCGATCGGCCGTGGCCAGAGGGCGGCCAGCCGCAAGCCGGGCGAGGCGACCGGTCGTTTCACCGATCTCCTTCTCGACCGCCTCCCTCGCTCTTGCGGCTTCCCGGGCCCCGCGCGAGCCCGCCTCGAACGCGTCGGCAAAATGACGGAGGTCCTCGGGACGCGGCATCGGAATTCTCGCCAGCGCTTCGAGGTCGATGACCGGCGGATCGAGCCTCGCCGCGGCGTCGGTGAGCTCGAGAGCATCCTTGGTGAGCGCGATCCGACTGTCAGCGACCCTCCGCGCCTCATCGGCGATCTTGCCGAGGGCGGCATATTTCTCGCGCAACGGCGCGGGATCGAGGTCAGGCCCGTGCGCCTCTCGCGCAGCGCGCGAAGACTCGTAAGCCTTCTGCGCCTGGGAGAGTTGACCCGCCTTCGCGCTCGCCAATGCTTCTCTGTCCCGCCCCTGCTTGATCAACTTGCGCGCCTCCGCCTTCGCGGCTTCCGTTGGCCGCCGCGTTTCAAGCGAACCGACATCGGCCAAACCTAGCGATCGAGCATGACGATCGAGAGCCGCGAGGAAGCCGTCAGCCTCGCGCTGAACGGCCGGGAGATCGCGCTTTGCGTCCTTGTAGCCGCCGCTCGCCTGGAAGAGATCCTCGATCGCCGCAGCGTCGGACAACACCGCTCCATCAACCGCGATTTTCGCCAGATCCTGAGCGAGGCGCTCCTCGTCGACTCGCGCACGCTCCGCTTCCTCGCCCGCGACGCGCAATTCATCGAGCGCCGCCTGCAAGCCCTGCGTCACCCCGGGAGCGAATTCGGGCAGGTCGCTGAAAGACGCCAGCTCCGCCTCGGTCTCCCGAATACGGGTGAGGAGCGGCGCCGTGCGCTTGAGCCGGTTCAGGCGCGACCGCTCGATATCGCCGGCGCGACGCTCGGCGCGCAGCCGGTCCAACTCGTGGCTAAGCTCTTCGATATCCTTGTTGAGTTTTATCCATGCATCGCTGCGGAGTTCTTTTTCGCGAATTGCGGCGCGCGCCGCGTTGAAGCGCTCGAGCGCCTGATAGAAGCGGCGGTCCTTGCCGGCGCGCGGCGCGAAAATGCCGTCCGCTTCGTCTTCGAGGGATCGACGGAGTTCGGCCAGCCCGCGCAGGCCGGAGGCCGCCGCCATGAGGCTGGCGCCGACGTCGCCGTCCGCCTGCAGCATTTCGTCGCCCCCGGCGCGCAGCTTATTCGCGTCCAGTCCGAACGATCGCTCGAACACCTCCTGGCTCAGCCCGCCGAGAAACGGCGCGAGCGCGTCGTCGGGCAGAGGGCTGCCGGAGCCGCTCAGAAGCGTGTTCTTCCGCCCCTTGCGCCGCCAAAACTTGAGCGAGCGGCCGTCGGCCGCCACAATCTCCGCGCCGGCGCGCAACTGGCCGGGAAAGCGAGAGGCATACGGCGTCCGCTCCGGCACGCCGAACAGCATCGCGCCAACGGCGGCGAGCGCGGTCGATTTGCCCGCTTCGTTCGGCCCGTAGACGACATGCAGCCGCGCCGCCGGCCGGAAAGCGATCCGCAGGGTCTCGAAGGCGCCGAATTTCTCCAGTTCGAGGCTCAGAAGCCGCATGGCTCGTCAGGCCTCGCCCATGCGGCCGAGCGCCAGCGCGCGAGCTTCGGTGAGAATCGAGTCGAGGCCCAGCGCCGCGTTCGCGTCTTCGGCCATGCCGCCGGGCAGCTTGTCCTTGACCGTCCTCACGAGTTCGGTCACGCGCGCGCGCACTGCGACATCCGCCTCGCATTTCTCAAGCGCCGCGGCCAAATCGATTTCGGCCAGCGCGGCGTCGCGCGGCGGCCGCTGCGGCTCCACCGTGTCGATGCGCAGACGTTCGAGCCAAACATCATCGGCGCAGCGCTGCGCCGCCGCCTCCACCTCGTCGCACAACCGATCCCGATCGGCGATGAACCGCGCATGCAATGGCGTCGCCCCCGTCAAGACAACCCGCACCGCAAGGAGCCGCCCTTCCGCCGCCCCGGCATGCACGCGCACTTCTGCCTCGACCGCGCGAAGAAGCCCGGTCTCATCGCTGTGCGGCGCTGCGTCGACGAAGATCTCCGCCCAGCGCGCCGAGTCCGTCACAATGCGGCGCACATCCGCAACAACCCCGTCAGCGACGTCTACAAGGACCGCGCCCCTCTCTCCGCATTCTCTGATGCTGCGGCCCTGCAGATTGCCGGGATAGACGATCCATGGATCGCGCGAGACGATTTCGAACGCGTGGACATGGCCGAGCGCCCAATAGTCGTAACCGCGCGCCGCGAGGTCGGCGACCGTGCAAGGCGCATAGTTTTCATGGCCGGTGCGGCCGCAAGCGGTGTGCAGGACGCCGATATTGAACCAGCCAGCCAGGGGTTCTGGGTAGTCGACAGCGTAGTTCTCAACCACCTCACGGTGCGGAAAACCGCGTCCGTGCAGCGCGACACGCAAATCTTCGATGCGATGGGTTTCCGGCCGCCTGGTCGAAAACTCGAAAACNNTCCACTCGCCGTCAAAAACGTCGCCGGCGATCACGACAAACGAAACGCCTTCCTCCAGCGCTTTCGTGACAAGGTCTTCGAATGCGCTTCGACTCGCCTTGGCGAAGCGCGCGGCAACGTCTTCGTCCTTCTGCGCAAGGCCGAGGAAAGGGCTGCCGAGATGAAGATCAGCGGCGTGCAGGAAGCGAAAATTCATCCGCGAGCCTCAACAAAATTCGGCGAGCAAGGAATCACGCAGCGCCGGCGCCGCGAGCGGCGATTCGAGGTGGACATCGTGAGCGAAGCGGAACGCCATGGCTTTGGGGTGCAGTGAGGAGGCGCGAATCGGCTCGCGCCTTGTCAAGAGTCGCCATAGCTTTGGGCGCGGCGGGTGTCACGCGAGCGATAGGCTTGCGCGGTGGATAGTCGCGGCGCAGGCGGTCGCAAGAGTCGAACTTGTCGGCCGCCGTCCGATCGGGCATAGGAACCGCGAGGTTCGGGCCTGCAACGTCAAGGAGCGGATGCAGGCGCCGTCCGCCGCTATGACGACATGCCGCGACGGTCTCGGGCCGTCTCTCGAACGAGATGCGATGACGATCAAGAATCGGCCGTTCTCCCTCGCGGGGCGGCAAAATGCCACTCCCGACAGCGTCGAACGTCCCGCCAGCCTTTGGTTGAGCGAAAGCCTGCACACATTCTGGCGCAAGGCGGTCAGGACGCCGTGGCGAAACGCGCGCCGGTCGATGCGCCGCGCGCTCGCCGCCGGTTCGGATGCCGGGGCGCCGGTCTCGGTGGATACGACGACCGAATTGGCGGTCGTTCCCTTTGCGGGACGTTTCCCCCCGCCGCTGACGCAATGCGAGGTCCTCGCGCCTTGCCAATATCGGACCAGACTGCATCCGCTCAGTGTGAATTCGACCAAGGACGAGTGCGTCCACTACGTCGATCATACAGTCGACGCNNCACTATGTCGATCATACAGTCGACGCGCCGGCGATGATGCTGGAGCACCTCACCGACCAATACTGGTTCCCCTACTTCGGCCTGCTCGTCTCGCAACAGGGACAGGTTTGGCGCCATTCGTACCTGGGGCCGTTTCAGGACGGCTTCCTGACGAGGGTCAAGGCGATCGTTGACCGGCCGCTGCCCGACGGAAGCAAAGAGCATTTGCTCTACCCGGACCGGCTGGCGAGGATTCCCAGAATAGCGGGCGAATATCTACTCCTCGCCGGCTCCGATCAGCCGAACTACGGCCACTACCTGCTGGACGTCGTTCCGCTGATTCGCCTGGGCGTCAAGATGGGCATGCCGATGCTGACCTGGACGCTGAGGCCATGGCAGCGCGCGGTTGTCGCCCGGCTGGACGTTCCGCCAGGGTTGATCCGGGAGATCAAGCCTGAGCCGGTGTTTCTCGAGCATGCGATCACCAGCAACCGGCACTGCGGCGCGGCTTCGATCAACGCACACCCGCAGACCAAGGAGGTCTTTTCCGTCATCCTGGCGAACATCGAGAAACATGCGCCGGCTGCCGAGCGGCCGCGCCGGCTGCTGGTCTGCCGCGGCGTCCGCGACGCCCGCAACATCCGCAACAGGAGGACGATGATCGAGGCGCTTGCGCCGCTTGGCTTTACCGCGATTCAGCCGGAGAAACTGCCGTTCGACGAGCAGGCGATGCTGTTCTCGAACGCCGAATTCATCGTCAGCGAATTCGGCTCAGGCATGGTGAATGCGATTTTCTCCCGGCCCGGAACCAAGCTGGTGGAAATCATCGCCGAGGGTCAGTTCGACCCATGGTCCTCGCACTTCGGCGCGATGAATCGGTTCGAGCACGTGGTGCTATTCCAGCATCAGTCGCAGGAGGCTCTCCTGAGAGACCCCCGCCACCTCAAGGACTCGGAGTTCTCCTACGAGGTCGACGTGCCGCGCCTGGTGGAGACGGTCAACGCGTTGATGAGAGAATAGCGACCACATTCATGGCCGATGGAACGAGCCGCTCGAGCGCCGCGTTCGTTCCGGCGCGTACGGGAGGGCGGTTCGCCAATGCAGGTCAAGTATCGCTCGTTCACTCCTGGGCTCAATCCGCGCCGGACCAAGCTCGAGGTTCCCGGCTGGGGCGGCGAACGCCAGCCCAGGAAAAACGGGTCGATGGAACAGGCCTGGCATTGCCTGCCTTTTTCGGAAGGCGCCCGCTACGGGATAGAATTGTTCTACCCCTACCAGCAGGAGTTTCGCGTCAGCGTCAGCGGCGGCAAACTGGTTCTTGACGGCGATTTCGGCCCGCCGCCGGCGGACCACGGCGGCGAATGGCCGCCTTTCCGCGCCTTCGGCGACCTTTACTACACCTATCAGCTGTCGCTCGATCTCAAGGTCGAGGAAGGGTGGGCGATCCGCACCGAGCCGCACCCGCGGTTCTATACCGATCCAACCGATACGACTCCGGTCGCCGTTCCCGCGTTGATCCGGCGATGGTGGCCGATGATCCACTTCCTCGTGTTCAAATCGCCGCCCGACGGAAAAACCCACGTCTTCCGGCCGGGCGAGCCTTTCGTGCAGATGCTTGTCGTTCCCGAGGAAGCGGCGTTCGATCTCGTTCCGATGCCGGAGGAGGAAGCCGCCGAGCGCGAGATCCAGTCGCGGCGCATTTACCAAAGCCGCTCCACCTTGTCCGCCGAAACGGAATGGAAATCGGCTACGAACACCGTCTTCGACGGCACCTACCGCCATATTCTCGGCGCTGCGAGCGAAAAGGCCAAGCAGCGCCGCTGACCGGAGCCACGCTCCCACCACCGCGCTCAATACTGCCGCTCGCTCCGACGGGCCGGCGCGCCGACTCTTCGGCGCGCTTATAGCCCAGCCTCGCTATCCGTTATGGTAGTAGTGGTGGTGGTGATGATAATGGTGATGATAGTGATGGTGATGATGGTAATGGTGGTGGTGGTGGTGGTGATACTGGGCGACAACCATCGGCCGTTCGTCGATGATAGCATCTGCGGCCGCCCGCTCGTCCTCCGCCCTTAAAACATTCGCTGCGTCCGGAATGGGGTCCAGCAATTCAGCGAACGAGCGCGCGGGCGCCAACCCATTCGCTTCGCCGGCGGGAGCAGCCGATGCCTGGCCGCCACCAAGGAGCGCGAGCGCGGACGCCCCGCCCAACAGCCCCATGATCGTTTTGTCCACGTTTTGTCCTTTCGCGATTGTAAATAGGCACACGCCAAACGCGCCATGGCGCGAAAGGTTCCGGTCGATCGCCAGACTATCGCGAACCGCGCCGTCCCGATCTACTCGCGCGCCATCCGCGCGGAAACCGGCGCCGGGGTCGGCGGGTCGTCGGCGAAGCGTTGGCGATAGACGCCGAGGTTCTCGCTGACTCGCTGCACGTAATCGCGCGTTTCGTCGAATGGGATGCGCTCGATCCAATCGATGAGATCGGCGGTTCCATCGCGCGGATCGCCGTGCGCGGCGATCCATTGCGTGACCCGGCCCGGACCCGCGTTGTAGGCGGCAAACGCGAGTTCACGTGACCCGCCTTCGTCCGCGATCAATTGACCCAAGAGCGAGGCGCCAAGCCTGGTGTTGAAGCCCGGATCGGCGATCAGGCGGGCATAGTCGAACTCGACCCCGGCCTGCCGCGCGGTCAAGGCCGCGGTCGAGGGGAGCATCTGCATCAGGCCTTTCGCGCCCGCCCATGACGACGACCGCCAGATGAACTCGCTTTCCTGCCGCGCGACCGCGTAGACGGTGGGGAGGTCGGCGGAGTGGGCGAGCGGAAGGAAGGCCGGCATCCCGGAAGCCGGAAACGCCATGGCGTCGAAGGGGTACCCGCGGATGAGCGCGAGCTTGCCGAATTGGACTTGCGTCCCCGCATCGCCGAAACGCTGCACGACCTCCGCCATGGCGGCGATCTGCGACTCGTCGCGCCATTGCCGGGCGGCGTCGAAGGCGAGCGAGGCGGCGAGATCGTCGAGCCCGTCGCCGTAGAGCGCCGCGACCGCGCCAACGGCCTCGTCGCGCCGATCGCCCTCCGCTGCTGACGTCGGCGCGCGTAGGGTGAGGCGGGCCTGGCCGAGGCGTTGAGCGGCGAGCTGGCCGTAATAGGCGATCGGTTCGCTGGCAGCGCGCTCATAGAAGCCCCTGGCCGCCTCGGAGCCGCCCATCGCCTCCGCCGCCCGGCCCTGCCAATAGGCGGNNATAATAGACCTTTGCGTCGTCGGAATCGCCGACCGCCTCCGCTGCGCGTCCGCGCCAATAGGCGGCGCGGGCGATCGACAGCGGAGCGTCGGCGGCCAGAGCTGCGAGCGCAAAGCGCTCGGCGGCCAAGGGCGGGTCGTCGAGGAAGCGCAGCGCGATCCAACCGGCATGGAAGTCGGCGTCGACCTCCGCTTCGGACGTCTCTGGCCGCACGGTCTCATCGCAGACTTCGAACGCCAGTCGCGGCTCGTCGAGATCGAGCAGCGCCGCGGCGATCATCTTGCGCTCGCTCCACCAACGATCGGGACTGACCACGGCGGCGCGATCGTGCGGCGCGAGGCTCAGGAGCACCGCGGCCTCATAGACGCGGCCGGCGCGACGGGCGTACTGGACCCTGGAGAACAACAGGCCGGGATCGTCGCGGAGCGCCGGGGGAACAGCCCTCAGCAGCGCCGCGCTCATGGGCGCGCGAGCGGCCTCGATGCGAGCCTCGGCCAACGCCAGAACGTCGGGACCGGCAAGCGCCGCAGCGCGGGAGGCGGCGCCAACATAACCGGCGTAGAGCAGGCGGTCGGCGCGATATTTGTAATCGGCCTTGACGAGCAAAGGGCCGAAGTCGCGCAGGATGACGCCCTCGGTCAGGGCGTCGAAATTGCCGTCGCGCCACAAGGCGCGGATGATTTGCGCCGCCTCGTCGCTGCGCCCCGTCGCTTTCGCCGCGCGCGCCGCGGCGATCTTTCCCGCGCTCGTTTGCGGCTGGCCGCCGGCGAAAAACTCGGCGACCTTCGCCGGAGCCTCGGGATGCGCGGCCAGTTCGGCTTCCTCGCGCTCGCGAATCCAGCCCCGGCTTGGCCAGGTCGGATGGGCCTCGAGGAAGGCGGCAAGCGACGCGAAGGACGGATGGGGGTTGGCGCGCAGGGACGCCCATTCCAGCGCCGATCGCCCGGCCGCATCGTTCGCCGCTTGGGCGA
Source organism: Hyphomicrobiales bacterium (assembly GCA_003164825.1). GTDB lineage: Bacteria > Pseudomonadota > Alphaproteobacteria > Rhizobiales > Beijerinckiaceae > Roseiarcus. Next base: position 14,654 of record PLUH01000406.1, read on the forward strand.
GCGCCGCCAGGCCCGCGAAGTCGCCCCTGTTATAGAGGATCGCGGCCTCCGAACCGAGCGGGGGCGGCGGCGAGGGCGCATCAGGCGCGGGGGCCGCAGCGGGTGGGGACGGCGCGACCTCGGAGAGGGCGCTGATGACGGGCCCGGCGCTCGGGACGTCGGCATAAGCGAATTGCGCCGGGAGGGCGGCGCCGCCCGGAGGAGCTTCCTCGCCCGGCNNGGAGGTCCGCATCGGCGAATTGGGCCGCGAGGTCCGCGTCGCTCAACGCTGCCTCGGGCGGCGGAGGACGGATGGCGGACAGCGGGACGCTGGCCAAGGAACCGGCGTCGTCGATGCCTTCATCGGCGGCGCTCGGCCGCGCGGCAAGCGCCAGCCGCGCCTCTCGACCGGCGTCGGCCGCTTGCGAGGGCGCCCCGGCGACGCGCGGGGCGGAGGAGCCGATGGCGCTCTCGTCGATCGCCGTGTGCTCGCCGGGCGGTCGGCGCGCTTCAGGGGTGAACGCAATCAGGCCAGCGCCGGCGCATATGGCGAGAAAAAGGCGCGGATGGAGAATCGTCATGGGTCCAATCCTGTTCGACGAGGATGGACCAACTTTGCTGACCAAGATTTAAACCTTGCCGCCCGGCGGCTCGCCCCTTTCGCCTGGGACGCGCCGGAGCTATGTGTCGGCAGGCTGACCGGGGCCATGTATCGATAGGGCGCGGAAAGAACTGGGCGCGGATGATGGAAAAGCGGGCGAAGTTTCACGGATCGATGCCGGCGCTGGTCACCCCGTTCAAGGACGGCAAGATCGACGAGCCGGCCTACCGCGCATTGATCGACTGGCAAATCAACTCGGGCTCGCATGGGTTGGTGCCGGTCGGGACGAGCGGCGAGAGCCCGACGCTCACCCATGAGGAGCATCGCGTCGCGATCGACATCTGCATCGACGAGGCGCGCGGCCGGGTTCCGGTGATCGCCGGCGCAGGCTCCAACAACACGGCAGAGGCGATCGAGCTTGCCCGCCACGCCGAGCGAAGCGGGGCGGACGCCGTCCTCGTCGTCACGCCGTATTACAACAAGCCGACCCAGGAAGGCCTCTACCAGCACTTCAAGGCCGTCAACGACGCGATCGGAATTCCGATCCTCATCTACAACATCCCTCCGCGAAGCGTGGTCGACATGTCGGTCGACACGATGAAGCGGCTCAGCGAGCTTGCCAATATTGTCGGCGTCAAGGACGCGACGGGCGACGTGGGGCGCGTATCGCGCCAGCGACACGCCATGGGGCCGCAGTTTATCCAACTTTCTGGCGAAGACATGACGGCGCTGGCGGCGATGGCCGCGGGCGGACACGGCTGCATCTCGGTCACGGCGAACATCGCGCCTGCGCCATGCGCGGAACTGATGGAGGCGACGTTCAAGGGCGACTGGGATCATGCGCTGAAGATCCAGGACCGCCTGGCGCCCCTCCACGCGGCCATTTTCAACGAACCCGGCGTCAATGGAGCGAAATACGCGCTAAGCCTGCTCGGGCGGGCGCGCGCCGAGACCCGGTTGCCGCTCATTCCGGTGAGCGAGGCGACCGAAGCCCTGATCCGGCGCGCGATGGTGCATGCGGGGCTGCTCAACGCTTGAAGGGAGCAGGCGCCCATGGCGGCCGAAAAGGAAAAGCCGAACTTCAAGGTGGTCGCCGACAACCGGCGCGCCCGCTTCGACTACGAGATCGGCGAGACGTTCGAGGCCGGCTTGATGCTGACCGGAACGGAGGTCAAATCGCTCAGGACCGGCAAGGCGACAGTCGCCGAGAGCTACGCCGCCGTCGATCGCAGTGGCGAAATCATCCTCTATAACGCCAACATCCCCGAATACCTGCAGGCCAATCGCTTCAACCACGAGCCGAAGAGACCGCGAAAACTCCTTCTGCATGCTAAGGAAATTGCCAAGCTGGCCAAAGGCGTCGAGCGCGAGGGCATGACGATCGTGCCGCTGAGAATCTACTTTAACGCCAAGGGCCGAGCCAAGATCGCGATTGCGCTTGGGCGCGGCAAGAAGCTGCACGACAAGCGTGAGAGCGAGAAAGTGCGCGACTGGAACCGTGACAAGTCGCGCTTGATGCGCGAGCGGGGTTGAGGCGGCGACAGGCTGTTCCGGATCGCCTTGTGATCCGTATCACAGCGCCGCGGCTGGACATGTGCTTTTCCATAACCAAGGATGACGCGTCATGGTCGGGTCATATACCCCGATTTGACTATGCGTATTTGTCTTGACCCGAAACAGTTACAGGCGTTTAGTGGTTTGATCGGCGTTAAGAAAGCATCGGCGTTTTCGGGGAGAGGGAACAGCTTCGGTGAGCGACCAAGACGTCTGGATCTTTATTTCCTACGCCCATAACGACGACCTCCAGACCTCCGCCTCGAAGGACGAAAAGGGCTTCGTCACCTTCTTTCAGGAGATGCTCGACAAAAAACTGGCCGATCTTGGCGCGACCAGGGCCAAGATCTGGCGTGACCGCAAACGCATCAGCGACGGCGATCAATTCGAGGGCTTGATCGACGACGGCCTCAGGAAGGCCGAGATCCTGGTCGTTGTCATGTCGAACAACTGGCTGGATCGCCCCTATTGCCGAAAGGAGCTCGACGCGTTCGTCGAACTCAGGCGCGCCGCTGGGATCGACAACGTGGCGGAGCGGATGGTCGTGGTCGGAAAGGGCCATGTCGACCGGCTGAGGCGGCCGCCGCTGTTGCAAACCCAGGAAGGGTTCCTGTTTTACGCCCGCGACGACCAGAACGACGTCGCCGACGTCAAACCCTTTTTCAATCGCGGAGAGGTGTGCGACCCGCGATTTTACGATCGGCGGGACGATCTGGCGGCCTTCCTGCAACGGCGCATCGATCGGATCGCCGAGGGCGCGGGCACGGGCGCCGCCGCGGCGCCCGGCCAGCCGATCGCAACCCCGAACGGCAGGATCATTTATCTCGCCAAGCCCGCCTCGGACATGGAGGCGGCCTACACCCGCCTGGCGTACGAGCTATTGGGCAAGGGCTACACAATTGTTCCGGACTTCAACTCGGACGTCCCCAAGAATGCGGCCGCGCGCGACTACTTCGTCGCCGCGCTCGCGAAGGCTGAAGTCTCGGTCCTCCTCGTCGGCGAAAAGCAGGGATTTGCGCCGGACGACGATGAACCGACGCCGATCCTCAAGCAGCAGCTGACCCGCGCGCGCGAGAAAGCAGGCGGGAGCGCGAACCTTGCCGATCCGGTTTTCCGCCGGATCGTCTGGGCGCCGAAAATTCTCGACGTTCCCGGGCAGCCGGCCGGACCTGCGGTCGAGCGCGATCCGCTCAAGGTTCTGGAGCGCTTCGACGCCCAGATCGCGACCGACAAGATCGACGGCGATATCCTCAGCAAGTTCATCGAGTTCCTGTTCCAGTATCTCTCCCAGACGGCTCCACGGCGCGCGCCGCCCGCGCCGCCGAACGGCAAGCTCGAGGTCTATCTCGCCTACCACAGCGCCGATGAGGACTACGCCGGGGCGGTGGTCGAGGCGCTCCGCCAAAGCCCGGTCAAAATCCAGGTTCCGGCCGCCGGGTCAGACGCCGAAACGCGCCGCTACAACGACGATCTTCTGATGAAATGCGACGCCATCACGTTGTGCTGGGCGAACGCCTCGGAAGTCTGGGTGAGGTCTGAGGCCGACAGGCTGAAGGACTGGGAGGCGCTCGGGCGCAAGCAACAGTTCGCTCGCCGGAGTCTGATCGCCGGGCCGCCGCCGGTCCCGCACAAGCGAGCCCAGTTCATGCGGATTCTGTTCCAGGACGGGCAATTCGATGAAGTCCTCGACCTGGTGGAGAAAGGGTCGCCGACGCCTGAACTGCTCGCCGATCTTGCTTCGCAACCCGCCGGCCCCGGTCCATGAACGTCGTCCCGGGGCCAGCGGCGACGGCGATATCCGGCTCCTCCCCCGCCGCGGGCGCGATCGACGAGTCCGCGCTGTCGGCCGAACGGCCTTTCCCGGGACTGCGGCCGTTCGTCTTCGCCGACCGCGACTATTTCTTCGGTCGCGAAAGTCAGATCTATGCGCTCTATCGACTGGTCGAGCATGGCCGCTTCATCGCGGTGATCGGAAGCTCGGGCAGCGGCAAATCCTCGCTCGTCCTCGCCGGCTTGTGCCGGCTGCTCGACGAGGAAAGCCACGATCCGGGCGGACCGTCCTGGATCTATCTCGACATGCGCCCCGGACCCTCGCCGCTTGCGCGGCTGGCTAAGGCCCTGGCGCGCCTCTCTCCGGGCGACGACGCCGACGAATCGGCGAGGCGGCGCGACCGGATCGAGTATCGGCTGCGTCAATCGGGGTTCAGCCTGCAGGACGCGCTCGCCGAGGCGGGCGGCCTCGGCGGCGGATCCCTCATCCTGGTGGTCGATCAGTTCGAGGAATTGTTCCGCTTCGGCCTCGCCGGCCTCGGCCAGCGTCGCGCCGGCGTCGACGAAGCGCGACAGCGCGACGAAGCGGCCCAGTTCGTTCAGATCCTGCTCGACGCCGATCGCCGGCGGATCGAGAACGTGCGCGTCCTCATCACCATGCGCTCCGATTTCATCGGCGACTGCGCCTATTTTCACGGCCTACCGGAGGCGGTGAGCGCGACCCAATATCTGGTCCCAAACTTGACCCGCAGCCAGCTTGAGGAGGCGATCCGGAAACCGATCGAGAAGGCGGGAGGGACCATCGAGCCTGAACTGATCGAAAGGCTCATCAACGATTCCGGCGACGAGCTCGACCAGCTTCCGGTGCTGCAGCATTGCCTGATGCGGTTATGGGACCGGGCCGGCGCGGCGACCGGCGTGCGAGGCGCGCGGCATGTCACGCGCCAGACCTATGACGACATCGGGCGCATGGCGGAAGCGCTGTCGCGCCACGCCGACGAGATCCTTGCCGAATGCGCGGGCAAAGAGCTCGCGGTCGAACAGGCGTTCCGGGCGCTATCGGAACTCGACCGGGAAGGCAGAGCCATTCGCCGAGCGCTTCGGTTCGATAGGCTCTTGGCCGAGACCGGGGTCAAGGAGGCCGATCTGCGGACCGCGCTCGACTGGTTTCGCGCGCCGACCTGTTCGTTCCTCCTGCCTTCGCTCGCGGCGTCGCCGACGCTCGCAGCGGATGAGCGGATCGACATCGGGCATGAGGCTTTGCTTCGCCGATGGAAGACGATCGCGGGAAAGACCGAACCGGTCGACCCAAAGACCGGCAAGCCGCCGCTGGGCTGGCTGGCCGAGGAGCAAAGCGACGGCCAGCGCTATCATACGCTCGCCTCCCTGCTCGATGGCGAAACCGGCGGCGAACGGGCGACCTTGGACGAACCGGAACGCACGAAATCCTGGTGGGAAAAGCTGCCACGGACGGCGGCTTGGGCCGAGCGCTACGGCGGCAGATTCGACGATGTCAAAAAGCTGATCGACGGCAACATCTCGTCGAAGAGACGGCAGTCGCGCAATCGATGGCTCACCGCGCTTGTCGTGGTTGCGGGCGTCCTCGCGGCGGTGGGGTGGATCGTGAGGGATCAATACGCGGCGGAGGCGCTGCGGCGGGAAGCGATCGAGAATGCCCTGCGGTCCGGAACTGCGGTGGCAGGCCTCGCCCTCGCGTCGCTTAATGATCAAAGCCTTGATCTCACGGGCGTCGATCGTCTGGCGACCATATCGGAGCAATTTCTCGGCGGAGTTTGGTTGTCCACCTACAAGACTTCGCCCGCCGGCGTCGAAGCGCTTGATAAGGTGTCCGACCTGGAGTGGCATCTAAAGAATTATTCGAAAGCGCGGGAATTCGCCAGAAAGGCAAAAGACATCGCGCTGTCGTTGACGGCATCGAATCCGGCCGACATGGACGCGCAGCAACTCTTATACGAGGCGACCATCCGCGTCGGCAATGCGGACTCGGTTATGGGGAAGACGCAGTATGAAAACGCGCTCGAGCAATATAACCAAGCTGTCCGAATCGCCCAAGGTATCGCCGCCTCGAGCGATGCGGAAACCGGCGTAGACGATCTCATCGACGCCCACATGAAGATTGGCGACATCCACAAGGACTTCAAACAATATCCAGAGGCGCTTGCCGAATATCAGTCTGGTCTTTCAGCTTGCGAAGTTGCGCTCGCCAAGCACCCCGAGAGATTTGACCTATTGCGCAACAGGGGGAAGGCGTTTTTCCGCATCGCCGAGTTGTCCAGGGTGGAAAACGCCGACGACGACGCCAGGACCTTCTACCAAAAGGCGTCGGAAGTTCAGGACGCACTCGTCGCGCGCAATGCGCAGGAAGCGCTCGTTAAGCCCAAGTCGCTCGACCTGAGCTTGAAATCGAACCTGGCCGCAACTTACAGCCGCTGGGGGCTGCTCGAAAAAAAGGAGGGAAAACCGGACCCTGCACTCGAGAAATTTCAGCGAAGCGCCGCCCTCTATGACGAACTCGCAAAGAGCGAGCCGGGCAATCCGCTGTGGTTAGACTTTATCACGCCAAACTATTACGACGTTGCCGAAATTCTCGCGCAGTCGGACCATCCCCAAGACGCGCTGCCTTACTATCAGAAGCTCGCCGATGCGAGAAGGACGCTCGCGTTCCGAGGGCTCGGACCGGCAAGGGCGCAGGAGCAGTACGCTGAGGCGGAAAAACTGCTAGGAGAGCATACCACCGGGNNCTGCTAGGAGAGCATACCTCCGGACTGGCCCAAATCGACGCCTATCGCGCGGCCACGCGAATCTGGAGCCGACTGGTCGACGACCCGCAGGCTCAAAACGTGGCGTCCCAGCAATATGATGTCGTTCTGGGCTTCGCCCATACGTTCGACGC
>PLUH01000167.1 GCA_003164825.1 Hyphomicrobiales bacterium
GCGCCGGCCAGGGTCCGCGGATGCATGAGCAGAACGGCCGCGGCGATGTTGGCGCCGTTCGAATAGCCGAGCGCCAGCGGTTGAGCCAGGCCGTAGGCGCGGCGCGCCTCGGCGACGAAATGGCTAAGCTCGTTCGCCCGGCGCCGCACGTCGTCCTCGTCGAACAGGCCCTCGCGAAAGCGCTTGAAGAAGCGCGGCATGTCGCCTTCGAGCACGTTCCCGCGCGGAGAAAGGAGCGCCGCCCCGGGCGCGATCTCGCGGCCGAGCGGCAAGAGGTCGGTTTCGTCGCCGCCCGTTCCGTGGAGAAGGAGAACCGGTGGCAGACTCAGGTCGCCGCCGGGCTCGAAGCGATGGATATAGGCGAGCGCGGGGGCCATTATCGGTTTCCGCGAAGCGACGGGCATTGCAAGGCTCGGCCCTCGTTTAGTCGAGCTTGGGCAGCGCCGCTTCGATTGCGGCGCGGCGCCCCTCGAGGAACGGCGGCAGTTTGAGCGCCTGCCCGAGCGAAGCAACCGGCTCGTCGACGGCGAAGCCGGGCGGATCGGTCGCGATTTCGAACAGCACCCGGCCGGGCTCGCGGAAATAGACCGAGCGGAAATAGTTGCGGTCCTTCTGCTCGGTCGTGCGCAGATGGTGATCCTGGACAAGCTTCTTGACCATCGCGGCTTGCGCCGCGTCGTCCGCCGCCCGAAACGCGATGTGGTGAACCGAGCCCGCGCCCTGTCGCGCCATCAGGAATTCTCCCGCTGTCCTGAGGTCGACGAGGCCGCCGACCTCGACGCCGGGCGCGCGATAGCGTTGCGTTAAGCCCTCGCGGCCGTCGGCGACAAAGCCAAATACGTCCGTCAGGATGGCGGCGGTCGGGCCGGCTTCGGCCAGGAGCAGGCTCACACTGTGGAAGCCGCGAATCGCGTGCTCCGCCGGCGCATCCGTGGCGCTCCACCCTGGCGCGGCCTCGGCGCCCCTGACGCCTGCGAGCGCGAGCCGGGTCCCGTCGCGGTCCTTGAATGCGAGCGTCGTTTCGCCGAACCGCTTCGCGGGCGGATCGTGGGCGACGCCCTTCTCGATAAGGCGCTGGGTCCAGTAGCCGATCGAGCCTTCCGGAACGCTGAATACGGTCTCTTGCGCCTCGCCGATTCCGAGCCGGCCGGGCGGCGCGCCCTCCCAGGGGAAAAAGGTGAGGATCGTCCCCGGATGGCCGGCCCCATCGCCATAATAAAGGTGATAGGAGCCGGGATCGTCGAAATTGACCGTCTTCTTCACCAGGCGCAGGCCGAGCGTTCCGGTATAGAAATCGACATTGCGGCGCGCCGAGCCTGCAATGGCCGTCACATGATGGATGCCGCTGGGCATGCGCCGCTCCGTTTTGGCGTCTTACTCGTTGTTGTGGGCGTAACGACGGTCGAGCGCGATGATTTCGGCTCGCGGTTCCAAAGCGTTGCCGATTGTATGCCTCTCCGCGCTCGTGGCCAACTTTGGCTGCAGCGGCCCTGTGATCCGCGATTGGCCGATCTCCGCTCTACGCAGGCCGATCCAATGACGTCCAGTTGCTCGCATGGAATCGCGCCGGACAAGGCCCGTCGTCACTGGGCCGCCGACGGACTCTCGCGCCGATCCGCTCGGCGGCTGGAATGAACGCCGACGGAGCGATCTGCCCGAGCGCGGAGTGGTTCCAGCGCGCAAGCGATTCGAAGCCGCTGATCCGGCCCGTCGTCAGGGCGACGATCGGCTGGAAGACAACGCCGACCTTCGAGTCCGCGGCCGCTAGACGCGGGGCGACCACGGGCGCGGCGCGGCCCACGGCGTCGCTTTTGGCCTTTCTATCGAAGACGGCCACGCCGCCGCGGCCGATCGCCTTGGCGCGGTAGAGCGCGGCGTCGGCCAGGCGCACAAGCTCGTCCGGCTCGTGGGCGCACGCGGGAAAGAGCGCAAAGCCGCAGGCGCCGGTCAACGCGACGTCGAGCCCGTCGACGGCGAACGGCGTTGCGAAGATCGCCTGGATCTCGTCTCCGAGCGCAATCGCCTCGTCGCGCGCGCCGATCCCGTCGCAAAGGATGGCGAATTCGTCGCCGCCCATCCTAGCGGCCGAGCCGCGCCCCTCCATCGCCCTGGCAAGCCGGACGGCGACCTGCCTGAGGATGTCGTCTCCGGCCGGATGTCCGTGAATGTCGTTGATCGGCTTGAAGCCGTCGAGGTCGATGAGGCCGACGGCGAACGGCCGGGCGGTTTCGGTTCCGGTCCTGATTCGCTCGGCGAGCTGGCCCTGAAAGCAGCGTCGGTTGGGGAGAGCGGTCAGATCGTCGGTCAGCGCAATGGTCATCGCCGCCTGCCTTGCGTCCTCGGCGGCGCGCTGCTTTTCGGCGATGGCGAAGCGCGAGCGGACGATCTCGGCGAACATGCGAAAGTTCTCGCCGAGCATGCGGATGACGAAACACGCGGCGACGGTCAGCAAAGCCGCCAGCCAGAGCGTCAGGTCGGCGCCGCGGGTCGAGAATGCGATGATAAGCGGCGTAGTCGCCGCGGCGACGGCGACGCCCGCTGCGCTCCCCAGCGCGTTGAGGCAGAACGCGCAAGCCGTGACGGCGACCCAGACGGCGACCAGCGCCAATGCAAATTCGACGACGTTGTCGCCACGCGAAGTGGAGACCGCCGCCATCACAGAGAGCGCAAACGCCAACATTGGCCCGAGAACGCTGGCCCCGCCAACCTCGCGCCGAGCCACGTCGAGCGTTACGCGCTCGACGCCGGCGCGCGCCTTGAGCCAGGAGATGAGCCGAAACATCGAGACGGCGAGCAGCGCCGCAGGGAGAACGATCCCGTCGAGGAGCGAGCTGGTTCGCGCGGTCGCGCCGCACAGCGCCACGGTCGCCAGGATGACGACGCCATGGACATAAGGGCCCAGCCGCGCCAGCGACCGGTATTGCTCGCGCATCAGCGCCGACTTGAACTCGGTCTCGGGCGCTTCGGGAGGCAGGGTTGCGCCGCAAGAGGCGAAACCGTCAGGCGAGACATCGCTATCAGCCATTCGCATCAACCCCGCCGCCGGCGACCACGCTCCTGACGGAACGCATCGGGCGCACGGGAAAGCTAGCGCCGCAAGCCCGTCCGAGGAGTTAATCCGATGCTCGAAAGACGAGGCTTCCGTAACGGTAGTAAAGCATGCCTTTACGGCAAGGATAAAGTTTGATCACCGGAAAGGGGGGCGGCTCGAGACAGCGTTACGCCGCCGCCTTGACCGCGACGATGAACAGGCGCGGGTAGGCGAACAAGGTCCGACCGTCCGGCTGCACCGGATAGGCCTCTTTCAGGCCATTGCGGTAGCGAGCGAGAAACTCACAGCGCTCATCGTCGTCCAGCCGCTCCAGGAACGGCTGCAGGGTCGAGCCGGCGAACCAGTCGGCGATGCTGTGCGGTCCCTCGAGCGGGTGAACGTAGGTCGTCGTCCATACGTCGACCCGCGAGGCTTGCGGGCGCAGCCAATCATAATAATCCTCGTAGCCGGCGATAAGCGGCTGCGTTTTGGCGATCGGGACCAGGCGGGACGACCAAGGCCCTTCGGCGGCGACCATGCGCATCAACGCGTGCGAGGATTCGCGCGCGGTGTTCGGCATCTGCGCCGCCAGCGTCCCGCCGGGCGCGAGATAAGACATCAGGCGCGGAAAGAGCCGGTCGTGATCGGGCAGGAATTGCAGCGCGGCGTTGGCGAAGATGAGGTCCGGCCGGTCGTCGGCGCCAGGCGCCCAGCCGGCAATGTCCTGCTTGACGAATTTGGCCTTCGGCGCGCGAATGCGCGCATGCGCCAGCATCGCGTCGGAGGTGTCGAGGCCGATGGTTCGCGCGTCCGGGAAGCGGCGAAGCAGCAGCTCGGCGCTGTTCCCCGGTCCGCAGCCCAGGTCGTAGATGAGCCCCGCCGACGCGAGCGGAACTTCGGCCAGAAGATCGCGCGCCGCGCGCATCCGCTCGGCTTCGAACTTCGAATAGAGAGTCGGGTTCCAATCGGTCATCGGCATGGTCCCAGCCCGGCTCGCTGACGAGCCAGGTCTCGCATTGTCGCAATATGGAAAGAGAAGCTCGAGGATCAACCGTCGAGCGGGGCCTCAGCGTAAGCCGCCGGCGCGGGCAGGGCCGCAAGAGCTCGGTAAAGCCCCATGCCGATGATCATACAGAGGACGAACAGCGCCGCGCGCCGGTCGAGAAAGCCAAGGTTGGCGATCGCCGGTCCCGGACAGAGGCCGACCAGCCCCCAGCCGACGCCGAAGATGGCCGAGCCGCCAATCAGGCGCGCATCGATCGCTTTCGCGGTCGGCAGCTCGATAGGCCTTCCGGCAAGGCTCGCCCGGCGCCTGGCCGCGACGCGGAAGGCGACGAAGGCGACCGCGACCGCGCCGCCCATGACGAAGGCGAGCGAGGGGTCCCATGCGCCGGCGAGATCGAGGAACGCGAGCACCTTGCTGGGATGGATCATGCCCGAGACGCAGAGGCCGATCCCGAACAGGAATCCGGCGAGGAACGGAGAAACGCGGTTCATCGATCGGGCCTCAGGCGAGGAGATGGCGGACGACGAACACGGTCAGAAAACCGGCGACCATGAAGGTCGCGGTCGCCGCGAGCGAACGCGGCGACAACCGCGCCACGCCGCAGACCCCGTGACCGCTGGTGCAGCCGGCGCCGAGCCGCGTCCCGAAGCCGACCATGAGGCCGCCGGCGATCAGCGTCGCCGTGTCCGCCTCGATCACGGGCGGCGCCATGTGGACGAGCGCCCGCGCCAACAGGGGCGCAGCGATCAGGCCGGCGAGCAGGGCGACGCGCCACTCCCAGTCGCCCGCGCGCGGCGGCACAAGACCGCCGAGGGCGCCCGAGGCGCCGAGGATGCGGCCCTCGACCAGGATGAGCCATGCCGCCGCAAGACCGATGAGAAGGCCGCCGGCTAAGGCCGAGCCGGGGGTGAAATGGGTCCAGTCGATCGTCATGGCCGGTTCCTGTGGCGCTCGAAAGCGCGCGGGCGGATCGTCGATTCTTAGGTTAGGGGGATGATGCGATTGAGCAGCACCAGCAGCACGAGCAGGGCGATCCCGATGCCGAAGCTCCAGCCGATCAGCTTTTTTTCAATCGGCAGCAGCGGCTCAACCGGCGCCTTGAGCTCATCGCGTAAATCGGGCGTCGCCATGGCGGATGACCTTTACGATGCGAGCGGCGGCTTGATCCCGGCGAAGAACAGCCAGGAAATGACGAACCCGACCCAGACGACGAAGCCGAACAGCGACACGACATAGACCGCCGCCAGCTTGCCGAGCCCGTCCTGCCACAGCCGGCGAAAGTCGGACAAGACACCGATCGAGAAAAAGGTCAGGACGAAGAAGATCACCCGCCAGATATTGGCTTCGCCGATCGCCGTGGCGAGCTTGCCGGAGGTCCCGGCGTCGGTCCCGAGCGCGAGCGCCAAAGCCATCAGGAAGGTGGCGACGAAACCGAGGATGAACTTCGGGAACCGTTCCCAGATTTCAGCCAGCTTGGCTTTCGGCGCGCCCGGCCGCGGATTGACGTGATTGGTCCAGATATAGGCGAGGATGAAGGCCCAGACGCCAATGAAGACGTCGATGAACACTTTCACCGTCGCCGTCACCGAGAGCATCCAGCCCGGCTGGTAATTGATTCCTTCCGCCGCGGCCTTCGCCTGGATGAGCGACTGGGTGATGCCGCCCGCCGCCACCGCCGCGCCGTCGGTCTTGACCGCTAAGCCCATCCACGCCGCCGCGACCAGCGGCTCATGCGACATGAAGGCCTGAGCGATGACCGGCAGAATCAACACTTCGACGACCGCGAAGATCACCACCAGCGACGACACCAGCACCGGCACTTGCGGCCGCGCCCGGATCGCCCCGCCGGTCGCGATCGCCGCTGCGACGCCACAGATCGAAACGCCCGAGGCGAGCGGCGCCGACCATTCGCGGCTGAAGCCGAAGCCCTTGCGGGCGATGAGGTACACGACCGGCCAATAGATGAGGTAGGCCTCGACGATCGCGGCGAGGCCGCGCAGCATCAGCGACGACGCGAGGGTGAGCTTGCCGGCCATGGTGACCGCGATGAAGGCGCCGAGGATGACGATCGCGATCTTGATGTAAAGTTCCGGGCGGATCGCGCTCTTCAGCCATTCGGCGAACGCCGGGAAGCCGTTGGCGATGATGAGGCCGGCGATCAGAGCGACGATGTAGCCGCCCTCGTTGGTCAGTTTGAGCGACCACGAGACGCCGAACTTCGCCTGATCGGCCGGAGTGACGGCGGCGAGATACGCCCACGAGCCAAGAAACCAGGCGCCATAGGCAATCGCAAAGGCGACCGTGAACCGGATCGCAAACTTCCTCACGTCGTCCCCGAGGGCATAAGCCGCGGCGGACAGAACGGCGGTGAGCGCAACATAGGTGAGAACGAGCGCACCGAGGCCGCCGAGACCGGCATAGGCCTTCGACGCCGTCGTGAGCGCGACTGTGGGATCGGTCCAGACCGAGGTGGTCGCGACCCAGCCGAGCGCGTCGGCGCCGAACAGCGACACCAACGCGAGCGCGAACACCCCTAGCCCGATGGCGACCGCCTGGGCATCTTCGCCGAGCCGGGCGGGTTCGGCCGCCTGAAGGGGAATGCTCGCGTCAGAAATGGCCGTATTCCCCAATGAAGTAGTGTCTATCGTAGCTTATATCAGATCTATAGACTTAATTAAGCGCAGTCAAGCATCCAATGGCGCATCCCGGTCGCAGGGGGGCGGGACATTCACCGGCGGGCGGTATTCGAGCGCATCGCCTGACGGCGCCATTACGTTCGAACGAATCAAGATTTGCTCAACGGCGTCGGGCAGTTTTCACCGATTACCTTACCGTGGCCGTCAATAATTCGGACTATGACAGTCCTGCGTCCGCCCGGATTGAAGTCCGCGGGCCTGGAAGGTCGATGATGAAACTTCAATGTGCGTTCGAAGCTGGCCGCCGCCGGCCTTGGCTGAGCCGCCCGAATGGCGAGGGCGGAGGCGCTGTCGCTTTCGCTGCGGCGGCGCCGCTGATCGTGCTCGCCGTCGCGGTCGCCGCTGACCACGCCCATGTCTCGCGCTTCCGGACCCAGGTGCAACTGGCCGCGGGCGCCGCCTCGCTCGCCGCCGCCGGGGCGATCGCGCGACACCCGGAGATTAGCGGCGACAGCGTCGGCGCCCGGGTCGCCAGCGCCGTCTTCGCCCGCAACGCCCCGCGCGGGGCGAGTGGAACGCTGTCGGTGGCGGCGACCAGCACCGACGCCGTGGTGACCGCGACGGTCGGCTATGACGGCGTCGCGCCGAGCAATTTCGGCTCCGCGCTCGGCTATGGCGCGTTCCACGTCAGCGTTTCGGCGACGTCGCGCGCGCTCGTCGCCGATTCGCAAACCACCGCCACGCCCTGACCTCTCGGCGGCGCCTTCGGGTTTGGCGTCAAAGTCCGGTATAGCTCGGAAGGGCGCCGGCCAGCCGGCGGAAAGCCTTGAAGCCGAGAAGCGCTTATGACCGGCCACATCGATCCGACCAGGGAGACTTTCGCCGCCTTTCGCGCCGACGACCGCCCGGGGCCGATCCATATGCTCAACCTGGTCCGGCTGCGCGCTCACGCGGCCTATCCGGACGGGCGGGAGGCGACCGGGGCCGAGGCTTACGAGGCCTATGGGCGTGAGAGCCTGCCGGTCTTTTCCCGTCTCGGCGGGAGGGTCGTCTGGCGCGGCCGGTTCGAGCTCATGCTGATCGGGCCCGCCGAGGAGCGCTGGGAGCTCTCATTCATTGCCGAATATCCGAGCGTCGCCGCCTTCGTCGCCATGATCCGCGACCCCGTCTATCGCGAGGCGGTCAAGCACCGGCAGGCGGCGGTCGAGGATTCGCGCCTGATCCGCCTTAAGCCCGGCGCGGCCGGCGTGGGTTTTGGCTGAGCCAGCGAACACATCCGCGGCCATTGACACGGTTTTCCCGCCTATGGGCCGCTGCGCGGCCGCTTGAAGCGCCGCCAGGCCTTGCGGCTTTCAGCGAATTCCGACGGGGAATTTCGATGCTGCGACGGCCGCCCGGCCGGGGAATTGTCGCCGCGGTCATCATTTTCGCCGCGGCGCTTTGCGGTTGCGGACGCTCGCAGAACGCGGACAAGGCGCCCGCCGCGGCGTCTGTTTCCGCGGTCGCGGTCGCCGCCGCGGCCCTCAAGAGCGTGACGCCCGCCGGAACTTTCGTTGGGCGTGTCCAGGCGGTCAACACGGTCAATCTGGTGTCGCGCGTCGAGGGCTTCCTGCAAAAGCGGGCCTTCACCGAGGGCCAGCAGGTCAAGACCGGCGACCTCCTGTTCGTCATCGAGCAGGGCGCCAGCCGCGCCGGCGCCAATTGACAATCCGGCGACGTTAGCGCCAAGTCCGTCGTTGGCCCTGGTCACTGCTGGCCTAAAAGCTATTGGCTGATGGGAGACCGATGCTTGCCCGAATGGCCTTGCTGATCCTGGCGGCGGTCGCCCTTTGTTCGGGTGCGGCCGCGCAATCCCCGATGAAAGTCTTTCGCATCGGACTCGTGCACGTTGGGGCGCCCGGCTCTTGTATCCTCGCTCCGGGCTTCGCTGACGCTTTCGCGCGTCGCGGCTATGTCGAAGGCAAGAACGTCATCTTCGAGCGATTTGCGGCGCAGGGGCGGCTTGAGCAGCTTCCGGAAGCGGTGGATCGAATGGTCTCCGATAAGGTCGATCTTTTCGTCGCTTGCGGGTATCCCGCCGCGCTTACCGCCGCGCAGCGCGCCCCTGGCATACCGGTTCTGGTCATGAACGCTGGCGACCCCGTCGAGACCGGTATGGTTGACAGCCTCGCGCATCCGGGCGGTCACGTCACGGGCGTATCTGAGGTGGCGAGCGATCTTTCCGCCAAACGTCTGCAACTCCTCAAGGAGGCGGTCCCGAGCGTTCATACGGTCGCGCTTTTGTGGAACCAGAACGATCTCGCCATGTCGATGCGCGTCGCGGCGGCGCAGGCCGAAGCGAAGAAGCTCGGCATCGTCACTCAATTGCTCGGGGTGCGCGCCCCGAACGATTTCGCCGACGCGTTCGGCGAGATGGACCGCCACCCGCCGGATGCGATCCTCCTGGTGGCCGATTCTCTCACCGTTATCAACCACCAGGCGGTCTTCGACTATGCCACCGCGCATCATCTTCCCGACATGGAGGAACTGGACTTCCTCGCCCATATCGGTGGGTTGATGGCCTACAGCCTCGATCAGGACGAGGTGTTCGATCGCTTGGCCGCGCTGTCGGATCGGATATTGCATGGGGCGAAGCCAGCTGATCTGCCGATCGAACTGCCGACTCGATTTCATTTCTCGATCAATCTCAAAACCGCGCACAATCTCGGCCTGACCATACCGGAAACAATCCAGCTCCGCGCAGACGAAGTGATCGAATGAAGGGCGACGTTTCGCCCTTGAGGTTCGCGCGGCCGCATCGTTCCCTGTTCCAGAAATATTTCTTGGTTCTGTTCGTGGCGGTCGTTGTGCCCCTCATCATCAATGGGGCCAGCGATGCGTGGTTTGGCTACCGCGATCAGCGCGCCAATTTGAGTTCGCGCTTGCGCGCCGAAGCGAATTCGGCCGCCGGGCAAATTCAGGCCTTCCTCGATGGCATTCGCGCTCAGATGGATTGGACGGTCCAGCTGCCTTGGACCGAGGGCCTCGACGAGCGCCATCAGTTCGACGCGCTGAGGCTCTTGCGACAAGCCCCGGCGATCACCGAGGTGACTCTGGTCGACGGCAAAGGGATTGAGCGGCTGCATGTTTCACGCACTGATCCCGACGTCGCGATGAGCGGGGTCGACCATTCCACGGATCCTGCGGTCATCGGGGCGCGCGCCGCACACGTCTGGTTTGGCCCGCTAACGCTGCATCGCGGCTCCGAGCCTTTCATGACTATCGCGGTCGCTGGCGCGAGACCCAGCGCTGGCGTCACCATCGCCGAGATCAATCTGAAGTTGATCTGGGATGTGATATCGGCGATCCATATCGGTCAGACCGGCGGGGCTTTCGTCTTGGATGGCGGCGGACGACTGGTCGCTCATCCCGATATCAGTCTGGTTCTTCGGGGCGCGGATAACACAGCCATCTCCCCCTTGCGCGCGCTGCAAAAGGCGGCCGCCGCCCAAGAAAACGAAATCGTTAATGGCTTCAACGCCAGGGGTCGCTCGGTCTTGGCCGCGGCGGCCCCAATCCCTGGCCCAGCTTGGACCGCTTTCGTCGAACAACCGACCGCCGAGGCTTACGGCCCGATCCGGGCCGCGCTTTGGCGCACCGGTCTGTTGCTGATCGCTGGCGCCGCTTTCGCTTTCGCGCTCGCCTATCTGCTTGCGCTTCGTATGGCCGGGCCAATCCGCCAGTTGGAGGAGGGGGCGGCGCGCATCGGCGCTGGACGCTTTGATCATCAGATCGATCTGCGCACCGGCGACGAGCTCGAGGGCCTGGCGTCGCGGTTTAACGCAATGGCCGGCGAACTGGCCGTTTCGCAAGAGCGAGCGGAACGCATCGGCCGCCTCAAGCGCTTTCTGGCGCCGCAGATCGCCGAGCTTGTCGAGAACGTCGGACAAGAAAACCTCCTCGAAAGCCATCGAACCGAGGTGAGCGTCGTCTTTTGTGACCTTCGCGGTTTCACTGCTTTCGCCAGTGAGGTCGGTCCGGAGGAGGTCATGGGCCTTCTCGGCGACTATTACGACGCCTTGGGTTCGATCATCATGCGCTACGAGGCGACGTTGACCTGTTTCATGGGCGACGGCCTGATGCTGCTCCTCAATGCGCCGTTGCCTTGTCCCGACCCGGCGACGCGTGCGGTGCGCATGGCCCTCGACATGCAAAGCGCGGTGCAGGCTCTGATCCTGCGGTGGCGGGAACGCGGGTATGTCATCGGGTTCGGCGTCGGCATCGCCACGGGCACGGCGACCGTGGGTCGCATCGGTTACGAGGGCAGGATCGACTATACGGCGATTGGCAGCGTAGTGAATCTCGCCTCGCGCATCTGCTCGGCCGCCACCGACGGCCAGGTGCTGATCGATCCGGAGACCGCGGCGGCTGCGGCCACGACGATCGGCGTCGAGGGCCTCGGAACCCAGCCAATGAAGGGGTTCGCCCAATCGGTGCCGATATTTGCCGTGAAGTTTGCAANNGCGGCGACCGCGCTCGGCGTGTTCGTGATCCCGCTTCTGTACATCGTGTTGCAGCGGCTGCGTTCATGGGGAACGCGCAACGCGCCGGAGCGGACTTAGCGAAGGGTGTTCCCGCACGATGACGACGACCTCGAACATCGAGCCGACGCTTGTCGGGCGACGTTCGCCGCGAATCGAACGTTGAAGAGAACGCTGAGCGCGTCGCGGCGGCGCGTCGCGCGCAGGAAGGTAAATGAGAAAGGGTGGATCGCGCGGTGGAGCTGGGGGCCGGCGTGAGGCTGGCGCTCCCAAGGGGATGGAAGCTAACTCCCGCAATGTCTCGCGAGCACCGTCAGCCGCGAGATCGAGCCCGTCGTCAAGGTCAATGCCGACATGACGATCGCCGACGGCCGCTACATGACGGCGACGTTCGGCTGCTGACGAGGATGTCGGCAAATGAGGTCGCAAAGCTCATTCGCCGGCGCTTGTACTAAGTAACCCGTCAGCGGCAGACGCGAACGCCGGCACGCCAGAAGCAGCGTGCGCCATAGGCAGGCCGCACAACAGCCGCGCCACGATAGCCGTAGCCGTAGCCACGATGAACGCCGACTGCGCCACGCGGACCGACGCATCCCGCCCGGTATGGACCGGCCGCGCATGCAGCGGCGTTGGCTTCCGACACCTGAAGCCCGAGTAAGCCGAGAACCAGCAGACCGGAAGCAATTGTCTTCATCATCATGTTTCCCTTGATTGTCCTCCACGGATCGGGCCGCAGCGACTGTTTGCCGNNTCGGGCCCTGAGCCGCACTTCCGTCAACGACCAGCAGATTGTGACGAGATTCTTCGACGAATGCGACGCCCATGCAACGTTATCGGTCGCGACCGCCTCCGCTCTTTTGGCGGATGGCAGATGGCGAGTTGGGACGCAACGCGGGGCCGGAAGGCTTGACTGAAGCTACCCGTTGTTCCACTTTCGTTCTCATGGAAGTCGAGACCCTTGGGATCGCGCGAAGCCTCGGCTGGAAGGTGCACATGCGGTGCGCGGATGGCTATCGCGAGGGCACGAGGTCCGTCCGGCGATGCGTCTATCGCAAGCCGCTCGATCTCGACACGCTGGTTTCCACGCGAGGCCGGGCACGTTCAAGTGTACGCCCCTTAGCGCGGAATTTCCGGACGCGAGACGGTCACACCCTCTGCCGTGATCTTGCTTCGGAAGACGCCATAGGTGAGGTCGCGGCCTAGCGATCTCAGCCCGATCTGTTTCTCCCGAGTCTTGCTCCGCTGCGCGTCGTTTTCAAACCAGTTGAATATCCAGCGCCCTGTGTCGACGGCACGTTGAGCACGCCCCCGTTCGCCGGCGCTGATGCGATAGCCACCATGTACAATTCGGTGGCGAAGTTTCCGAGTTTCGTCCAGAGTGGCGCTAAGGCCCTGAAGCAAAGTTCGTCCAGTAAGGCTCTGATATTTATCTATGCGCCGCTTGAAAT
>PLUH01000285.1 GCA_003164825.1 Hyphomicrobiales bacterium
TTTCCTTGGATTCCCTTGTCGGAAATGAGCCTTTTCAAGAGGTTGCGCCGACCCCCTGGGGCAAAAAATCTTTCTCCGCGTGCAGCGCGCCTTGAAAACAATCGCACGTTGCAAATCGTAGCCGAGGCGAGGGTCCAATCGCTCATGACGGGATCATAGCACGGACTTCTGTTTTACGGAATAAATTGCTGCGCGCTTTTGCGCAAGGTCACTTGGCGCGCTCCCCTTTCGCGTTGCCGACGACTTCGCCGTCCTCCTTCACGAACCGACCGATATTCGGGTTGGGCAGGAGGTCGAGCACTTTTTCCGACGGGCGGCAGAGCCGGACGCCTTTCGGCGTCATGACGATCGGGCGGTTGATGAGGATCGGATGCGCCAGCATGAAATCGATCAGCTGATCGTCCGACCACTTCGGATCGCCAAGTCCAAGCTCCGCGTAAGGCGTGCCCTTCTCGCGCAGCAACGCACGCGGGGGAATGCCCATCGCGGCGATCAATTCGAGCAGCCGCTCGCGGGTCGGCGGGTTTTTCAGATATTCGATGACCACCGGCTCCTCGCCGCTTTGCCGAATCATGGCGAGCGTGTTGCGCGACGTGCCGCAAGCCGGATTGTGATAGATCGTGATCGTCATAGTCTCGCCGCGGCCTTCAACGGATCGGACGCATCGGCCTCNNCGGACGGATGCCGGAAAAGGTGTTGGTGAGCGAGCGCGCGATCGCCACCGCCGGATTGGCGAACGATGTCGAGGCGGTGAACCAATAGGCGGCGGCAATGTAGAGGCCGACCAGCCAGGGCACGGCCGATCGTTCGAAGCGGACGCCGGCCAGGATCGTGGCGACGAGGCCGAAGGTCGCGACCCATTCGGCGAACCATTGCGCCCCGCCGGTACGCGCCTTCTCGGAGAGCGCGATGAGCGGCAGGGCGAACATCAGGTGGGCGACGATCGCGCCCGCGACGCCTCCGGCCACTTGGGCGAGCATATAGAGCGCCGCGTCGCCCGGTCTCATGTCGCGCTTGAGGGCGAACACGAGCGACACCGCGGGATTGAAATGCGCGCCCGAGATCGGGCCGAGGATCGTGATGAGCACGACGAGCATGGCGCCCGTCGGCAAAGTGTTGCCGAGGAGCTGGAGCCCGACGTCGTTGGTGAGGTTCACGGCCATGATCCCCGAACCGACGATGGTCGCGACGAGCAGCGCGGTTCCGAGCGCCTCCGCCGTAAGCCGGCGAGGGAGATCGAAGGCCATGGTCAGCCGGCCTTCTTGGAGCCCGAGGACGAGCCTTCCATCCGGCCGATTTCGCGCAGTTTGGCCTGCAGCGCCATCATGCTGATGCTCCGCATCGGGAGCGCGGTGAACACCGTAATGCGGTTCCGGAGATACTTGAACGCGGTGACGAAGGCAGCTTCTCGCTGAACTGGAGTCCCTTCGACCGCCGCCGGATCCTCGATGCCCCAATGCGCGGTCATCGGCTGGCCCGGCCAGACGGGGCATGCTTCTCCGGCCGCGCTGTCGCAGACGGTGAAGACGAAATCGAATCGAGGAGCGCCGGGCGCTGCAAACTCGTCCCACGGCTTCGAGCGATAGCCGTCGATCGGGTAGCCGAAAGACTCGAGCACCTTGATCGCGAGCGGATTGACCGCGCCCTTGGGATGGCTCCCGGCGGAAAACGCGGCGAAGCGCCCCGCCCCCTCCTTGCGCAAAATACCTTCGGCCATGATTGAGCGGGCCGAATTGCCGGTGCAGAGGAAGAGGACGTTATAGAGCGCGTCATTCACCGGCGATCTCCCTGACGCAATTGACCGCGTCGCACTCCGACATACCAATTCCGCCGCAAAGCTCAGGGTGACCCTGGCAGCAGTCGCGCATGATGAAGTCGATCAGGGCCCGCATCCCGGCATAGTCTGCCGCGTAGATGATCTGACGCTGCTTGCGGGTCGCCCGGATCAGGCCCGCGCGCTCCAGTTCCTTCAAGTGGAAGGACAGCGTCGGCGGCGCGACAGCCAGGCGCTGTGCGATCTCGCCGGCAGGCATGCCATCGGGCCCCTGCTGCACCAACAGACGGAAAATCGCGAGCCGCGTCTCGTGCGCGATCGCAGACAGACGCGTCAAGGCTTGCCTTTGTTCCATAATTCGACGATAGTCGAAATATGGAACGGATGCAAGCGCGCAAAGGGAGGCGGCAATGCAAGATGAGGACGAGGTTCGGACGCGGGTGCGCGAGCGTTACGGCGCGATCGCGCGGGAGACGGGAAGCTGCTGCGGGCCGTCGTGCTGCGCCCCGGAGACGGCCCCTGACGGCCTCAACGTGATCGGCGACGCCTATCAAGGCGTGGCGGGCCACGTGGCGGAAGCGGACCTCAATCTCGGTTGCGGCGTGCCGACGCAGCACGCGGCGCTGAAACGCGGGGAGACCGTGCTCGATCTCGGCTCGGGCGCGGGGAACGATGTGTTCATCGCCCGCCACGAGGTTGGCGCGGAAGGGCGCGTGATCGGGGTCGACATGACGCCGGACATGATCGCCCGGGCGCGCGCGAATGCGCGAAAGCTCGGCTTCGACAATGTCGAGTTCAGGCTCGGCGAGATCGAGCGTCTCCCGGTCGAGAGCGGCGCCGTCGACGCGATCATCAGCAACTGCGTTCTGAACCTCCTGCCCGACAAGGCGCCTGCGTTCGTCGAAATGTTCCGCGTCCTGCGGCCAGGCGGCCGATTCTGCGTTTCGGATATCGTCGCCACCGGTCCCTTGCCCGAAAGCGTGCGCCAGGCGGCGGAACTCACTGTCGGCTGCGTCGCCGGCGCGCTTCCCGAGGCCGAGTATTTCGAATTGATCGAAGCTGCCGGCTTCGAGGGCGCGCGCAACGCCAAGGAGCAGCCGATCGCGCTGCCCGACGAGGCGCTTTCGCCGCATATGAGCGGCCACGACATCGCCGCATTCCGGGCCTCCGGCGTCGGGCTCAAGAGCGTGACGGTGCTGGCGGCGAAGCCGATCGCCTGAATCAGTCGAGTACGACTGCCCCGTCTCGACATCGCGCCGCCCAAGTCGCGAGCCAATGGAAGGCTGGCGGGGCAAACACCGATGCAAGAGGCCGGAGCATGTCGAGCAGAGCGAACCCAGAAACAGCGCCGATCGCCGGGACTGGCTGGGACATTCAAACCTGCGCGCGCAAGGTCTTCTCGTCGATCGTCGCCTTCGCTCTCGGAGTCCTCGCCATGATTTCTGCGCCCGCGACCGCTGAGGAGCTCGCGCCCGCGGAAGCTCGGGCGATCGCCAAGGAGGCGACGATCTACGGCTTCCCGCTGGTCGACAACTATCGCGTCCAGTATTCGTATTTCGTCGATCGCGGCGGCGATCAGTTCAAGGCGCCCTGGAACACGCTTAGCAACGTCGCGCGGGTGTTCACGCCCGCCGATACGGCGATCCAGACGCCGAATTCCGATACGCCTTACTCTTCCCTCGGCGCCGACCTGCGCGCCGAGCCGCTGGTGCTCTCCGTGCCGGCGATCGGCAAGGATCGTTACTACTCGCTCCAGTTCGTCGATATGTACACGTTCAACTTCGCCTATGTCGGCAGCCGGGCGACGGGCGACGACGCGGGCAATTTCCTCCTCGCCGGGCCGAACTGGCATGGCGAAACGCCTCCGGGCATAAAGGCGGTGATCCGTTCTGAGACCGAATTTGCCTTCGTCCTCTACCGGACCCAGCTTTTCGGTCCCGACGACATCGACAACGTCAAGAAAATCCAGGCCGGGTACAAGGTCGAGCCGCTGTCGCAATTCCTCGGCAAGCCGGCGCCCCCGGCGGCGCCCGCCATCGACTTCATCAAGCCGCTGAGCCCGGAGGCGGAGAGAACCTCGCCTGAGTTTTTCAGCATCCTCAATTTCGTGCTCGGATTCTGCCCGCCGAATCCGGCCGAAGCGGAGATCATGGCCCGGTTCGCCAGGCTCGGGATCGGACCGCACGGAACATTCGACGCGAAAGCGCTTTCCCCGGAAATGCTGAAGGCCGTCGAGGACGGCATGGCCGACGCGTGGGCGGAATTCAAGACCTACAAGGAAACGCAACTCGACACCGGCAAGCGCACCAGCGCGGACGCGTTCGGCACGCGCGAATTTCTCAACGGCGACACCCTTGCCCGCTTCTCGGGCGCAGTGCTTGGCATCTACGGCAACTCGAAGGACGAGGCGATCTATCCCCTCTATTTCGTCGACAGCGCGAGGAAGCCGCTGAGCGGGGCGAACGCTTATGAGCTGCGTTTCGCGCCGGGCGACCTTCCTCCGGTCAACGCCTTCTGGTCGCTGACCCTCTATGAGCTGCCTTCGAGCCTGCTGTCGGCCAATCCGCTCAACCGCTACCTGATCAATTCGGCGATGTTGCCGAGCCTCAAGCGCGATGACGATGGCGGCGTCACGCTTGCCATCCAGCACGCCGATCCGGGCGCCGGCGAGCAGGCGAACTGGCTGCCGGCGCCGACCGGACCGTTCTTCGTGGTCATGCGCCTCTATTGGCCGAAGGCCGATGCGCTCGACGGGCGATGGAAAGCGCCGCCGCTGGTTCAGGTGGCCGAAGTCCAGAGCGCCCCGTCNNAAGGAAGGCGGCTTCGGCAAGTTCTGGCATCGTCGGCAGCCGGCGGCGATCGACAATCAGACCGTCATCCGGCTCAACCGCGATACGCTTTATTCGGCGGCGGTGTTCGATCTCGACGCCGGCCCGGTGACGATCACCATGCCGGACGCGGGCAAGCGGTTCATGTCGATGCACGTCATCGACGAGGACGAGTACACAATCGAGGTTGACTATGGCGCCGGCAGCCAGACGCTCACCAAGGAAGAGATCGGAACCCGTTATGCGATTGTGGCCGTGCGGACGCTGGTCGACCCGAACGATCCAAAAGACGTGGAGGCCGTCCACGCGCTCCAGGACGCGATCAAGGTCGACCAGACCGGCGGCCCCGGCAAGTTCGAGACGCCGAATTGGGACCCGGCAAGCCAGAAGACGGTGCGCGATGGGCTTCTCATGCTTGCCACAACTTTGCCCGACACCAAGGAAATGTTCGGCCCCAGGGGCGGCGTCGATCCCGTGCGGCATCTGATCGGGGCGGCCTCGGCGTGGGGCGGCAATCCGGAGAAGGACGCGCTCTATCTCAACGTCGTTCCGGGCAGGAACGATGGCAAGACGGTCTACAGGCTGAACGTCAAGGACGTGCCGGTCGACGGCTTCTGGTCGATCAGCGTCTATAACGCCAAGGGCTATTTCGAGCCGAACCCCCTTAACGCCTATACGCTCAACAACATCACCGCGAAGCCGGGCGCCGACGGCTCGATCGCGGTCCAGTTCGGCGGCTGCGACGGTAAGGTCGACAATTGCCTGCCGACGCCGCCGGGTTGGAACTACCTGGTGCGCCTCTATCGCCCGCGCCCGGAAATCCTCGACGGGTCATGGACCTTTCCGGAGCCGCAGGCGGTGAAGTGACGGGCGGGAGCGCCCATCCACGAACGGAGTGGCCGTGGCTCTGGACCCCCGCTTT
>PLUH01000317.1 GCA_003164825.1 Hyphomicrobiales bacterium
CGTTCCCGGGCCGAAGGCCTCAAGGTTCGAGACGGCGCGCTTGTTGCGCAGCATCGACTTTGGGGTCATCGCGATCAGCGGCTTGCGAAAGTCGCGTTTGAGCTGCCGTCTCAGCGCATGAAAGAAGTTAGCCGGCGTGGTGCACACGACGACTTGCATGTTGTCCTCNNCCGACATGCGCAGCCATTTGCGCTCGCCGGCGGAGATGAACTGGTCGAACACGACCTGCGCGCCGTTGGCGAAGTCGCCAAACTGCGCCTCCCACAGGACGAGGGCGTTCGGCTCGGCGAGCGAATAGCCGTATTCGAAGCCGAGCACCGCCTCTTCCGACAGCATTGAGTTGATGACTTCGTAGCGCGCCTGCCCCTCGCGGACATGGTTCAGCGGGATGTAGCGCGCTTCGGTCTGCTGATCGATCAGCACCGAATGGCGCTGCGAGAAGGTGCCGCGTTCGCTGTCCTGGCCCGAAAGGCGAACCGGGAAGCCATCGTCCAGGAGGGAGGCGAAGGCGAGCGCTTCGGCAGTTGACCAGTCGATCGCGTCGCCGCTTTCGATCGCCGCGCGACGGTTGTCGAGGAAGCGGAGAATCGTCTTGTGGATGTTGAACCCTTCAGGCACGGCGGTGATCCGCTCGCCGATCTGCCTCAGCCGAGCGAGTTCGACCCCGGTCTGGCCGCGGCGAGCGTCGTCGGTGTCCTGCGCCGCCTTGACGCCCGACCAGCGGCCGTCGAGCCAATCGGCCTTGTTGGCCGAGTAGGATTGGCCGGCGTCGAATTCCGCGTCGAGCCGTTGGCGCCAGTCGGCGCGCATCTTGTCGACCTCGCCCTGGGTGACGATGCCCTCGGCAATGAGCTTGTTGGCGTAGATCTGGAGGGTCGTCGGATGCGAGCGAATCAGCCGATACATGATCGGCTGGGTGAACGACGGCTCGTCGCCTTCGTTGTGGCCGAACCGCCGATAGCAGAACATGTCGATGACCACCGGCTTGTGGAATTTCTGCCGGTATTCGGTCGCCACCTTGGCGCAGAACACGACCGCCTCCGGGTCGTCGCCATTGACATGAAATATCGGCGCTTCGACCAGCTTGGCGACGTCGGAGGGATAGGGCGAGGAGCGCGAATAGCGCGGATAGGTGGTGAATCCGATCTGGTTGTTGACGATGAAGTGCAGCGATCCGCCGGTCCTGTGGCCGCGCAGTCCGGAGAGGCCGAAGCATTCGGCCACCACGCCTTGTCCGGCGAACGCGGCGTCGCCGTGGATCAAGAGCGCCAGCGCCTTCGAGCGCTCGATGACGTCATTGAGCTGGTCCTGCTTGGCGCGAACCTTGCCGAGCACAACGGGATCGACAATCTCGAGATGCGAGGGGTTCGCGGTCAGCGACAGGTGAACGCTGTTGCCGTCGAACTCGCGGTCCGAGGACGCGCCGAGGTGATATTTTACGTCGCCGGAGCCGTCGACCCCGTCCGGCGACGCCGAGCCGCCCTTGAACTCGTGGAAGATGACGCGGTGCGGCTTATGCATCACCTGGCTCAGCACGTTGAGCCGACCGCGATGGGCCATGCCGAGGGCGATGTCGCACAGGCCCAATTGACCCCCGCGCTTGATGATCTGCTCGAGCGCCGGGATCATCGCCTCCGCACCGTCAAGGCCGAAGCGCTTAGCTCCGGGAAACTTGACGTCGAAGAAGTTCTCGAAGCCCTCGGCCTCGACCAGTTTGGCAAAGATCGCGCGCTTGCCCTCCTTGGTGAACTGGATTTCCTTCTCGGGGCCCTCGACGCGTTCCTGAATCCAGGCCTTCTCGGCCGGATCGGAGATATGGATGAATTCGAAGCCGATCGTGCCGCAATAGGTGCGCCTGAGGATCGCGAGCATTTCTCGCAAGGTCGCATATTCGAGCCCGAGCACGTGATCGATGAAGATCTTTCGGTCGTAGTCGGATTCCTGGAAGCCGTAGGTCGAGGGATGGAGTTCCTCGTGGTCCCTCTGCGGCTCGAGGCCGAGCGGGTCGAGATTGGCGTAGAGATGGCCGCGCATGCGGTAGGCGCGGATCATCATCAGCGCGCGCACCGAATCGCGGGTCGCGCGTCGAATCTCGTCCTCGGTCGGCGCTGCTTTCGGCCCAGCTTCCGCCGCCTTGGCCCGCAGCTTGTCGGCGACCTCCTTTTCCGTCGCCGGCCAATCGCCATCCAGCGCGTTGATGAGATCGCCCTTCGGCGTCGCCGGCCAATTGGGCTTACGCCATGACGCGCCGCGCGCGGTCTTGACCACGCTTGCGGGATCGTCGCCGAGGGCGGCGAAGAAATCCCGCCAGCCGGGTTCCACCGAAAGCGGGTCTTGCTCGTATTTCGCCTGCAAGGCTTCGATGTAGGCGCCGTTGGCGCCGTACAGAAACGAGGTCTGCAGCAACGCTTGATTGACGTCCTGGCGGGTCATGGGAAGCGGACTCCCTTATTTGCCGTTCAATAGATCGACCAATGTCTTGCCGAGCCGGGCGGGCGAGGGCGACACGCGGACGCCCGCCGCCTCCATCGCCGCGATCTTGTCCTCGGAGCCCCCTTTGCCGCCGGCGATAATCGCGCCGGCGTGCCCCATACGGCGCCCGGTAGGCGCGGTGCGGCCGGCAATGAAGCCGACGACCGGCTTTGCGCGGCCGCGCTTGGCCTCGCTTTTCAGGAACTCGGCGGCGTCCTCCTCCGCCTGGCCGCCGATCTCCCCGATCATCACGATCGATTTTGTCTGCGGATCGCCGAGAAACATGGCGAGCGCGTCGACGAATTCCAAGCCCTTGATCGGATCGCCGCCGATGCCGACCGCCGTCGTCTGCCCGAGACCCTCGCGCGTCGTCTGGAACACGGCCTCGTAGGTCAGGGTGCCCGACCGCGAAACAATCCCGACGCTGCCGCGCGAAAAGATGTTGCCCGGCATGATGCCGATCTTGCATTCGCCCGCCGTCATGACGCCGGGGCAGTTCGGACCGACAAGGATCGACTTCGAGCCCTGCAGCGCCCGTTTGACCCGCGCCATGTCGAGGACCGGGATGCCTTCGGTGATGCAGACGATGAGAGGCGTCTCGGCGTCGATCGCCTCGCAGATCGCGTCCGCAGCGCCGGGCGGGGGCACGTAGATCACGCTGGCGTCGGCGCCGGTTTTTTCGCGGGCCTCAGCGACGGTGTCGAAGACCGGCAGTCCGAGATGGATCGAACCGCCCTTGCCCGGCGAAACGCCGCCCACGAGCTTGGTGCCGTAGGCCATCGCCTGCTCGGAATGGAACGTGCCGTTCTTGCCGGTGAAGCCCTGGGTGATGACTTTGGTGTCGGCGTTGACGAGGATGGACATGTCGGACTTTCACCCAAATAGGGGTCGACGATTGGAAGAGGCAAAGGCGGGCGCCTTCAGACCGTCTGACCCTTTTTTACTGCGTTCACGATCTTCTGCGCCGCGTCGTCGAGGTCGTCCGCCGGAATCACGTTGAGGCCGGATTCGCGGATAATTTTCTTTCCGAGGTCGACGTTGGTGCCCTCGAGGCGCACCACGAGCGGAACCTTGAGGCCGACTTCCTTCACCGCGGCGATGACCCCCTCGGCGATGATGTCGCAACGCATGATGCCGCCAAAAATATTGACGAGAATGCCTTTCACGTTCGGGTCGGCGGTGATGATCTTGAATGCGGCGGTGACCTTGTCCTTCGAGGCGCCGCCGCCCACGTCGAGAAAGTTNNCCGTTGACCATGCAGCCGATCGAGCCCTCGAGCGCGACATAATTGAGATCGTGCTTTGAGGCTTCGATCTCTTTTGCGTCCTCCTCGCTCTCGTCCCGCAAGGCGGCGATGTCGGGATGCCGGTAGAGCGCGTTATCGTCGAAGGACACCTTGGCGTCGAGGACGCGCAGCTGGCCGTTCGACATGACGATCAGCGGATTGATTTCCAACATCGACATGTCTTTAGCAAGGAACGCGGCATAGAGCTTGGCGATGAGGCTTTCCGTCTGCTTGGCGAGGTCGCCGGTAAGGTCCAGCGCGCGGGCGGCGGCGCGACCGTGATGGGGCATGATCCCGGTGGCCGGATCGACGGCGAAGCTATGGATCTTTTCCGGCGTGTGGTGCGCGACCTCCTCGATATTGACGCCGCCCTCGGTCGAGAGGACGAACGCCACCCGGCTCTTCTGGCGGTCGACCAGCGCCGACAAATAGAGCTCCTTGTCGATCGTGGCGCCGTCCTCGATGTAGAGCCGGTTGACCTGCTTGCCGTGCGGACCGGTCTGCACCGTCACCAGCGTCGCGCCCAGCATCTGTTGAGCAAAGGTGTTGACTTCATCGACCGACCTGGCCAGTCGAACGCCGCCTTTGTCGCCGGCCGTGGCTTCCTTGAAGCGGCCCTTGCCGCGGCCGCCGGCGTGGATCTGGCTCTTCACCACCCAAAGCGGTCCGCCGAGCTTCCTGGCCCCCTCGACCGCTTCTTCAGCCGTGAAAGCGGGAAAGCCGGCGGCGATCGGGACGCCGAAGGCTCGCAGCACCGCCTTGGCCTGATATTCATGGATGTTCATTGCGGCGACGACCTCAGAAGAAACTCGCCCGCTTTCCGGGCGCCCGAACGAACAATCAGGCGGCGAGCGCCGGGTTGATGGCCTTGCAGGCCTCCATCAGACCGTGGACGGACGCGACGGACTTGGCGAACATGGCTTTTTCGGTCTCGTCGAACGCGATCTCGATGATGCGCTCGACGCCGTTGGCGCCGATCACCACCGGGACGCCGACATAGGTATTATGCACGCCATACTGCCCCGTCAGATGGGCCGCGCAGGGCAGCACTCGACGTTGATCCTTGAGGTAGGCCTCGGCCATAGTGATCGCCGAGGCGGCCGGCGCGTAGAACGCCGAGCCGGTCTTCAAAAGATTGACGATCTCGCCCCCGCCTTTGCGGGTGCGCTCAACGATGGCGTCGAGCCTCGCCTGCGTGGTCCAGCCCATCTTGACGAGGTCGGGCAACGGAATGCCGCCTACGCTCGAGTAGCGGACGGACGGCACCATCTCGTCGCCGTGCCCGCCGAGAACAAAGCCCGTCACGTCCTCCGGCGACACGTTGAATTCCTCGGAAAGGAAATAGCGGAAGCGCGCCGAATCGAGTACGCCCGCCATGCCGACGACTTTCGTGGTCGGATGGCCCGAGCATTTCTGCAGCGCCCACACCATCGCGTCGAGGGGATTGGTGATGCAGATGACGAACGCGTGCTTCGCGTGCTCCCTGATCCCCGCGCCGACCGCGTCCATCACCTTGAGATTGATGCCGAGCAGGTCGTCGCGGCTCATGCCGGG
>PLUH01000308.1 GCA_003164825.1 Hyphomicrobiales bacterium
TTTCCCCAAGCCGGAGAACTGTCCCAGGGTTAGGCTCCAAGGAAATGCCGAGGCCCGAACGCAACCGGCCTCGGCGCCGGCCAACCCATCGAGGACCCCATGCTGGATCACGTTTCGATCGGCGTTCGCGATATCGCGAAGGCCAAGGGCTTTTACGACGCGGCGCTGAAGCCGCTGGGATTTACTTGCCTCAGCGCCGACGAGGGCTCGCTCGGTTACGGCAACGAAGGCGTCGGTTTCTGGATCAATTCCGCCGAGCGTCCGGTCGCCGACGACCCGAAGTCGGGCCTGCACTTTTGCTTCGCCGCCCCGAACCGGGCGAGCGTGGCGGCGTTTCATGCCGCCGCGCTCGCGCACGGCGGACGTGACAACGGCAAGCCCGGACTGCGCAAGGATTACGGGCCGCATTATTACGCCGCCTACGTGTTCGACCCGGAGGGCTATCGGCTCGAAGCCTATTTCGGGGGGAAATAAGCCCATGGCGACGATCCGATCCGAACTCACGACGCAGGCGCCGGCGGACGAGGTCTGGTCGGCGGTCCGCGACATCGGCGCGCTCCATACCCGGCTAGTCCCCGGCTTCGTCGTCGACACCCGGCTCGAGCCCGGCGCGCGCATCGTGACCTTCGTCAATGGCGTCACGCTGCGCGAACCGATCGTCACCCTCGACGACGAGGCGCGACGCTTGGTCTGGACCGCCGAGGGCGGCCGCGCGCAGCACTATAACGCCGCGCTCCAGGTCGCTTCGCTCTCAGGCGGGGCCACGTCGGTCGTCTGGACCGCCGACTTCCTGCCCGACGAGCTCAACGCTTATTTCTCGCGGGCGATCGCGGCGGGAATGGCGGCGATGCAGCGGTCGCTGGACGCGCTCGCGGCCTAGAGAAGGAGATCGAGGCGCGGGACCGGTTTGACGCGGGCGTAAAGCGGACGCGGCAGCTTTTATAGCGACTACATGCTGTGGGGATTACGAGAGACTTCACACCCTGGCGATCAAGATGATCCCGATTACGGAGGCGCAGCTCAAGGACGTTCAGGCGCTTGCCGGCGACTGACGGCCAATAGCGTTCGCCGCGAAGGCCCCTGGCGGACGGCGAGGAGTTGTGGCTAGCTCCGGCGGGCTGGGGGTCGTTCGGTCATGTCCGGGAATCTCGACATCACGGGTTACGCCATCGTCTCGGACGACGACAAGATCGCCGGCGCCGACGGGATGACGCCGGTTTCCCTGCGCAACCCAAAAGACTGGGAGCTTTACCAGCGCGCGCAAGAGCTTGCGGACCTTGTCGTTTTCGCGCGTCGCAGCCACGAACTCGAACCGAACATCCACCGGCGCCCGCGTCTTGTCGTCTCGCGCGAGGCGGCGGGGCTCGAGCAGCGCCCGGACAGTTGGTGGTGGGACCCGCGGCGCACGACTTGGGAAGAAGCAGCGGCCCGGGTGCTGCCGACGGGCGGCCGCGTCGCCGTCGGCGGCGGCCAGGTGGTGTTCGATCTTTTCCTCATGATCGGCTTCGACGGGTTTCATTTGTCGCGCGCCCATGGGGTCGAGCTTCCCGGCGGCCGGTCGGTGTTTTCCGCCTGCGACGCCGGCGTCTCGGCCGCGACCGTGCTCGAACAGCATGGTCTCAAGCTCAGCGAACGGATCCCCCTCGATCCGGCGCATGGCGTCGAAATGACCGTCTGGCGGCGCGCGCCGATTGCTGTCTCGAGCCGCCCGCCCAATGTATAGTGCCTTGGCGCGAAAGCACGCGCGGAGGAACGGCAGATGAAGGACGACAACGCCGTACGGATCAGATCCAATCGCGTCTGGCTGAGCGAGGCGTCCTGCGATCTCGACGCGTTCAGGGCGATCGTCGAACGGACGATCAACCGCGCCGACTATCCTTTCGCCAGCGACGTCATTTCGAACGTGCTCGTCTACGACGGCCTTGAGGCGCGCAGCGCCGCCGCATCGCCCGAGAGCCGCAAGGACATCATGGCGGAATGGGTCGAGGCGCTGACCGAGGGACCCGGCATCATCGCCATTCGCGGCGCGTTCGCCGAGATGACCGCGATCGACAGGACTAACGATCATTTCTGGGCGATCATCGAGGAAGAGCGCTTAAGCAACGTCGGCGGCGGCGATCATTTCGCCAAGCCCGGCGCGAACGACCGCATCTGGAACGCGCTCGAGAAGCTCTGCCTGCGCGACCCCGCCGCGTTCGCCGCCTATTACGGCAATGCGGTCGTCGCGCTGGTGAGCGAAGCCTGGCTCGGCCCCGCCTATCAGATCACTTCGCAGCTCAACGTCGTCAATCCGGGCGGCGCGGCTCAGGTTCCGCATCGCGACTACCATCTCGGCTTTCAATCGCCCCACGCGATCGAGCGCTTTCCCGCCCACGTGCATCATCTCTCGCCAGTGCTGACGCTACAAGGCGCGGTCGCCCATTGCGACATGCCGCTCGAAACCGGGCCCACGCTCTACTTGCCGTTCTCGCAAAGCTACCTGCTGGGCTACATGGCGACGGGCCGCGCGGAGTTCCGCGACTATTTCGAGGCGCATCACGTGCAATTGCCGCTCGCCAAGGGCGATGCGGTGTTTTTCAATCCGGCGTTGTTCCATGCCGCCGGGACGAACCGGTCGAAGGACGTCCGCCGTATCGCCAACCTCCTGCAAGTCTCATCCGCTTTCGGACGGGCGATGGAGAGCGTCGACCGGCTCAAGATGAGTCTCAGGCTCTATCCCGCGCTCAAAGGCCTCCTCAACGACAATGCAATCATGTCGGCCCAGGCCGACAACGCCGTCGCGGCTTGCGCGGAAGGCTACGCCTTCCCG
>PLUH01000378.1 GCA_003164825.1 Hyphomicrobiales bacterium
GGACGCGCGAGCGGGTTCCGCTCGACTGGGCGACGACGCAGAACAGTCTCGGCGCTGCGCTCTGCGCGCTCGGCGGCCGGGAGAGCGGGACGGCGCGGCTCGAGGAGGCGGTGGCGGCCTTTCGGGCGGCGTTGGAGGAGCGGACGCGCGAGCGGGTTCCACTCGATTGGGCAGCGAGCCTTGGCAATCAGGGCGTCGCCATGATGGTGATAGCGGACCGGACGAAAGACGCGGCGATGGCCGAGGGTGCGGTCATGCGGATCGAGACCGCCTATTCGACGCTGCGCGACGGCGGTCAGCAGCCACGGGCGGCCATCATTCAGGCGCAACTGCCCAAGGCGGAGGCGATCCGCGACCGGCTCAAGGCGAAGTGAAACCCCTCTCCCTCCCTCGACAGGCTCGGGACGAGGGGAGAGGGGTCTGCCGCACCATCCCCTCGCCCCGCCATCTCCCTGCGGGAGAAGCGTTACTCCGGCGGGACGACGCCTTTCTTGAAGATGAAGTCGCCATAGAAGCGGCGTTCGCCGGTGATGAGGATGACGAAGGCGTTTCTTGCCCGCTCGTAGAAGTCGAAGCGCTCGATGCCTTGCAGCGGCACGTGCTTGCCGGCGGCGCGGTCGAGCACTTGCTGCACTTCGCGCTGCACCGGCGGGATGGCGTCAGGGTCGCCGACCACCTCCATCCGGCCAGCCGGATCGGGGACGAAAGTGTCGAGCGGCATCACCGAGAGGATCGCTTCGACCGCGCGGGCGGCGGAAACGCCGGCCATCAACAGTGGCTCGCCGGTGACCGTCGACATCGCGGTCGAGGCGGCGGGATAGTTGGTGTCGACGACGGCGATCTCGTCGCCGTGCCCCATCCGCCGCAAGGCGTAGAGCAGGTCCGCGTCAAGAAGCGGATCGATCCCCCAGAGCATGATTTGCCTCCCCTAGATGGCTCGTTTTGTCAGCGACAACTCCGTCGTTGCGAGCGTGAGCCAAACAAATCCAGGGATCGTAGGGCATTGCCCTTGCCCCTGGATGGTCACGTCGCCAAAGCCCGTCGAGAGACGGGCGTCTTTCGACGCCCTATCGCTCATCGCGATGACGATTCCCGCCCAGTTCCGGGCGACGATAGCGACATTTTTTGCCATTGGCGAATGCCGGACCGGCGCCGCGCGTTCAATGCAGCTCATCGTCAGGGATTTCGGCGAGCTTCGCCAAATGCCGCAACAGGCCGATCTTCAGCGGGCGATTCCCATGGATCGGAATCGACAGACGGACTGCGCTTCCATGCCTGCCATAAATGTGATGGCTGCCGCTTATCCGCAGCAGCCGCCAGCCGCGCAGTTCGAGAAGTCGGGCCCAGGTCGCGGCCCGACAACGATTTCATATAGCGATTTCCAGCACCCGCCCGTTTACGTCCGCCCTGGGCTCGGCCACATCCACCGACAAGCACCCTTCGATTGCTTCGCGCAGGTTTTGCAGGAGCTCATCCATGGTGTCGCCCTGGGTGGCGCAGCCAGGAATCGCAGGGACCTCGGCCCAATAGCCGCCTTCCTCCGCCTCATGCACTACGACTTTGATTTTCAAATTCGCAAATCCTCTGCTGGCCGGAGAAGGCGCCCGGCGACTTGGCGCGCATTTCGACGCGCTGAAGATAATAGCAGGTTCTGCCGATTTGCATCTCCGACGGACTGGCGCCGAGGAGCGCGTGGGCGCACGCGCCCAAACTCAGTACCCCCGCCGCCGATCCACGAGGTTCGTCAGCGGCTCGCCGCGCTCGTGGGCTTCGATCTGGCGGGCGACGAAGGCGGCGACCGCTTCGGGCGTCGAGACCGCGGCGTTGTGCGGGCTCACGTAAACGGCGGGGTGGGTCCAGAGGCGCGAAGCTGTCGGCAACGGCTCGCGCTCGAACACGTCGAGCGACGCGCCCTTGAGGCGCCCCGAATCGAGCGCGGCGAGGATGTCGGCTTCGACCTGCAGGCCGCCGCGTCCGGCGTTGATGAGGATGGGGCCGCCGAGCCGGCCGCCCCGCCTGAGCTGACTCAAGAGCGAAGCGTCGATGAGGCCGCGCGTGGCGTCGGTCAGCGGCAGAAGGACGACCAGCATGTCGGTCATCGAGAGCAGGCGCTTCAGGCCGCCGGACCCATGGAAGCAGGCGACTCCGGGCAGCGACTTTTCGCTCGCGCTCCAGCCGGCGACCTTGAAGCCGAGCGCGCCGAGCTTCAATGCGGCGTCCGTCCCCAGGACGCCGAGGCCGAGCACGCCGACCTGGACCTCGGCGGCCTTCGGCTGATCGTCGTCGTCGGCCCAGATGCGCTCGCGCTGCTGGCGCTCGTAGCGGCGCAACTGGCGCAGATGCGCGAGCGCGTGCATGACCACCCATTCGCTCATCCGCTCGGTGAGATCGGGATCGACCACGCGCACGATTGGGCGATCGGGCAGGGCGGGATCGGCGAAGAGATGATCGACGCCGGCGCCGAGCGAGAAGATCGCCTGGAGGTTGGGAAGGTCAGCGAGCGCGCCCGGCGGATGGCGCCAGGAGAGCGCGTATCGGACGGATGGGCGATCGAACAGCTCGTCCAGCGTGGCCATCTTGTGCGAGGGCAGAAGCGACGTGAGCCGCCGGCGCCAGGGCGCCGGGTCCCAGCCGGAAACGGCGAGAAGGATGCTCATAAGCGGGGCGCCTGCCCCCACCACCATGCCATAGCCCGTCGAGAGACGGGCGTCCTTCCGGACGCCCTATGGCATGGTCCCCCT
>PLUH01000141.1 GCA_003164825.1 Hyphomicrobiales bacterium
CCCGGATTCGTCGCCCTGCGAAGGCTCCGCGGTTCGCGCCGTCCGCTTGACGCCAAGAGTTCGCCCCGGCTATTCAAGCCTTTCCCGTGGTCATTTGAGCCGGTCGGCTTGCCGCCACGTTAAACATCGGGCTAAAAGATCGGGGCGCTCTCACTCCTTCGCCTCGTCTCGAGCCCCGTAAGGCGCCGCCGGCGCAGAGGACTTGAACGATGACGAGCCCGCGCAAATCCCGCGATCCCAAGACGCTCAGGCCGGCGACGCAACTGATCCACGGCGGATCGCTGCGGTCGCGATTCGAAGAGACATCCGAGGCGCTTTTTCTCACCCAGGGCTATCTCTACGACACGATGGAGCTGTCCGAGGCGCGCTTCAAGGGCGACGATCCGGGGTTCATCTACTCGCGCTTCGCCAATCCGACGGTGTCGATGTTCGAGCAGCGAATGGCGCTGCTCGAGGGCGCCGAGGCGGCGCGGGCGACGGCGAGCGGAATGGCCGCGGTCACCGCCTCGCTCATGGGCCAGCTCAAGGCGGGCGACCACATCGTCGCCGCGCGGGCCTTGTTCGGCTCGTGCCTCTACGTGGTCGAGGAGCTCCTGCCGCGCTTCGGCGTCGCCTCGACCCTCGTCGACGGCGCGGACCTCGACGCGTGGCGGGCGGCGGTGCGCCCGAACACCAAAACGGCGTTCCTCGAATCGCCGACCAACCCGACGCTCGAAATCGTCGATATCGCCGCCGTCGCCGAGATCATGCATCGGGCTGGCGCGACGCTCGTGGTCGACAACGTGTTCGCGACGCCGCTGCTGCAGCATCCGATGAAGCTCGGGGCCGATTGCGTCGTCTATTCGGCGACCAAGCACATCGACGGTCAGGGGCGCGTGCTCGGCGGGGTCATCCTGGCGAGCGAAAAATTCATCGCCGACCACATTCACAATTTCCTCCGCCAGACCGGCCCTTGTCTCTCGCCTTTCAACGCCTGGACGCTCCTGAAGTCGCTGGAGACGCTGACCGTACGGGTTACGGCGCAAACCCGCACCGCGGGGAAGATCGCCGAATTCCTCAGCACTCATCCGGCGGTCGTGCGCACCCTCTATCCGGGCCGCGCCGATCACCCGCAAGCGGCGCTCGCAAGGCGGCAGATGGAGGCTGGCGGCACGATGCTCTCGTTCGAGGTTGCCGGCGGCAAGGCGGCTGCGTTCCGGGTCGCCAACGCGCTCACGATCATCGGCATCTCGAACAATCTCGGCGACGCCAAGAGCCTCATCACCCACCCGGAGACGACGACCCACCAGCGGCTCAAGCCCGAGCAGCGCGCAGCGCTCGGCATCGCCGCGGGCCTTCTGAGGTTGTCCGTCGGGCTCGAGGACGCCGAGGACCTGATCGAGGATCTGGCGCAGGCGCTCGACAAGGCGACGCTGCCGCGGCGCCACGCCGCGGAGTGAAGTTTGTGGGCGCGGTCGATGACCGCGCCCTTTAGCCGCGCTCGCTGAGCCGGCTGACGCGGTCACCGACCGCGTCTACAAACCAGCGTTACTTTTCCAGATCGGCCAGCGTCGGCATGCGGCCGTTGGGCGTCAGGTGATTGATGAGCTGCGGCAGCACGGCGGCGAGCTGGTTCAGCAATTCCTGCTGGCTCATGCCCGTCCGCTGCGACAATTCGTTGAGTGTGTTCTGCCCGAGCGCCGAGCCGAGCTGTCCGGGCTGGATCGGCTGGTTTGTCCCGGGGCCGATCCAGGAATTGACCTGCGGCGCGGCGCCGCCGGCGGTGAGCTTGCCGATGAGATCGGAAAGACCACCCATGACGCTTCCCGCCGGCGGATTGGCCGGCAGTGACGGCGCGGGCGGAGGCGCAACGCGCCCCGGCGCGGGCGCTGGCGGAGCGGAGCCGCCGCCGAACATCTTGCCAAGGATCAACGCGCCCACGGCGACCGCAATCGGCGTCGCCAGGTTGCCGCCCGGCACCGCGTTCTTCATCGCATCGTCAAACGCACCCATTGCTGTCTCCTCCGAAGGGAATAAGGCCAAGTCAAGAACGCGGCCCCACCGTCATTAGACTGGCGCCGCTTGGCGAAGATATGACGTCCTAGAGTACCGGCTTGCGTTTTCCCCGTCCATACCGCACATTCTCGAAGCCGGCGGGCGGCGCATGGGAGGTTCGATGTGGGCATACTCAGCTGGATCATTCTTGGGCTGATCGCCGGGTTCATCGCCAGCAAAATCGTCAACAAGACCGGCTCGGGCATGATGATGGACATTGCGCTTGGCGTCATCGGCGCAATCGTCGGCGGGTTTCTGGCCAGTTTTCTCGGCATCGGCGGCGTCACGGGAGTGAACATCGGCAGCATCATCATCGCGGTGATCGGCGCCGTCGTGGTGCTGCTGGTCTATCGCGCGGTCACCTCACGGGCCTGACACGGCGTCGCTCCAGCGCGCCGCCGATCGGTCGTCATCCGCCTTGGCTTCCACCCAGCCCTCAAAGGCGCCGTCGACCCCAATGACGAGCTTCCAGAATGGCGCGCGGGTCTTGAGGTAATCCATCAGCATCTCGGCCGCCGCGAACGCCGCGCCGCGATGCGCCGCCGCAACCGCGACAAAGACGATCCGCTCGCCCGGCGCGATCCGACCATACCGGTGGATCACCGCCACGCCGAGGAGCGGCCAGCGCCCCTCCGCCTCGCCCACCACGCGGGCGATCTCCTCCTCGGCCATGCCCGCATAATGCTCGAGCTCGAGCGCCGCCAGCCGGCCGCCCTCGTCGCGGCAGTAGCCGACGAAGCTCGCCACCGCGCCGACGTCCTTTCGTCCGCGGGCGAGCCCTTCGGCCTCGGCGCCGGGGTCGAAATCGTCGCGCTGGACGCGGACAGTCGCCATCATCTTCAGCCGCCAGTCATCGGCGGAAAGAACGCCACTTCCTTCGCGCCGGCGATCAAAGCGTCGCTACGGGCGTGAACGCGGTCGAGGGCGGCGCGAACCGCCAGAGGCTTGTCGAAGGCGTGCGCGTAGCCCTCGCCCCGTCTGGACAGCCAGGCGATCAGGTCGCCGACCGTCGCCACGGTCGCCGGCGGATCGAGTTCCTCCTCCGCCTTGCCGACCCGCTCGCGCACCCAGGCGAAATAAAGCGCTTTCATGCCTACCTCAGTCGCCGCCGGCATGGTCGTAGCTCGCCTTCATATAGTCCCAACCGGTGTAGAGCGTCAGGATCGCCGCGATCCAAAGCAGCACGATCCCGGTCGTGATCGACCCCGGCAGCAGCGCTTCGCCGGCTGGCCCGACGATCAGGAACCCGAGCGCGACGAATTGGACGGCGGTCTTCCATTTGGCGAGCGCCGTCACCGGTAGCGGAACCCTGAGCTCAGCCAGATATTCGCGCAGGCCGGAAACCAGGATTTCCCGGCACAGGATGACGATCGCCGCCCACAGCGACAGGCCCGAGATCGTCTGGTCGGCGGCGAGCACCAGGATCACAGCGGAGACGAGAAGCTTGTCGGCGATCGGGTCGAGCATTCTGCCGAGCGAGGACTGCTGCGACCAGGCGCGCGCCAGGTAGCCGTCGAAAAAATCGCTCACTCCCGCGGCGACGAAGATCGCCAGCGCCGTCCATCGCGCCCACGGCTCATGCGGCCAGAACAAAAACCCCGCGACCAGCGGAACCGCCGCGACCCGCGCGTAGGTCAGAATATTGGGCAAGGACCAGTTGCGGCTGATCTGGCGGGCGGTCGAGGATGCCATTTGCAGCGCAGCAGACATCCTGCCCGCCCGTCCGTCAATAGCGCTCGACTGACCCGGGCGCCGGCCGCGGCCGCTCGCCGACGGCCGCCGACAAAACTGGGGACGAGGGCCCGCGTCGGCGCTTCAGGCCGCGCAACATCGTCTAAGGTCAGGATCCCGCTTGTCGCCGGGACCAAGCTCGAAGGACTAGAGCGCCATGTCGAACGTTCATGTCGTCGGCCACCCGCTGGTGCAGCACAAGCTGACGCTGATGCGCGACAAGACCGTGTCGACCAAGGGCTTCCGGCAGCTGATGAACGAGATCGGAATGCTGCTCGCCTATGAGGTGACGCGCGATCTGCCGCTCGAACTGGTCGAGGTCGAGACGCCGCTCGCCAAGACGATGGCGCCCACGATCGCGGGCAAGAAGCTGGTGTTCGCGCCCATTTTGCGCGCCGGCGTTGGTTTTCTCGACGGGATGCTCGATCTCGTGCCGAGCGCCCGGGTCGCCCACATCGGCCTCTATCGCGACCCGCAAACCCTCGAGGCGGTCGAATATTACTTCAAGGCCCCGGCCGACGTCGCCGATCGGCTGGTGATCGTGATGGACCCGATGCTTGCGACCGCCAATTCAGCCGTCGCGGCCATCGACCGCCTCAAGCGCCGCGGGGTGAAGGACATCCGCTTCGTCTGTCTTCTCGCCGCGCCTGAGGGGATTGAGCGGCTGACCAAGGCGCATCCGGACATCGAGATCTGGACCGCGGCGATCGACGAGAAGCTCAATGAGCACGGCTACATTATCCCCGGCCTGGGCGACGCCGGGGACCGCATGTTCGGCACGAAATAGGACGGGCGGCGTATCGAGCCCCCACTCACGCGCGGTCCCGGCCCCGCTAGGGAGCGAGGGCGCCGCGGGAGGGTCTCGGCGGCCGCGTTTTACTTGCGGCGCCGACGCTGTTGCCCCAGGCCCATCTGCTTCGCCAAAGCCGACCGCGCCTTGGCGTAAGCCGGCGCGACCATGGGATAGTCGGACGGAAGACCCCATTTCTCGCGATACTCTTCGGGAGAGAGGTTGTATTGGGTCCGCAAGTGGCGCTTCAGCGACTTGAATTTGCGACCGTCTTCCAGGCAGATGATATAATCGCTGGTAATCGACTTCTTGGGCGGGACGGCGGGCTTGGCGGCTTCGACGACGACAGGTTGAGCGCCGGTCGCGACACGCACGATTGCCGCGTGAACCTCGCTGAGAAGCGCCGGCAACTCGCTTGACGGCACGGAATTGTTCGACACGTAGGCGGAAACGATCTCCGCGGCGAGTTCAACGTGATTTGTGGATTCGCTCATTGTAGACGTTACTCCAAAAGGTTGCCTGTAGAGACCGCCCTTCTAGCGATCAGCTTCAGGCCATTCTGCTCGTCCGACCACGACGAACGTCCTCGTAATTTGCCGCTTATTGCGACTTGGGCGAGGGTGATATAGCGCAAAAGAAAACATCGCACAAGACAAACGATGGTGATTTTAACTAGCGCATGGACCGAGATTGGTTGAATACTCACTATGCACGGGCGGACGGATTCTGAATTTACACAAAAAAAGAACTTTCTTCACTTGACAGAGCGCGGTTAGCGTGCCGTTAGCAAGCTTTCAGCGAATCATCGGGCGCCGAATCCAAGATGGTTTTGCCTCGATGTGCAAGATTGCGATTCGTCCTAACTCTGGGCCATGGACAGTCGGGCTCCCCGCTCCNNGGCCGCTTTCACCTGCGCCGCTGCTTGGCCGCTGTTTGTCGAGCGCAAGACAATAGCGGCGCAAAGGATGTCAACGGCGCTGAAAGCGCTTATATGCGTGGCGCCGAATAGGTTGATCGGCGCCTCCTGGGCTCCAATGCAACATCATAAGACGTCAACATTCATCGCCGCGCGCAGTAACCGGGCGCGGCGGACGACGCTGACCGGGACCGTGGAGCTTCTATGGCCTTACATCTGGCCGGCGGACCGCGCTGATCTGAAGCTGCGCGTGTTTCTGGCCGTCGCCCTGATGTTGCTCTCCAAGTTGTTCACGATCGCAATTCCCTACTCCTACAAGTGGGCCACAGACGCGGTCGCCGGCAAGCTTGCACTCGACGCGGTCCCCCTGCCGCGCGTTCTTTTTGGTGCGGTTGCGCTGACCGTCCTCTATGGGGTGTTGCGCATCGTCATGGCGTTGACCCAGCAGGGGCGCGACGCGTTGTTCGCGGCCGTCGCCATGAACGCGGTGCGCCGACTGGCGATCGAAGTGTTCGAGCATTTGCATCGCCTGTCGCTGCGTTTTCATCTGGAGCGCAAGACTGGCGGGCTCACGCGCGTGCTCGAGCGCGGCCGCAACGCCATCGAGACCATCGTTCGCACCTCAATGCTGACCGCGGTTCCGACCGTCGTCGAGTTCGCGCTGGTTGTCGCCGCGATGCTGATCTCGTTCGACTGGCGCTATGTCGTGGCAATCACCCTTACGGTGATCGCTTATCTGACATTTACTACTCTGGCCACCAATTGGCGCATCGGCATTCGTCGTTCGATGAACGAGAGCGACACGGACGCCAATATCAAGGCGATCGACAGTCTGCTCAACTTTGAGACGGTGAAGTATTTCGGCGCCGAAGAGCGAGAGGCCGCGCGATACGACAAGGCGATGGCGCGATATGAGCGCATGAGCGTGCGAACCTATGTCTCGCTGGCGGCGCTCAACGCCGGTCAGGCGGTCATTTTCACCCTCGGTCTGATCGTGGTTCTGGTGATGTGCGTCGCCGAGGTGAGGAATGGAACGAAGACCGTCGGCGCCTTTGTGCTGGTGAATCTGATCATGCTGCAACTCTACCAGCCGCTCAATTTCATGGGGATGGTCTATCGCGACATCAAGCAGGCGATCATCGACGTCGAGGCGATGTTCGCCATCCTGGCGCAGAATCCCGAGATCGAAGACCTTCCCGGGGCGCAGCCATTGAAGGTGAGCGCCGGCGCGGTCCGGTTCGAGAACGTCGAGTTCGCCTATGATCCCGGCAGGCCGATCCTGCGCGGCGTCTCGTTCGACGCGCCCGCGGGCCATACGATCGCCATCGTCGGGCCGTCGGGCGCCGGCAAGTCCACGATCTCGCGGCTCCTGTTCCGGTTCTACGAGCCNNATGGTGCCGCAGGACACGGTGCTGTTCAACGATACGCTCCTCTACAACATCCGCTACGGGCGAGACGGCGCCAGCGAGCGGGACGTCGTCGCGGCGGCCGAGAACGCGCAGATCGATTGGTTCATCCGCTCGCTGCCGCTTGGCTATGAGGCGCCGGTCGGCGAGCGGGGCCTCAAGCTTTCGGGCGGCGAGAAGCAGCGGGTCGCCATCGCACGCACGATGCTGAAGGCGCCGCCGATTCTGGTCCTCGACGAAGCGACGTCGGCGCTCGACAGTTTTACCGAACGCGAGATTCAGTCGGCCCTGGAGCGCGTCTCGCGCGGACGCACGACGATCGTAATCGCGCACCGCCTTTCGACCGTGGTCGACGCCGACGAGATCCTGGTGCTCGACAAGGGCGTCATCGCCGAGCGCGGCACGCATCAGGAGCTCCTGGGGCGGGGCGGAATCTATTCGGCGATGTGGAGCCGCCAGAGGCAGGTCGACGCGGCGCAGGAATTGTTGCGGCGCGCGGGGAGGGAGGACGATCTGGGCGCCCCCGACGACCTCGCTTCCCAGCCCGCGCCGTGACATTCGAGGCGTTTGGCGCCATGAGTGCGCGCGGATTTTCTTCGGGCGCGGGTGAATGAGCATCGTAAAATCGTTGCGCGGTCAGCTCGCGCCGATCCATCCGGAAGGCTATCTGTTCGTTCTCGGCTTCGCGGTCGCGACGCTCATCCTGTGGTGGATATGGGCGCCGCTCGGATGGCTCGGCCTCATCGCAACGTTGTGGTGCGCGTATTTCTTCCGCGACCCGGCTCGAGTGACCCCGGTCCGCGGCGACCTCGTGATTGCGCCCGCCGACGGCGTCGTCAGTTTCGCCGGCTTCGCTGCGCCGCCGCCGGAGCTCGGCCTCGGCATGGCGCCGACGCAGCGGGTGTCGATCTTCATGTCGATCTTCGATTGCCACGTCAATCGCGCCCCGGTCCAGGGCCGCGTCGCGCAGATCGTCTATCATCCCGGCCTGTTCCTCAATGCCGACCTCGACAAGGCGAGCGAGGACAACGAGCGCAACAGCATCGTGATCGATACCCCCTCGGGGCGATTTGGCGTCGTCCAGATCGCAGGCCTCGTCGCGAGAAGGATCGTCTGCTTCACCCACGAAGGCGCGCTCCTGAGCCCCGGCGAGCGCATCGGC
This sequence comes from Hyphomicrobiales bacterium, assembly GCA_003164825.1. GTDB lineage: Bacteria > Pseudomonadota > Alphaproteobacteria > Rhizobiales > Beijerinckiaceae > Roseiarcus. Next base: position 8,040 of record PLUH01000141.1, read on the forward strand.
CTCATCCGCTTCGGCTCGCGCGTCGACGTCTATCTGCCGCCGGGCGCGCAGATCGTGGTCGGCGTCGATTCGCGCGCGGTCGCGGGCGAGACGGTGATCGGCAAGGTCGCCACCGGGGTCGCGCCGACGCCCTTTCAGCGGAGCTGAGGCGTGAACGAGGCCGGCCCCCTGCCCCGGGCGCCGATCGCGGACGCGGCCCCCGCGCCGCGTGGTCGACGCTTCCGTGCGGTGCCGCTCAGGCTCCTGATCCCCAACATCATCACCCTGTTCGCGCTCGGCCTTGGCCTGACCGCGATCCGCCTGGCGATGGAGGGGTCGATCGAATGGGCGGTCAGCGCGGTCGCGGGCGCGGCCGTGCTCGACGGTCTCGACGGACGGATCGCGCGGGCGCTCAAGGGAACCTCGCGCTTCGGCGCCGAGCTTGATTCGCTCGCCGATTTCGTCGACTTCGGCGTCGCGCCGGCGCTCGTGCTCTACGTCGCCAACCTGCAGGCGGCCAAGAACTTCGGCTGGGTCGCGGCGCTCCTGTTCTCGATGGCCTGCGCGCTGCGCCTCGCCCGCTTCAACGTCATGATCGACGAGGATCAGCCGGCATGGCGCAAGACCTTCTTCGTCGGTATGCCGGCGCCCGCGGGCGCGATCGTCGGCCTGTTGCCGATTTACCTTCATTACGCCTTCGATCTCGGGCCGCCGACCCCGCGCGTCGCTCTGGTCGAGAGCCTCTATGTGCTTGGCGTCGCACTGTTGATGGCGAGCCGGGTCCCGCACTTTTCTGGCAAGTCGCTCGGCCGGGTGCCGCGTGAATATGTGGCGGTGGTGCTGGTTGGAGTCGCCGCCGCGCTCCTGCTCCTGTTCAACTTTCCGATGCAGGCGCTGGTCGCCGTCACCCTTGCCTATCTCGCCTCGATCCCGTTCGCGGTCAGGCGCTATCGGGCGCTCGACCGCGCGGCGCAATAGGGGTCATGTCGGCCACATCATTCGCTCTTGCGCTGAAAACTGAGTCAGGCATCATAGGCCAGCGTCGGCGCGAGCGGCGCCATGGCCATCGGCGCCCGTCGATGGGTATTGTTCCGCCGCTTCCCGGATTGGCGCCTTGATGTCGACGAAAGAGTTTCGTTTCCCGACTGGAATACGCGGGTGCGTTTTTCGCGCCCTGTGCGTTGGCGCGGCGATCGCGCTCGCTGCCTGCGGCTCCAAGAACGCCTATGTGCCGCCGCCGCCCCCCAAGGTGATCGTGGCCCAGCCGCTCCAGCAGCCCGTGACCATGTACCTCGAGTTGACGGGCAACACGGCGCCGATCAACTCGGTCGATCTGGTCGCCCGCGTCCAGGGATTTCTGGAATCGATCAATTACGCCGACGGCGCCTCGGTGACCAAGGGAACGCAGCTGTTCGGCATCGAGCGCGACATCTATCAGCAGCAACTCGATCAGGCGAAGGCGACCCTCGCCTCCGATCTGGCGGCTGAGGACTACAATCGCTCGGAATATCAACGCCAAGCGGCGCTCGGCAGAAACGATTTCGCCAGCCAGGCGACCGTCCAGGAGTGGAAGTCCAAGCTCGACCAGTCCTCCGCCTCCGTGCTCAACGCGCAGGCCGCCATTGAGCTCGCCAACATCAACCTCGGCTATACGAACGTTCTTGCGCCGTTCGACGGCGTCGTCACCAACCATCTCGTCGATCTCGGCGCCCTGGTCGGCTATTCGGGGCCGACCAAGCTGGCGACCATCATCCAGGCTGTGCCGCTCTACGTCTATTTCACGATGAGCGAGCCGCAAATTCTGGCCATTCAGCGAAACCTCGCGGAGCACGGAACCAGCTTGCGCACGTCAGACCTGTCGGACGTCCCGGTCGAGATCGGGCTCGATGGCGAAGACGGCTATCCACACAAAGGGCGCCTGGACTACGCTTCGCCCCAGGTCGACTTTGCGACCGGCACACTAACGGCCCGCGCCCTGTTCGAAAACAAGGATCGCGCGCTGCTGCCGGGCCTGTTCGTGCGGGTGCGGACGCCGATCGCGCACCAGGACAAAGCGCTGATGGTCAGGGCGGAGTCAATCGGGACGAGCCAGGAAGGGAGTTATCTGCTGGTCGTCAACGCGGACAATGTCGTCGAGCGCAGAGTCGTGAAGACCGGGGTGCGGCAGGGCCAGTATCGGATCATCGAATCCGGAGTCGACCCTGGCGACTGGGTGGTGACCGAAGGCACTCAGCGCGCCTTTCCCGGGGCCAAGGTCGATCCGCAGCGAACCTCATTGGCGCCGCCGCCCGCGGCCGAGCCGGCAAGCTCCGGCAAGGCGCCCGCCGCCGATCCGGCGGCGAAATGAACCCTCGGGGCGGGCGGGCATGATTTCGCGCTTCTTCATCGACAGGCCGGTGCTGGCCAATGTGCTGGCGTTGTTCTTTGTCCTGATCGGCCTCGTCGCCCTCATCCAATTGCCGACCTCGCAATATCCCAACGTCGTTCCGCCGACCGTGCAGGTGACGACGCGCTACCCCGGCGCCAGCGCCAGGACCCTGGTCGATACCGTCGCGCTGCCGCTCGAGCAGAATGTCAACGGCGTCGAGAACATGCTCTACATGCAATCGACGAGCGCGGACGACGGCACTTACACCCTGGTCGTCACCTTCGCGATCGGCACGGATCCCGACGAGGACGAGATCCTGGTCCAGAACCGCGTCTCGGCCGCCATTTCCTCCCTCCCTCTGGAAGTGCAGGTCCAGGGCGTGACGACGAAGAAGAAGTCGACCTCGATTCTCGAATATGTCGGCTTGACCTCGCCCGACGGGCGCTTCGACAGCCTGTTCCTGGCGAACTACGCGGTCATCAACGTCGTGAACGAACTTGAGCGTCTCCCCGGCATCGGCGACGTGTCGGTGATCGGCGCGGGGCAATACGCAATGCGTATATGGATGAACCCGGACCTGCTTCAGGCGCGCGGCTTGACGCCGCAGGACGTCATCAACGTCATCCAGCAGCAGAGCCAGGAAGTCGCCGCCGGCCAGATCGGCGCGCCGCCGGCGCCGAAAGGTCAGGATTTTCAGTACACGTTGAACCTTAAGGGCCGGCTCGACGATCCCGCCGAGTTCGAGAACATCATCGTCAAGGTCGATTCCGCCAACGGCGGACGCATCACCAGAATCCGCGACATCGGCCACGCCGAGCTCGGCGCCCAAACCTACAGCGAGGCGTTTAATTACGACGGCAAGCCGGCGGCCGGAATTGGCATCTCCCTCTTGCCGGGCGCCAACGCAATCGAGGCCGCCAACAAGGTGAAGGCAAAAATGGACGAGCTCGCCAAGAGCTTCCCGGAGGGCCTCACATATGTCACGCCCTACGACACGACGAAATTCGTCAGGGCCGCAATCAAAGAAGTCTACCGGACGCTGTTCGAGGCTCTGATTCTGGTGCTGATCGTCATTCTGGTCTTCCTCCAGGATTGGCGGGCCATGCTGGTGCCGGCCACGACTGTGCCGGTGACCATCATCGGCGCCTTCGCGGCGATGGCCGCGCTGGGTTTTTCAATCAATCTCCCAACCCTGTTCGCGCTCATCCTCGCGATCGGCATCGTCGTCGACGACGCGATCGTCATTGTCGAGGGCGTCTCGCGCTATGTCGAGCAAGGCATTCCCGGCCGCGAGGCGGCGGGCAAGGCGATGGACGATCTCACCGGCCCGGTCATTGGCATCACCCTGGTGCTGATGTCGGTTTTCATCCCCGCCGCTTTCCTGCCAGGGCTGACCGGGCAGATCTACCGGCAGTTCGCCCTGGTCATTGCGGCGACCGCCTTCATTAGCGCCATCAACGCGATGACCTTGAAGCCCACGCAAAGCGCGTTGTGGCTCAGGCCGCCGACGCCGAACGCGCGGCACAACTTTTTTGTCCGCGGCTTCAATGTCGTCTACGGCGCCGCCGAGCGCGGCTATTCGAGGCTCATGGGCGCGATGACCCGCCGGAGCCTGGCGATGGTGGTCCTCGCACTTTTTCTTGTCGCTGGCGCGATCTGGGGACTGACCCGGGTGCCGACCGGGTTCCTGCCGACCGAGGACCAGGGCTACCTGATCGTCGTCGCGCAGCTGCCCGACGGCGCGTCCAAGGAGCGCACGGATGCGGTGATGGACAAGATTTCAAAGATCGCCGGCTCTGTGCCCGGCGTCGATCATGTGGTCACCGTCAGCGGGATCTCGATCTTCGACAATCTGGCGAGCCTTGCCAACGCGGGCGTTGGCTTTGTCATCCTGAAGGACTGGGACGTCCGCCTTAAAGAGGCCGGGCAGGACGTCCGCACGATCGCCCAGAACCTGAACGGCGGCCTGCAAAGCATACCGGAAGCCATCACGTTCGCGGTCCCCCCGCCGCCGATCCAGGGCATCGGCAACGTCGGCGGCTTCACCATGCAGGTCGAAATCAAGAACGGCGATTTCGACTACGCGCTGTTGCAGAGCCTGACCAGCACCGTGGTCAACGACGCGAACGCGCAATCCGCTCTGCAAAGGGTCGCGACCACCTACCGCGCTGGCGCGCCGCAGTTCACGGTTGTCGTCGACCGCATCAAGGCCGAGACCCTCGGCATCACGGTCGGACAGGTGTTCGCCGTCCTTTCGGGCTATGTCGGATCGAACTACGTCGCCCAGTTCAACAAATTCGGTCACGTTTTCCAGATCTATACCCAAGCGGACGCCAAGTACCGCGCCAGCGCCGAGGACATCCGCAACCTCAAGGTCAAAGCCGGCGACGGAACCATGACGCCGATCGGCACCGTGGTCGAGGTCAGCGAAGTCCAAGGTCCCCCCCTTATCAGTCTCTACAACCTCTATCCGTCGTCGACGATCATCGGCGGCTCGGCGCCCGGTTTCAGTTCCGGCCAGGCGCTCGACATCATGGATCAGATCGGCGCCCAGGCGCTGCCGAAGGGGACGGGTTACGAATGGACCGCGATGTCCTACCAGGAGAAAGAGGTCGGCTCGCAGATCTACTACGTCTTCGGCCTCGCGCTGCTGCTCGTCTATTTCGTACTGGCCGGCCAGTACGAGAGCTGGATCCTGCCGTTCGCGGTGCTTCTGGCCGTGCCGCTGGCCCTCTGGGGGACAGTCGGCGCGCTGACCTACTTCGGCGCTACCAACGTCGCCGCCAGCCAGAGCGGCGTCGCCTCCGTTAATCTCTACACCCAGATCGGAATCATCCTCCTGATCGCGCTCGGAGCCAAGAACGCAATCCTTATCGTCGAATACGCCCGCCAGCGGCGGGCCGAAGGCATGGACGTCGTCGAAGCGGCAATCGAGGGGGCGCGGCTGAGGTTCCGGCCGATCATCATGACCTCTTTCGCCTTCATCCTGGGCGTCCTGCCGCTCGTCCTCGCCACCGGCGCCGGCGCTTCGGCGCGCCAGTCGATCGGAATCGCAGTCTTCTTCGGCATGATGTCCTCGACCTGCCTGACAGTCGTGTTCGTTCCGTCGTTTTATGTGGTGATGCAGAACCTCGAGGAGCGCCGAAAGCGTAAGCCCGCGCCTCAGGCGACAGCCCCGCTCGCTCAGCCGAAGGACGCCGCCGGCTCGTCGGCCGCCTGACGACGCGTCCTGTGGCGCCAGCGAGCTTCTGGCCCTTGCAGGACGCCCGCCATATACTTTTTCGGCCTGAGCGCGCGACTTAGAGATGGGCGCCTGGGAGGGATCGTCATGAGGCTTGTCTGTCTGGCGTTGCTCGCGTCTTCTGCTCTGTCGTCTGCCGTCTTCGGGCAAACGCCGCCGTTGGTCATGTCCGAGGCGATGGTCCAATCGTCCGACCCCGGAATACAAATTTATGTGCGCAACAAGCACGCGGCGGACATGACGTCCTTTTCCCCCGACAGGACGCTGCTCTTCATTCACGGGGCGACCTATCCGGCGGAAACCAGCTTCGATCTGCCGATCGAGGGCGTCTCGATGATGGACCTCTTTGCCCAGAACGGCTTCGACGTCTATCTGGTCGACGTGCGGTCTTACGGACGATCAACCCGGCCGCCGGAAATGGATGAGCCGCCGGAGGCCGACAAGCCGATCGCAAATTCGGAAGAGGCCGGCCGCGACCTCGGCGCGGCGGTCGACTATATTCTGGCTCTGCGCGGCATCCCGAAACTCGACCTCATGGGCTGGTCGTGGGGCACGTCGATCGCAGGCAATTACACGTCCCAGCACAACGACAAGGTCAACCGGCTTGTTCTCTATGCGCCGGCCTGGACGGTTCAGTCGCCGCTGGCGCCGCCGGCGAGCGCGATCCCGGCCTATCGGCTGGTGAAGAAAGAGGCCGCAAAAGCGCGTTGGACCAGGGGCGTCCCTGAGGACAAAGTCGGCGCGTTGATCCCGCCCGGCGTCTTCGACCAATGGTGGGACGCCACAATCGCGACCGATCCTATCGGCAGCAAGATCGACCCGCCGATGCTTCGCGCGGCCAGTGGCGTCACGGCTGAGTTCGTCAATTACTGGCTCGCCGGAAAGCCGTACTATGATCCGGGCAAGATCGACGTGCCGACCCTGGTCATCCACGCGGAATGGGACGCCGATCTGCCGAGCCCGATGGCCGAGGCCTATTTCGCCAAGCTGACCAGCGCCCCGTACAAGCGCTTTGTCGAGCTTGGCGAGGGCACGCATTCGGTCATGCTGGAAAAGAATCGCATGCAGTTTTTCCACGAAATCCTCGGCTTCCTCACCGAATCGGACGCCATCGCGCTGAAGTCGCAGCTTGGTTTACGACCCTCGCGCCTATAAACTGCGTCCCGGAAAAGTTGGTTTTCCAGCGACGCCGGGCGGNNCCAGCAGCCGTTTCCGTTCGCCTTCGGCGGCGCGGCGATACCACAAGGAGCCTTATGTCGAAAGAAGAATTGCTTGAATTCCCCGGATTCGTCGTTGAGTTGCTGCCCAACGCGACCTTTCGCGTCAAACTCGAGAACGACCACGAAATTATCGCTCACACCGCGGGCAAGATGCGCAAGAACCGCATCCGCGTGCTGGCCGGCGACAAGGTGCTCGTGGAGATGACGCCCTACGATCTCACCAAGGGGCGCATTACCTACCGATTCAAATGAACCTGGCTAATGGGCGGCGCGACCATGGCCCCTACCTCCCCGCAGACGCGCCCTCGCCTCGTGCTTGCGTCGGCTTCCCCGCGTCGGCTCGCGCTTCTGGCCCAGATCGGCGTCAAGCCTGACGCGATCCTGCCGTCCGAGATCGATGAGGCGCCGCGTCGCGGCGAAGCGCCGCGCGCGCTCGCCGAACGACTGGCCATGGAGAAGGCGTTCGCTGCGGCGGCGATGGCGTCGAAGCCGGCCGATCTCTCGCCGCGCCTCACGCTCGCCGCGGACACGGTGGTCTGCGTCGGCCGGCGGATCTTGCCGAAATGCGAGACGCTCGACCAGGCAGCGGCGTGCCTCAACCTCCTGTCCGGCCGCGGCCATCGGGTCTATACCGGCCTTGCGCTCATCGCGCCGGGCGGCGCTGCCCGGCGGCGGCTGGTCGAGACGCGCCTCAGGTTCAAGCGCCTGTCGCGCGGCGAAATCGAGGCATATCTCGCCAGCGGCGAATGGCGCGGGAAGGCCGGCGGCTATGCGATTCAGGGCCTCGCCGGCGCATTCGTCGAGCGGTTGGTCGGCTCGTATTCCAATGTCGTCGGCCTGCCGCTCGCCGAAACCGCGGCGCTGCTCTCTGGCTACGGCTATCATGTCCACCGGAGCTGGGACGCGAGCCTCGTTCGATGACCGCCAACGACAACAAACCATCCGCCAAGCCCGTGGGTCCCCGGAAGAACGAGCGGCCCTGCCCGATCTGCGGCAAGCCGCGCAGCGAGCGCTACGATCCATTCTGCTCGAAGCGCTGCGCCGACGTCGACCTCCATCGCTGGCTTAAAGGCAGCTACGTCATCCCGGGCGCGAGCGCGCCGCGGGAGCGGGAAGACGAAGACGAGTGACGTCCGAGCGGGAAAAGATCGAGAGAATGACGACTAGCGCAGACAGCACCTGTTCCGGGGCCGAGGCGACTGCGTGTCAACACGAAATCGCAATCCTGGTGCCGTGCTTCAACGAAGAGTCTACGGTTGGACAGACTGTTTCTGCTTTTCGCGAAGCTTTGCCTCCAGCAACAGTCTACGTCTACGACAACAACTCGACCGACCGCACGATCGAGGTTGCTCGGGCTGCGGGCGCGGTCGTTCGCAGCGAGGCGCGCCAGGGAAAGGGGAATGTCGTTCGTCGGATGTTCGCCGACATCGACGCCGACGTCTTTGTGCTGGTGGACGGCGACGCGACCTATGAAGCCNNCGCGTGTCCCACAGCGTGGAAGCCTATCGACCAGGCCACCGGTTCGGCAATTACGTCCTGACCGCAATCGTGCGAAGTCTGTTTGGCAAGCAATTCACCGACATGTTGTCAGGCTACAAGGTTTTTTCCCGCCGTTACGTCAAATCCTTTCCCGCAATGTCGAGAGGGTTCGAGATCGAAACCGAATTGACGGTGCACGCGCTNNTCCGTGAGCAAGCTCAGCACCTTTCGCGACGGGACCAGGATCCTTCGGCTCATCTTCGATCTCGTGCGCAACGAGCGCCCGCTGGAGTTTTTCGGTCTTGTCGGCGTAGCCCTCATCCTTGTCGCCGTCGCGCTCGCGGTTCCGCTCGTGGAGACCTATTTCGAAACCGGGCTCGTGCCCCGGCTGCCGACGGCCGTGCTCAGCGTAGGACTGATCATCGTCGGTTTCCTGAGCTTCCTCGCAGGATTGATCCTCGATGTCGTGGCGACGATGCGGAGCGAGATGAAGAGGCTGGCCTATTTGTCGTATCCGCCGGTTTCCGTCGGCCGAAGCTCAAGGGTCGCCGAACGCGGCCGCCCGGCTCCATTTTAACATATCAACACGGCTATACCCCATTGAAGACGCCATCTGCAAAATAACGAAACGAGATTTTTCCGGCGCCGGCGATAACCCGCAATTTCGAACTCTCCAGGATCAACTTAGCACGAATCGCATTTCTGGAAAAGACAAAACTCGGGAAACTGGTAAGCCTCTGAAAGGATGACGATTAAAAGGCCGGGTCGGCTGCTTCTGAAGGGCGGACGGGGCCGGGAGGATGCGCCACGGCCGGCGAAATAAGCCCTCGATCGCGCCTCATGAGCGGAGAATTAACAGGGGCGTAACAGGGGGAGTTTTCTGCCTTAACAGGCAGCTTATTGCGGCGAACAGGGAAGTTTTGGACGGTAAATAGGCGATCTGCGTTTACCGACGCCCAGCGGGTCAAGGTTCGGGCCGCAAGCCTCGATTCGCCCCCGCCACCGTCGCCGCCGCCTCGATTACACCTGACTGCACTGTTCTTAAGCGACCTTCGTCTCGACACGCTCGGCCCAGGCCTCACTCCGCCGCCCGGTCCAGCCCGCCCTCGACGCAAGCGATGGCGAAGGCGTATTGGCGAGCGACGTCCTCGAGCCGGTCGAACCGGCCCGGCGCGCCGGCGTGCCCCGCCTCCATCGCGGTGCGCAACAGGATCGGTCCGCCCCCGGTCATGGTCGCGCGCAGCCGCGCCACCCACTTGGCGGGCTCCCAATAGGTCACTCGCGGATCGGCCAGGCCGGCCAGCGCCAGAATCGCCGGATAGCGTTGCGCCCGCACGTTGTCGGTCGGGCTATAGGAGCGGATGGTGTCGAACGCCGCCCGGTCGTGGATCGGATCGCCCCATTCCAGCCATTCGGCCGGGGTCAGGGGCAGGCTGGCGTCGAGCATCGTCGCCAATACGTCGACGAACGGAACGTCGGCGATAAGGCCGGCGAACAGGTCCGGCGCGAGATTGGCTACCGCGCCCATGAGCAAGCCCCCGGCGCTGCCGCCCTGGGCCACGATCCGCCCCGAGCCGGTATAGCCCTCGGCGATCAGGAACCGCGCGGCGGCGAGAAAATCGCGGAAAGAGTTCGGCTTGTTGCCGAGCTTGCCGTCCTCGTACCAGCGCCAGCCTTTGTCCGTGCCGCCGCGCACATGGGCGATCGCAAACACGAATCCGCGGTCGATAAGCGAGAAACGGTTGGTCGAGAAGCTCGCTTCGACCGCATAGCCATATGCGCCGTAGCCGGTCAGCAGCAGCGGCGCGGATCCATCGAGCCTCAAGCCCCGCTTGTGGATGAGCGACACCGGCACGCTCTCGCCGTCCTCGGCGGGGGCGAAGACAAGACGGGTGACGTAAGCCTGCGGGTCGAAGCCGCGCGGCATTGTCTGCCGCTTGACGAGGGTGCGGCGACGCTTCGCGACATCATAGTCGTAGGTCTCCTGCGGTCTCGCCAGCGAGGAATAGCTGAAGCGGATGAGCGACGTGTCGAATTCGTAAACCGGCTCGAAGCGGAGGAAGTACGTCTCCTCGTCGAAGGCGATCTCGTGCGATTCGCCGCTAATGAGGTCGATGACCGCGAGGCGCGGCCGGCTCATCTCGCGCATGAGCAGCACGAGTTGATCCTTGAACAGCGTCGCGTCGGCGATGAATCGTCCGTCGCGCTCGGCGACAAAATCGCGCCAGTTCGCCTCCTGCGGCGCCTCGCGCGGCGCGGTCACGATCTTGAAATCGGGCGCGCCGGCATTGGTGCGGATGAAGAACCGATCGCCGTGGTCCATGACCTCGTAGCGAATTCCCGGCCGGCGCGGCGCGACGAGCCGAGGCGCCGCCATCGGATGGTCGAGATCGACGACAAGCGCTTCCGAGGCGTCGTGGCCGTGCACCGAGATGATGGCCGTAGCTCCGAGCCGGGTCGGTTCGATGCCGATGAACCACGCCGGATCGTCCTCCACGAACACTTCGACATCGTCGCCCTGCCCGGTCTCCAATCGATGCAGCATGACCCGGCGCGGGCGGTGGTTCTCGTCCTGTTCGACATAGAGAAACGCCGTCGAATCGCCGGTCCAGACGACGTCTCCGGTCGCGCCCCTTATACGGTCCGGGAGGTCCCGCTGGCGTTCGAGGTCGCGAACCGCGATGGTCAGGATCTCGGAGCCGAGATCGTCAGAGCTCCAGGCGAATTTCGCATGGTCGGGCGAATGGCGCCCGCCGGCGAGATGAAAGAACGCCTTTCCCTCGGCGCGCGCGTCGCCGTCGATCAGCACGGTCTCCGCGCCGCCCTGCCGGGGCTTGCGGCAATAGATGCGCCGCTGGCCGCCGGAACGAAAGCGCGAGTAATAGGCCCACGGCCCGTCGACCTGCGGCGGCTCGCTGTCGTCTTCCTTGAGGCGCGCGCGCATTTCGCGCCGAAGCTCTTTCTGCAACCCGGCGGTCGGCGCCAGAGCCGCGTCGGCATAGGCGTTTTCGGCCTTGAGCAACGCGCGGATGTCTGCGGGCAGCCGGCTCGGATCGCGCAGGACCTCGCGCCAGTTGTCGGCCCGGATCCAGGCGTAATCGTCGGCCCAGGAAAGACCATGGGCGGAGAGCTGCGTCGGCCGCGCCTCGGCGCGCGGAGGCTTCGGGACCGAGGATTGGGCGCTGGCTTCGCCGGCCGGCCGGGATCCGGCGCCGGTCATGGCGCCAGCGCCCGCCGCGACGGCCGCGCGCCCGAAAGCGCCCAAAAGGCCGCGGGAACCTCGGACGGCGAGGCGCACAACACCGCCGCGCCCGCCGCGCGAAGCTCGTCCGCGCCGCCGTAGCCCCAAAGCGCCCCGATGGTCGGAATCGCGTGCCGGCTCGCGGCAAGGACGTCATGCCTGCGATCGCCCCACATGCAGCAATCCGCCGCCTCGAGGTCCTGCTCGTCGAGAATGCGGGCGATGAGATCGCCCTTGTCGTCGTAGCGGCCGTCGAGCTCGGCGCCATAGACGCCCTCAAAGTCCCGACGCAGATCAAAGTGCTGGAGAATGCGCCCCGCATAGACAAGGGGTTTCGCGGTGCAGAGAAACAGCCGCGCCCCCGCCGCGCGAAGTTCCGCCAGGACCTCAGGCACGCCATCGTAGACGACCGCCTCGAACAGCCCGTCGGTCGAATAGCACCCGCGATAGATGGCGAGCGCCGCCTCCGCGTCGCCCCCAGCCCCGAGCAGGTCGGCGAACGATCGGCGCAGCGGCGGTCCGATGATCCAGGTGAGATCAGCGGCCGCCGGCGGGCTTCGACCCAAGGCTTCGAGCGCCAGACGGAAACAGCCGACGATGCCCTCGGCCGGATCGGTCAGCGTTCCGTCGAGATCGATGAGGAGCGCGCTTCGCCGATCGGGCATGGTCATTGGCGTTCCGGCATTGCGCGATGCTCCGACCGTTGGTCCGCCTCCGTCGAACGCGTGGGCGACCCCGCGAGTCCGCTCACGTTCTGGAGCGGCAGCAGCGCGCTCGTCGCCCTTCGCGCCGGCGATCCTGGGGCGGATGGCTAACCGCGGATCGGCTCGTGCGCGAGCGCCGCGCGCAGGAAATAGAAGAGCCCGGTCAGCGCGGCGAGAATGAACACGCCTTCGAGCATCCGGGTGAGGGTCTCGCCGAGCTGGAACAGGCCGCCGATCGCCCAGCCCGCCGCGGCTCCGGCGCCGATGAGCTCGGTGCCGACGAGAATGGCGACGCTGATCAGCGTCGCGGCGTTGGTCCAGTTGATCGGCGCGGCGTCCGCCAAGGGGGGTTCTCCTGCTTAAGGGTGCTTGCGAAGCGCCCGCCGATATACCAAGGCGCCCCGCAGCGCAAGCCTCAACGCTTGGCGGCGGTCTCGCCCCGCGTCCGTTGCGCCTCGTAGGCCCTTACATGCAGGGTCGCGATCCGCAGCAGCGAACGATCGTCCGGCTTTGCGGCGCGGCGCAGGAGATCGCCTAGGATCTGGTCGCCCTCGACTGGCTTGCCGCCTTCGATGTCGCGCAGCATCGAGGCCTTGAGCGGCGATCCGGCGGCGGTCAGCGCGGCCCGCGCCCGCGCGAGCGCCGCCTCGCGCGGCTGAAATCCCTGCCCCGCCGCGATGCCTGCGCATTCCTCCAGGAGCCTGGCGGCGAGGTCCGAGGCGCCGGCGGCGACGTAATCGCCGACCGCCGACCGCATCAGGCAGGTTATGCCCGCCGCCGCGGCGATGAACACCCACTTCTCCCACATCTCCTGCCGGATCTCGTCGCTGAGCCGCGCGTCGAAGCCGGCATTGAGCAGCGCCGAGGCGACCGTCTCGATCCGCGCCGACCGCGAACCGTCGAGTTCGCCGAAGCTCAGCGCGTGCAGCTCGTTGAGGTGTACGATGGCGCCGTCGGCGTCGAGCGTCGCCGAGATCACGCATTGTCCGCCGAGCACCGGCTTTGGCCCGAAGCGGTCGGCGAGCAGGTCGAGGTGCCGCATGCCGTTCAAGAGCGGCAAGACGCTCGTGTTCTCGCCGACGGCCCTTGCGAACGATGCCGAGGCGCCATCGAGATCGTAGGCCTTGCAGCTCAGAACCACGAGGTCGAACGGCTCGGCGATGTCTTCCTGCAACACGATGGGCGGCGACGGGCGATGGAAATCTCCGAGGCGGCTTCGAATCGTCAAACCGCTCTTCGCGAGCGCCGCAGCCCGGCGCGGGCGAACGAGGAATGTCACGTCGCGGCCCGCCTCAAGCAAGCGTCCGCCGAAATAGCCGCCGACCGCGCCGGCTCCGACAACGAGAATTCTCATTTCGACCGATCCTCCGTCGTGAGGGAATTTTCGCGCCCTCGCCTCCGCCTACGGCACGGCCGAAACCCGCATGAACGCGGCGAAGATCACGAGATGCACGGCGCCCTGGAGCACGGTCGTGCGCCCGGCGCCGAGCGTCAATGCGCTGATATAGAGCGTCAAGATGAGCAGCGTCATGTCGGTTTGCGACACGCCGAGCGCGATCTGCTGGTTGNNACACCGTGTCGCGGGCCACGCGGTCGCTGCCGTCGGCGCCGGAGAGCATGATCGACACGATGAGCCCGACCTCGATCACCGTCACGGCGACCGCGAGCAAGATCGAGCCGAGCGGTTCGCCGAGCTTCAACGCCAGAACCTCGGCGTGATGGACGGCCGCGAACACCGTGGCGCCGAGAAGGAGGCCCGCGATAATGAGAACATATGCCGCGTCGGCGGGGACGACATGAGCGAATTTCAGCCCCAGGAGGCCGCTGGCGACAAGCGGGACACCCCAGGTCCAGGCCGGAATGGAGGCATGGTGCGACGCCGACATCGATCCATCCGGTGGCGAGAATGCGTCAGTGTGCAAGAGAAGCGGGCGGCCGGCAAACCGGGGCGCTCGCGCGGCGTTTGGCCTGTCGCGCCCGCTTGACGATCTCGATTATGAGAGTATTTTCCATTTATGGAAACCGAAGCCCCATCCCGCGACGCCGCCGACCTGCGCCTCGCCGAGCGGCTGCGCGAACTGCGGCGCGCGCGGCGCTGGTCGCTCGATGAGCTTTCGGCGCGGAGCGGGGTCAGCCGCGCCTCGCTGTCGCGGATCGAGAACGGGGAGGTGAGCCCGACGGCCTCGGTGCTCGGACGGCTCGCCGGGGCGCACGGCTCGACCGTCTCGCGCCTCCTCGCCGACATCGAGGCCGAGGCGGCCGCGCTCGTCGCCCGCGCCGACCAGCCGGAGTGGGTCGATCCCGCCACCGGCTTTCGCCGCCGCTCGGTCTCGCCGCCCTCGCTCGACTTCGATTGCGAGGTGCTGGCTTGTGAACTGCCGGCTGGAGCGAGCATCGACTATCCGCTTCCGCCGCGCCTGGGCCTCGAGCATCATCTCTATCTCGAGGAGGGCGCGCTCGAACTGACGATCGAGGGAACTGTCCGTCGCCTGAGCGGCGGCGATTGCCTTCGCTACAAGCTCATGGGCCCGAGCCGCTTCCGCGCCGTCGGTCGCCGCCCGGCGCGCTACATTCTCGTCTTGCGGTGAGCGTGATGGAGGTTCCGACCACCACCGTCGCCGCGCTCGATCCGGCCTCGTTCACCCAGGCTCTGGACCGGCTCTCGGACATCCTGCGCGCCTGCGTGCGCGAGGGCGCAAGCGTCGGCTTCGTCGCGCCGTTCGGCCGGGAGGAGGCGCGCGCGTACTGGCTGAACCGGGTCGCTCCTGCGCACGCGGCGGGCGCGAAAGTCGTCCTCATCGCGACGCTTGGCGGCGAGGTCGCCGGAACGGCGCAGCTCGATCTCGATTCGATGCCGAGCAAGCGTCATCACGCCGAAGTCTCCAAGGTCCTGGTCGACCCGGCCTATCGCCGCGCCGGCGTCGCCCGCGCCCTGATGGGCGAGATCGAACGGCGGGCGGCGAAGGAGGGCCGCTGGCTCCTCACCCTCGACACCGCAGGCGATGCGGCCGAGGCTCTCTATCGCTCGCTGGGCTATAGCCTCGCCGGGTCGATTCCGCATTACGCGCGCGACGCCTTCGAGGACCGCTACGACGCGACGCGGCTTATGTACAAAGACCTGCGTCGCAGCTAGCTTCCGCGGGCCGACATACGCCCGAAGGAGGCCCGTCGTCTTGCCTGCGGAAGATCGATTGATGGCCGACCGGAACGGCGCGAGTCTCTTCGGCCGCGTCGCGCTCGTGCTTCTGACGATCTACGCGCTGGCGATGGTCGCTCCCGACTTCCTCAGGGTCGTTCGCCCGCTCGGATCGTTCGGTCTGGCGACCAACGGCGACGGGCTGATCTACGACGTCCAGGGCCCGTTCGCCAGCGAGGAGGATTCGCCCGCGTGGCGGGCGGGCCTTCGCGTCGGGGATCGGCTCGACCTTGTCGCGATGCGCTGCATCCCGGTCGATACCGACCTATGCGCCGGCACTCTGTCGCAATTCGGCGGGGTGAACTACGTCGTGCCGGGCCGCGAGGCGAGGCTCATCATCGCCGCGACGGACGAGCGCCCGACGCGCGAAATCACGGTGGTTGCGGACCCGCGCCCCGACAATCGTCTGTTCGAGGTCATCGTGGCGCTCGACACGATCGCCGGCGTCCTGGTGGTGCTCGGCGCGGCGTGGCTGGTGTGGACGCGTCCCGGGGCCATGACCTGGGGCTTCTTCGTCTATGTGATTCAGTTCAATCCCGGCCAGGCGTTCCAGTTCTGGGCCTGGGCCCAGCTGTGGCCGTGGGCGCTTCTCACGCAAGACGTCACTGCGCAGGTAATGCAGGCCGCCGCCTATACCGGGCTCCTGCTGTTTGCGCTAAGGGCCCCGCTCGACCGGACTGAAGGCCGATGGCGCAACATCGAGCGGGCTCTGCCGGCGATTTTTATCGTGTTCCTTGCGGTTTCGCTTGCGGGGATGGGAAGCGTGTTCGGCCATCCCGCCGAAATCTGGGCGCGAAGCTCGCTCTTCGTCGGCTTTGCGGTCAGCGTCGCGGCGGTCGCGATCCTTCTCGGACGCCGTCGCGATCTCTCGCCGCGCGACTATCAGCGCATCCGCTGGGTCATCTGGGGCTGCCTGATCGGCCTTCCGGCCTATCTGCTCGCCCAGCTGTCTCAGGAGACCTCGCTGTTTGTCGACTTGTTGGGCTTAGGCCTCACGTCGGAGGAAGTCGCGGGCGCCCTCTACCTCATCAACGGCGTCCTGTGCCTGTTCGTCGTCGAGGCGGTGCGCCGGCCGACGGTGGTCAACGTGTGGATCCCGCTCAGGCGCGCAACCGTGTTCGGGCTCCTGCTTAGCGTGCCGGTCCTCTTCCTCCATAAGCAGATCGAAGTGATCGACGAATACATCCACATGCCTAACTGGGCCTGGATCGCCGTCGCTTCAGGCCTCGTCTACCTGATCGCGCGCGCGCACGAGTTTGCGACCGAGCTCGCGAACCGGCTGTTCGACCGCGAGTTCATCCGCGCCGAGCGCCATCTTGCCACGGTGGGCGAAACCATTCTCCATGCCCGGAGTCTCGCCGAGGTCGACCGTCTCCTGGTCAACGAGCCGATGCGCTCGCTGCATCTGGCGTCGGCCGCGCTATTTCGCGAGCAGGACGGCGTCTACCACCGGCGCGCCAGCGCCGGATGGGACGCCGATGAGGCCGATGCTTTCGCCGCCGATGACCCTCTGCTTGCCGAAAGGTTCGAGCGGAAGCCCTACCCTCTCGACGTCACCAACACCTCCAATGTCCGGCTGCCGCACGACCTGGCGCGGCCGCTTCTCGCCGTGCCGGTGGGCAATCCGCGACGCTGCTACGCGGTGATCCTCTATAGCGGCCATGAGGCTGGAACCGATCTCGACAGCAGCGAGCATCATCTCCTGGGCAGCCTCGCCCACGACGCTGAGATCGCCTATGCCCAGATCGAGTGCGAGACGCTGCACGAGCGAGTCGCGGCGCTGGAGGGCCAGCTCGCGCAGNNCAGTCGCTCCAACCCCTGCAAGGCGTCAGCGCCTGCGTTTTCGACGCCTACGGCACGCTGTTCGACTTCGCATCCGCCGCGGCGCGGTGCGCCGATATTCCAGCCGATCGGCGCGCGGCGCTGACGGTGCTGTGGCGCGACAAGCAGCTTCAGTACACGTGGCTGCGCACGCTCGAGAACCGCTACGCCGATTTCTGGCAAGTGACCGGCGAGGCTCTGGATTTCGCCCTCGAGAGCCTCGATCTTGCAGGCCCGTCGTTACGCGAACGGCTGATGGAGCTTTATCTTGGCCTCGAGCCGTTCCCAGAGGTTCCCGCGGTCCTCGGCGCGCTGCGCGAGGCGGGATTCAAGACCGCCATCCTCTCCAACGGCTCGCCGGCGATGCTTGAAGCGCTGGTCAAGCGGTCGGGGCTCGAGGCCATGTTCGACGCCGTCCTGTCGGTCGACGCGGTTCGCGCGTTCAAGACCCATCCCAAAGTCTATCAATACGCCCTCGATTCGCTTGCTCTGCCGGCGCGCGCGATCGCGTTCCAGTCGTCCAACGCCTGGGATGCGCACGCGGCCTCGGACTTCGGCATGCGCGTCGTCTGGTGCAACCGCTACGGCCAGCGCCGCGAACGGCTTCCNNACCAACAAGACGGCGCACTGAACGCGCCGATGTTTCCCTGACGCTCCTCAGCCCGCGCGCTCGACTCCTTACAGCGCCGGTTTGGCTGCGATCCCGCTCGCTTCGGCGCCCGCCGACAGGCAATAAAGCGATCCGATCAGCAGCAAGGCGTAGACGAGGGTCGACGTCCAGGCCATGCCGTTCAGAAGACCCTGAAACGTGCCCAGAAGGTTGACGCCGCCGCCGACGACGTCGCCGACGGCGCTCGCAATCAACACCCCACGCACCGCCTCCCAATCGCGAAAGTCCTTGCCGAACCATTGCACCACGGCGATCCCGATCAACGCCGATCCGAAAAACTGGGAGGACAGGGCCGAGTGAGGGTCAGGCGGGACGCCGTAGAACGCCCCTGCGGCGGTAGGCATCAAAACGAAAGCCAGACCGAACAAGACGGCAACGACGGCGCTGATTGTGAGGAAAGTCTTCGCGCTCATGAGTTCCTCCCCGGCTGTCCGACCGATTTCGGTCGATATTTTCGCGTTTTAGATAGCGTTGGACCGCGCAAGAGTCAAAGAAAACCCGCAGTGGCGGCGCCATTTACCGCGGCTTGGCCTGATTCTAGCGGCGCGAACCGACCGCCGCCCCCCGATAGGGCAAGGCGTGCAGCCAAAGCGCGCTGCAGCTCGCTGGCCCGTCAAGGTCGGCCGCGCCAACGCCATCGCCGCTCCACTCGAGCACCTTGCCGTCCCCATCATAGGCCAGCCACGGCTTGCCGGGCGCCGCAGGATTCTCGGCGAAGGCGAACCAGGCGGCGTTCATCGCCTCGGCCAGCGTCCGATCCAAGGCGCGCGGGCGATCATTCGCCGTCGCCACCGCGTCGAGCGTGTCGAAGACATAGGGCAGCTCGGCGCCATGACAGACATTGGGCTTGGCTTCGGACGGCGCGCAGGCGCCGAAGTCGGTGACAGTATCCGGGGGCCGGCCGTAGAGGTCGGTGAACGGCGGCTGCGCAAACCGATAGCCGAACGCCGGCTCGGACGACTGCGCCAAAGCAGCGTTGACGGCGGAGAGATTGCCGCAGGCGAACACATAGTCGGTCATGAGATTGGCGTAGGCCGCGCCGGCGGCGCTGTAATATCGAGGTGAGACCAGCGCGTCCGGGCTGTAGCGCGGAGTGCCCAGTATGGCGCCGGCCCGCAGGCCGAAGCGCAAGGCGAGGAAACCGCGGTACGCCCAGGAGGTGAAATCCCACGGCGCCCTCGGGTAGGCCCGGGCGACAAACAGCGGGCCTTCATCGGCGTTGACGCCGAATGCAATCGGCTTGAACGGCCTGACATCGGGCGCATAACCGGCATAGGGCTCGCCGACGACGAGCTTGCCGTCGATGACCGGCGCCCACGGCAGCGACTGGACCTCGAGGATACGCTCGATCAGCGCCGACAGCCGCAGGTCCGCAAGTCCGATCGAGCGCTCGAGGCGTCCGGTCGCATCGGTCTGGGCCTTGAGGATGGCGGCGACCGGGGCTTTTGCCGCCCAGGCCGGGTCACCCGGACATCGGCTGGCTCCGGCCGAGGCGTTGACGGCGTCGCATAAAGCTCTGAGAAACGTGGCGCCGCGCCGCCCGGCCTCGGGCGGGGTGAGATATTGGATTCCGAGCGGATTGCTTTGCATCAGCGCCGCGGCGAACAGCGGGCCGCTGCTGGGCATGTCGAACGTGTGCAGGCCGACCGACATCGCGCCGGCGCTCTCGCCGAACAGGGTCACCCGCTTCGGATCGCCGCCAAATGGCGCGATGTTGCGTTGAACCCAGGCCATCGCCGCCTGCTGATCCCTGAGGCCGAAGTTGCCGCCGATTTCGCCCGAGCCGAGCGCGTTGGCGGAGAGGAATCCGAGCGCGCCGAGACGATAGTTGAACGTCACCACCACCGCGCCGCGCGCGGCGAAGGCGCTGCCGTCGTAAAGCGACAGCGAGCCGAGGCCGCGGACGAACGCGCCGCCGTGGATGAAAAGCATCACTGGCAGCGAACGGCCGCCGTTGATCGCGTTCTCAGGCGTCCAGACGTTGAGATAAAGGCAATCTTCCGCAGCTCGCTGGGGCGGGTCGTCCTGCGGGCAGATGGGGCCGAACTGGACCGCCTCGAGCGCGCCCGCCGGCGGCCAAGGCGCGGGCTGAGGCGACTGCCAACGGCCAGCTGTCGCGTAGGCGATGCCCTTGTAGGCGACGACGCCTGGGCGGTTGGCGCCGACGCCGCACACGCTCGATGCGGCGCCGAGCAGGATTGCGGAGCCCGCGGCGCAGGCAGGTTGCTGAGCCCGCGCGTCGCCGACGAGAAACGACAGAGTCCAAACAACAACGCATACAGTGGCAACGAAGATCGCCAAACGTCGCTTCGCCATCCTCGTCCCCGAGCAGCTGCCTCGATCGCCAGCGGCTTTACGCTTCCTCATAACGCCCGAGCTTGGGAAGCGCCATGCGGCCGCGACCTCCGCTTTGCCCTTCAATGAAGGTTCAACGCGAAGTCCGATTGGCGCTTGACTCGTCGATTACCATATAGCTATATAGCCAAATGACAATATACCACCATGGCGCCGCCGACCCCCTGAGCTCCGCCTTCCACGCGCTTGGCGATCCAACCCGACGGGCGATCCTGGCTCAGCTCGCGAGCGGCGAAGCAAGCGTCTCGGAACTGATGGCGCCGTTCGAACTCAGTCAGCCGACGATCTCGAAACATTTGAAAGTGCTCGAAAAGGCCGGGCTCATCGTGGGCGGGCGCGACGCGCAGAGGCGTCCGCGCAGGCTCGCGCCCTCGGCGATGAAAGAGGTCGCGAACTGGATCGAACCCTTCCGCCAGCAATGGGAACGCCGGCTCGACAATCTCGAGGCCCACCTCGCCAGGATGAAACGACAGGAGACATGACATGCCATCCGCATCGCAAAACGCGCCAGGATCCAATCTCGGGATCGATCGCGCCTCCAATACGATCAGGCTCACGCGCGACTTCGATTCACCGCGCGCCGAGATCTTTGAAGCCTGGACGAAGCCCGAGCATGTGACCCGCTGGTGGGACGCCGCGGGCGATCCGCTGGCGGTCTGCGAGATCGACCTGCGGCCCGGCGGTTCGTTCCGATTCGTGACGAGGGGCCATCCGGACTTGCCCTTCGCCGGCGTCTATCGCGAGATCGCTCCGCCCGATCGCCTACATGCGCAGCCGAGCGTCGAGGGCTGCCTGAAGGCTGACCGAGCGACGCCGCCGTCATTGCGACCCCCGGGTCAAGCCCGGGGGTAGCAATCCAGGGAACGTAGGGTGGGCCGGCGACTGTGGATTGCTTCGTCGCTTCGCTTCTCGCAATGACGAATCCGTCTAGACGAGCCACGCGCTACCGTTGGGTTGACGCAAAATCCGCCCCCTCCGACAAGTCGGGATTGGAGACCGATGATGACGCAATCGCCATACCGCTGGGTGATCGTCGCCGCGGGCGGCTTTCTCGGCTGCGTCGCGATCGGCGCGATGTTCTGCCTGCCGGTGTTTCTCGTGCCGCTGACGGCGGCGACCGGCTGGTCGCGGACCGGCGTCTCGAGCGCCATGACGATCGGCTTCCTGACGATGGCTGCGTCCGGCCTCGCCTGGGGGTTGCTCGTCGACCGCATCGGACCGCGCACCGTCGTCTTGGCCGGCGCGATCCTGCTCGGCGCGGGCCTGGCGCTGGCCAGCCGCGCGACGAGCCTGCTTGAGTTCCAACTTTCCTTCGGCGCGCTGGTCGGCGTCTCGATCTCGGCGATCCTGCCGCCCTTGATGGCGACGGTGACGCGCTGGTTCGAGACGCAGCGAAGTCTGGCCGTTTCGCTGGTTTCGGCCGGGTTCGGCATGGCGCCGATGACAATGTCGCCGCTCGCCGCCTGGCTGATCGCGCGGATGGATTGGCGAAGCGCCATGCTCATCATCGCCGGGATCGCACTCGCCCTCATGCTTCCCGCTGCCTTCCTCATCCGCAGACCTCCGTCGGCCGCGAATGCCGGGAGGCCGGTCGCGGAACATTCCGCCGACGATCGCGGCATGAGGACTTCGGCCGCGCTGCGCTCGGCGCCCTTCCTCATCCTCGCCGCCACCAATTTCTGTTGCTGCGCGGCCCATTCGGGGCCGATCTTCCATACAGTCAGCTACGCGATCTCATGCGGCGTGCCGCCGCTTGCCGCGGTGTCGATCTATAGTCTCGAGGGCCTGACGGGCATGGGCGGACGCCTCGCCTTCGGCGTCCTCGGCGATCGGCTCGGCGCGAAGCCGGTCCTGGTCGCGGGCCTGTTGATCCAGGCTTTCGGGGCGCTCGCTTACATGTTCGTCGGCAGTCTCGACCAATTCTATGCGGTCGCGGCGCTGTTCGGCTTCACTTACGCCGGCGTCATGCCGCTCTACGCCGTGCTCGCGCGGGAAAATTTCCCGGCGCGGATGATGGGCGCGATCATCGGCGGAACGTCGACAGCCGCCAGCTTCGGCATGGCGCTGGGACCGCTTGCGGGGGGATGGATTTACGACGCCTTCGCGACCTATGCTTGGCTTTACCTCGGCTCGTTCGGCATCGGCCTCGGCGCGTTCCTGATTGCGCTGACGTTCAAGCCGTTTCCGAAGATCAAGCCCGCGCCGGCGGCGCAGCCGGCCTGACCGGGGCGGGGGCCAGGCCCTACCACTTCTCCTTGAACGGGCGCGCTTCGACTTCGAAGCTCCACGCGGTGCGGTCCTGTTTGAGCACGTCNNGGCAGGATTTGGGCGAATGGCGGTGAATCGCGCTCATGCGCGACAGGAATAATAATTATTCATCTGCCGCCCCTCGCCAACGGGGATGATCTTCCCATATGCGGCGCTCCGCTGTGCTGACGGCGCCCCTTAAAAAAGGACGAGAATCGCATGCGTGTCTCGAAGCCCGATAGCGCCCAGGAGCGAAACCCCGGCCTCGCCACCCTCTATCAATCGGTTCGCGAAGCGAGCAGACGCCTCGGCGCGCCATTGTCCGACGCCGACGCGACCGTGCAGTCGATGCCCGACGCGAGCCCGGCAAAATGGCATCTCGCGCATACGACATGGTTTTTCGAGCGAATGATTCTGGAACAGAATCTCCCCCGCTACCGCGCGTTCGATCCTCAGTTCAATTTCTTGTTCAACTCCTACTACGAGAGCATTGGCGCTCGTCAGCCCCGTCCCAGACGCGGCATGCTCACACGCCCGGCGCTCGAGACGGTCGCTGCGTACCGGGATCATGTCGACCGCGCGATGGCCTCGCTCATGCAAGATGACCTGCCGCCTGACGTCGCCGAACTGATCGAACTCGGCTGCAATCATGAACAGCAGCATCAGGAACTGTTGCTGACCGATATCCTGCACCTGTTCGCGCAGAACCCTCTGCATCCGGCTTACAAAGATCCAGGCCCAATTGCGGTCGGCGAGACCGATAGCTCGCCTCCTTCCTATCGGAAGTTCGATGGCGGCGTAGTGGAAGTCGGACACGACGGCGAAGGCTTCGCCTTCGATTGCGAGGGGCCGCGGCATCGTGTGCTGATCGAGCCTTTTGAACTCGCAGACCGGCTTGTCACCAATGCAGAGTGGATGGAGTTCATGGCCACCGGCGGCTACCGGACGCCCCTGCTCTGGCTCTCCGCCGGATGGGCGACGGCGCAGTCGGAAGGCTGGAGCGCGCCGCTTTATTGGCAAGAGCGCGAGGACGGCTACTGGTCGATGACGCTGCGCGGGGCGCAGCCCGTTGATCCTGCCGCGCCGGTTACCCACGTCAGCTACTACGAGGCTGACGCGTTTGCGACCTGGGCCGGCCGAAGGTTGCCCAGTGAATTCGAGTGGGAGCATGCAGCGCTTGGCGAGCCGCTGCGCGGGAACTTCGTCGACTCAGGACGCCTGCGCCCTGCGCCTGCGCAACCCGGACAGGCCGGATTGCGTCAGACCTACGGCGATGTGTGGGAGTGGACGCGCAGCGCCTTCGCGCCCTATCCGCGCTTTCGGCCGGCGGAAGGCGCCGTTGGCGAATATAACGGCAAGTTCATGTGCGGGCAGTTCGTATTGCGCGGCGGCTCGTGCGTGACTCCCGTGAACCATATGCGGCCGAGCTACCGCAATTTCTTTCCGCCCGATGCGAGGTGGCAGTTCTCGGGGCTGCGGCTAGCGGGAGACGCTTGAGATGCTCGATCTCGTCGAATCGAAACTCAGCCAGCACGAAGCGTTTCGAGCCGACGTGCTGGCTGGCTTGTCGCAAAGGCAAAAGACGCTCCCCAGCCGCTGGCTCTACGACCAGCGAGGCTCGGAGCTGTTTGAGGAAATCACTCACCTCGACGAATATTACTTGACCCGGACGGAGACGGCGATTCTTCGACGCCACGCCGGGGAAATGGCGGCTCTCTGCGGCGATAATGTCGTGCTGCTCGAATATGGCGCCGGAGCGGGCATCAAATCCGAAATCCTCATTGACGCGCTTAAGGCGCCCCGGATGTACGTGCCGATCGATATTGCGGCGGATTTTCTCGCGCAAACGGCAGAGCGCGTTCGGGACCGGTTTCCTGGTCTCGTGACGCGCCCGATCATCACGGATTTCACCGCCGATTTTGACATTCCCTCGGATATTCCCGCGCATCCGCGCGCCGCGTTTTTTCCCGGGTCGACGCTGGGCAATCTCGGTGGATCCGAAGCCGCCGCGCTGCTTCGCAGGATGCGCGAACATGTCGGCGACCACGGCGAGGCGATCATCGGAGTCGACTTGCGCAAAGACATCGGGACATTGATTGCCGCATACGATGACCGGCGCGGCGTCACCGCGGAGTTCAATCTCAATCTTCTTCGCCGCATAAATCGCGAACTCGAAGGCGACCTTGACATCATGGCGTTCGCCCATGAGGCCCGATGGAACGAGCCTGAGTCCGCGATCGAGATGCACCTCGTCAGCCGCAAGCCTCAGGTTGCTACCGTGGCTGGCCGCAGCTTCGCGTTTGCGCAAGGGGAAACCATCCATACCGAGACTTGCCGAAAATTCGACATCGCCGCTCTCACCCATGCGGCGCAACGGTCCGGCTGGCGGGTGGACAGGATCTGGAGCGATCCGGCTGAGCTTTTCGCGCTGTTCGGCCTTCGCACGGAAGCGCGAGCGCTGCGCTTGTCATCGGCGAGGGCGTAAGCTTAGCTCGGCTCACCATTTCTCCTTGAACGGGCGCGCTTCGACCTCGAAGCTCCAGGCGGCGCGGTCCTGCTTGACCAGATCGGCGGCGATCGTCGCGACACCGGCCGGGTCGATGAAGAAATCATCCGCCCGGTCGGTGAACCGCGAGCGCGTCACCGGCCCGCCGACGACGCCGTCGACGACGATGAGCGCAACGTGGATTCCTGCCGGCCAGAGATGGCGGCCCATCGATTCAGCGAGCGCGCGCTGCGCCATCTTGCCCTGCGCGAACGCCGCCGCCCCGGCCGCGCCCCGGCGCGTGGCGGTCGCGCCAACGACGATGATCGCTCCCTGCCCTTTCCGGCGCATCGCCGGGATCGCCTGCCGGCCGGTCAGGAACAGGCCAAGGGTATTGATGCGCCATGAGCGCTCGAGGTCGTCGGCCGTGACCTCCTCGACATTGCCCCAGACGCCCGAGCCGGCGTTGAAGATGAGAACGTCGGCGTCGCCGAGATCGGCCCGCATCTTGGCGAACGCCGCCTCGACCGAGGCCTCGTCGGCGACGTCGCACGCATAAGCCTTTGCGCCCTTGAGCTCGGCGGCGAGCTTGGCGGTCAGCTCGGCGCGCCGCGCCATCAGCGCCACGGAATAGCCATCGGCGACGAAGCGCCGGGCGAAGGCCTCGCCGTTGCCCGGGCCGACGCCGACGACCGCGCATACCGGAAGCCTGGTTCCATCCGCCATTGCCAAAATCCTTGCTGAAGCCGGGAGCGGCGCGGCGCTTGCTTCCGCTTGAGCCATCCTGCAACGCGCGGCGGCGCCGCGCAATCACCGGGAACGCCCGAGGCCGCGCGCTCGAAGCGCAAATCCTGCGAAATCACTTTTCCGTAAAGCGGAACGCCGATCGGCCGACGGCGCTTGACGGTTGGCCGAGAACGCGCCAACTCAAGGGCAAATCGCTGGCGGTCAATCCCGCCGGGCGACTGAATGGGGCGAGGAACGCGAGGACAGGCGATGACGGTTCAACCCTGGGTGAAGTCCTTTCCGCCGGAGGTGCGCTCGAACGCGCCGCTCGACCTCTCTCCGGTGCAAAACGTGCTGGACAAGGCCGCCGAGCGGTTCGGCCCCAGGCCTGCGCTCGAGTTCATGGGCAAGCGGACCTCCTACGCGGAACTGGAGGCGCTGGCGAACCGCGCCGCCGCGGGGCTCCAGAAGCTCGGCGTCGGGCCGGGCGTGCATGTCGGCCTCTTCCTGCCCAACACGCCCCACTATGTCATCGCCTTCTTCGGCGTGCTCAAAGCCGGCGGCACGGTCGTCAACTATTCCCCCCTGGACGCGCTCTCCACCCTCCAGTTCAAGATCAACGACAGCGAGACCGACATCCTGGTGACGCTCGACCTTGCCGCCCTCTATCCGCAAGCCGAGAAGCTGCTCGCATCGACCCGCCTCAAAAAACTCGTCGTCGGCGAATTCGCCGAGATGACGGGCGCGCCCGGTCCGGTCAAGGCGCAAATGGCCGCTGCCGGAATGCTGGCCGAGGTCAAGCATGACGATCGCCATGTCGCATTCCGCGACCTGATCGAGAACGACGGCCGCTATCAGGCCCATCCGCTCGGCGACCTCACGGACGCGCTTGCCGTCATCCAATACACGGGCGGCACGACCGGCACGCCCAAGGGGGCGATGCTGACCCACGCCAATCTGACCGCCGCCTGCTCGCTCTACATGGAGATCATGACCCGCAGCGGCCCCGACTCGCTGCGGGTCGGCGAGGAGCGCTTTCTCTGCATCCTGCCGCTGTTCCACATCTATTCGCTGACCGTCGTCATGCTGCTCGGCTTTCGGTTGGGGGCGGAGCTCATCCTGCATCCGCGCTTCGACCCCGCCGCCGCGGCCAAGGACATCGCCGCTAAGAAGATCACCGTCTATATGGGCGTGCCGACGATGCACGTTGCGCTGCTGAGCGTGCCCGGCGTCGAGTCCATGGACTGGTCGTCGCTCCGGCTGTGCGCCTCGGGCGGGGCGCCGCTGCCGGTCGCGGTGCAGGAGCGGTTCGAGAAAGTCATCGGCTGTCGGTTGACCGAGGGCTGGGGCATGACCGAAACCTCGCCGATCGGGACCTTCACGCCGCGCGCCGGGCCGGTCAAACGCGGCTCCTGCGGCATTCCCTATCCCGGCACCGAGATGAAGTTCATCGATGTCGCGAACCCGGACCGCGAGGTCGCGCCCGGCGAGCGCGGCGAAATCTGCGTCAGGGGCCCAAATGTGACGAAGGGCTACTGGAAGCAGCCGAAAGCGACCGCCGACTCGATGACCAAGGACGGATTCTTCCGCACCGGCGACGTCGGATATTTGGACGAGGATGGCTTCGTCTATATCGTCGACCGCACCAAGGACATGCTGCTCTGCGGCGGATTCAACGTCTATCCGCGCAACATCGAGGAGGCGATCTACCAGCACCCGTCGGTCGAGGAAGTGAGCGTGATCGGCGTGCCGGACTCCTACCGCGGCGAGACCCCGAAGGCGTACGTCAAGTTGAAGGCCGGGGCGCCGCCACCCACCTTCGAGGATATGAAGGCGTTCCTGAAGGAGCGTCTCGGCAAGCACGAGATGATCGGCGCGATGGAAATCCGCGACGAACTGCCCAAGACCCCGGTCGGAAAGATCTCGAAAAAGGACCTTCGCGCCTCAGACCCGCAGGCCCGCGTCGCCTGACCACCGGGACCGGCGCTAATCCAGAGAGGCGATCTTCGCGCGCTTGGCCGCCGACTTCGACGGATATACGCTGCTCCACATGTCTATCCGAGGGGAGAGCGTCATGCATGACGGGATGGCGATCGATAAGCAATTGCGGATCGTCAATCCGTTTCGGGAGCGGAGGCGATGATGACATTCATTGGGTTTTTCCGGTGAAGCTCGCGACAAGCCCTTCGGCGCTCAAGGTTCAGGCCGCGCTCGGCGAGACGTTCCAGGTGCTGGAGTTCGACGCCACCACCCGCACCGCCGCCGACGCCGCGGCGGCGATCGGCTGCACGGTCGCGCAGATCGCCAAGTCGCTCGTCTTCCGCGGCGCCGGCAGCAACCATCCTGTGCTCGTGGTCGCCTCCGGCGTCAATCGCGTCGACGAGACAAAGGTCGCGGCAGCGCTCGGCGAGGGAATCGCCCGCGCCGACGCCGACTTCGTGCGCGAGGCGACCGGTTTCGCCATCGGCGGCGTGCCGCCGGTCGGGCATAAGAATCCCCCGACCGTCCTGATCGATGAATCGCTCATGGCGTTCGCCGAGATCTGGGCCGCAGCCGGCACGCCCAACGCAGTCTTTCGCTTGACGCCGCCTGACCTCATCGCCCTGACTGGCGGACGCGTCGCGGCGATCGCTCGCCAATAGGGGCATGTGCGGACTTGGCTGCAAAACAAAAAGCTTCCGCCAAGATCAGGATCGGCGTCGGCGGCTGGACCTACGAACCGTGGCGCGGCGCGTTCTACCCCAAAGGCCTGGTCCAGAAGCGCGAGCTCGAATATGCGAGCGCCAATCTGACCTCGATCGAGATCAACGGCACCTACTACGGGTCGCAGAAGCCGGAGAGCTTCGCCAAGTGGCATGACGAGACGCCGGACGACTTCGTCTTCTCGCTCAAGGCCACCCGCTACGCCACCAACCGCCGCATTCTTGCCGAAGCGGGCCCAACGATCGAGCGGTTCTTCAAGAGTGGGGTGACGAAGCTCAAAGCGAAGCTTGGGCCGATCAACTGGCAGTTCGCGACCACCAAGCGCTTCGTCCCGGACGATTTCGCCGCGTTCCTCAAGCTCCTCCCGAAGTCGGTTGAGGGCCTCGCGATCCGCCACGCGGTCGAAGTCCGCAACGATAGTTTCCGGACTCCGGAATTCATTGCCCTCGCGCGAGAGCACGGTGTCGCGGTCGTGATCGCTGGCGATTCCGAGTACCCGCAGATCGCCGATGTGACCGCGCCGTTCGTCTACGCGCGGATCATGGGAACGACCGCGAGCGAGGCGGCGGGATATTCCAGCTCGGCCCTCGATCTGTGGGCGAAACGCGCCAAGACATGGGCCGCTGGCGGCTCCCCGCCAGACCTCGACATCGCCGCGCCGCCCCAGACGGAAAAGGGCGGCCGCGAGGTCTTTCTCTATGTCATCAGCGGGGCCAAGGAACGCAACCCGGCCGCCGCCATGGCGCTGATCGAGCGCGTCAGCTGATCCGTGCTCACTGGGCGGCGATAGAATTGCCTGGATTGCGGGTGCGATAGCGCTCTGCCGCGTGCTCGTTGGCGAAGTTCGGCAGCATGGCCTGCCGCGCGGCGTTGAACTTCTCCCACTGGCCGGCGTCGGGCAGCGGCGGAATAGTAACCGCCTCGCGGCGGTCGAAGCCGGCGAGTGCGGCGTCGACCAGTTCGTCCACCTCCATCACGCCCTTGAGCGTGTTCACGTCACGGCCGGACTTCGCCCAGATCTCGGTTCGGGTCGCCGCCGGCAGCACCGCCTGGACATAGACGCCGCGGCCGACAAGCTCCGCCTGCAGGCCTTGCGACAGAGCCAGAACATAGGCTTTGCTCGGACCATAGGCGCCAAACGAAATCTCCGGCGCAAGCCCCACCACCGAAGCGATATTGATGATGGCGCCTTCGCCACGAGCGAGAAACCGCGGAACAACTGCGCCCGCAAGGCGGGTGACAGCGGTGACGTTGAGACGGATCAGTCGGTCCATCACGTCGAGATCGCCGTTGGCGAAGCCGCCGGGCGCCGAGACGCCGGCATTGTTGATGAGGACGCCGATGCTGTCGTCGTCGCGCAGGCGGGTTTCGACCCGCGCCAGGTCGGCGCTCACCGTAAGATCGGCGGGCACAACGTCGATTTTGACGCCGTTCTCGGCGCGCAGGCGCGACGCGAGCTCTTCCAGCCGCGCCTGGTCGCGCGCCACCAGAACAAGATCATGCCCGCGCCGGGCAAAACGGTCGGCGTAGGTCGCTCCGATTCCGGAAGATGCGCCGGTGACGAGAACGGTCGGAAGCTGGCGAACCATGGTATGAACTCCTATTGATGATAATCATCATGATTGCATTCATTACCATGATCATGTATCCTGTCAAGGGGCCAGGAGGCTCACGGAGCATGAAAGTCAGCAAGGAACAGGTCGCCGCGCATCGGGCGCGCATTCTG
>PLUH01000307.1:0-43665 GCA_003164825.1 Hyphomicrobiales bacterium
CCGGTCCTCGGCGATCCGCTTGTGTTATGCTTGCAGGAAGAAGCCGGATTTGAACTGTCGGCGAAGGAGGCGATCTTGGGAACCTTGCGTGGGCTCTTCATTCTAGCGGCTGCACTTGTGTTGGGCGCGCCAGCCCTTGCAGCCGAGACGTTTCCGGCGAGCGGGGCGGCGAAGCTTGCCGCCTATACGGTCTGCCGCTCGGCCGTGATCGTCGACATGGGCCCGGTCGGCTCAAATTCGTCGGCGGAATGCATCGGCATCGTGAAGACCCGGGATGGGTCGAAGCTCTTGGACAACCTGGCGATCCGCTGCCAAGAGGATGCCAAAGCGCGACCCGAAGGCTACGCCTTCACCGGCACATGCATCCACACCGACGCCGACGGGGACAAGCTCTTCATGACCTACGAGGGTCCGGAAAGCGGGACGATCGCGCTCATCGGCGGAAGCGGCAAGTACAAGGACATCACCGGGTCGGGAACCTGGAGCGTCACGGACGCGCCGGGCAACACCGCGCAGCTCTTCCTGTTCACGCTTACTTACGACGTGAGCTGGACAATGAAGGGGAAGTGAGAGACCGAAGGCATTAGAGACGGCGCCGGCTTTGAATCCACACCACCACACATCCGCGAAGAGATCCGTCTTTTTGACGTTTGATGATGGACCGCATCCGAAGCATACTGATCGTGTCCTGAAGACGCTAAGCGATCGCCAAATCAACGCAACTTTCTTCATCATCGGCGAGAATGCGTTAGCGTTCCCCGAAATCGTGTATAGAATAGCTGCTGCCGGCCATCGCATCGGCAATCATTCGTATTCGCACCATGACCTTACGAAACTCTCCGCTAAGGAGATTGAATCACAGATAATGAAAACAGAAAAGCTGATTGCTCTCTATCTAGGCAAGGAAAAGCTCCTGCGACCACCCTATGGCGCCCACAATTCTCTCGTGGAGAAAGTGTCGAAAGAGTTGGGATATCAGCTCTATTTTTGGAATGTCGATACGCTCGACTGGAAAGAAAGCCATCGGCCTGACGGTTGGGTGAGCCACGGGCTTGCCCAGTTTAATGGGCGCGACAATACGATCGTGCTCAATCATGACATCCATGAGAGCACCGCGGATCATCTCGATCTCTTTATCTCTGAGATTCTCGCGCTTGGACCGACCCGTTTTGAAATTGTTGCGGGAGGCTAAGAAGGCGGCGAGGCAAGGGCGCTTTGATGCTCCTTTCCGCCGAATACACAGCTGGCGTCGCCTAAGGCGTGGTCTTCCCCCATCCCCCTCCCGTAGGCGTCACGATCTCGATTGCTTCGCCCGCTTCGATGTTGGTCTCGGCGCAGCCGGGCAGGATTTCGATCCGCGCGTCATTGCGGCGGACCGAGTTGCGGCCGAGCTGGCCAGGCTCGCCGCCCATCATGCCGGGATTGGCGACGGCGCGATGGCCGCTGAGGATCGCGGCCTGCATCGGGCGAAGAAAGCGGATGCGCCTCAGCGTGCCGTCGCCCGCTTTCCAGCGCCCTTTGCCGCCGGAGCCGCGGCGGATGTGGAAATCCTCGAGCACGACCGGAAACCGGCTCTCCAGCACCTCGGGGTCGGTGAGGCGGGAATTGGTCATGTGGGTGTGGACCGCGCTCGCGCCGTCGAAGCCTTCGCCCGCGGGCGCGCCGGAGCAGATCGTCTCGTAATATTGGTAAGTGTCGTCGCCGAAGGTGAGGTTGTTCATCGTGCCTTGCGCCGAGCCCAGCGCGCCGAGCGCGGCGAACAGCGTATCGGTCACCGCCTGGGAGACCTCGACATTCCCCGCCACCACCGCGGCCGGATAGCGCGGGCTAAGCATCGAGCCTTCCGGCAGGATGACGCGGATCGGCCTGAGACACCCCGCGTTTATCGGGATGTCGTCGTCGACCATCACCCGGAACACGTAGAGCACCGCCGCGCGCGTGACCGGCTCGGGCGCGTTGAAGTTCGACGGCTGCTGCGGCGACGTGCCGGTGAAATCGACCGTCGCTTCGCGCCTCGCCTTGTCGACGGTGATCCTGACCTTGATGACCGCGCCCTGGTCGGAGACGCTCGTCGCCTCGCCGTCGGCGAGCCTGTCGATCACCCGCCGCACGCTTTCGTCGGCGTTGTCCTGCACGTGACCCATATAGGCCTCGACGACGCTAAGCGAGAACATCTCGTCCATGCGCCTGAGCTCGCGCGCGCCCTTCTCGCATGCCGCGATCTGGGCCTTGAGGTCGTTGACGTTCTGCAGCGGGTTGCGCGCCGGATAGGGGCCGCTGGCCAAGAGCTCGTAGAGCTCGCGTTCGCGGAAACGGCCTTGGCTGACGAGTAGGAAATTATCGATATAGACGCCCTCCTCGAGGATCGACGTTGCGAGCGGCGACATTGACCCAGGCGCGATCCCGCCGATGTCGGCGTGATGGCCGCGCGANNGGCAGATGGGTGCCGCCGTTATAGGGCGCGTTGAGCGCGAACACGTCGCCCGGGCGGATGCGGCCGGAATTGTCGCGGATGATCGTCTCGACCGAGCGGTCCATCGAGCCGAGATGGACCGGCATATGCGGCGCGTTGGCGACCAGGCGGCCCTGGCGATCGAAAACCGCGCAGGAAAAGTCGAGCCGCTCCTTGATGTTGACCGAATAGGCGGTGTTCTGCAGCGTCACGCCCATCTGCTCGGCGATCGACATGAAGAGATGATTGAAGATCTCGAGCATGACCGGATCGGCCTTGGCGCCGATCGCCTCGCGCCGCCGCATCGGCTCGACGCGGGTCAAGAGCACATGGTTCTTCGCCGTGATCGCGGCGCGCCAGCCCTGTTCGACGACGATCGTCTGATGCGGCTCGATAACCAGCGCCGGCCCATCGACGGCAGCGCCGGCCGGCAAGGCCTCGCGCAAATAGATATTGGCCTTCCGCCAGGCGCCGTGGGAGAAGAAACGCGTCGCCCGGACCGGCGCGGGCGGCGCGCCTGAGGTCACCCGACGGCTCCGCTCAGTGAGGCGCGCGGCGCCGCCTGTCGCCTCGGCCGACACCGCCTCGATCGCGATCGCCTTGGCGCGATCGATGAAGCCGAAGCGGCTTTTGTGCGCGCTTTCGAATGCGCGCCGCATGGCGGCGGACGTCGAAAGCGCGACCTCGATCGTCGTATCGGAGCCGGCGTAGCGCAATTGCGCCCGGGCGTGGACCTTGATCGCCTCGCGCGCGACGCCCTGGCTCATGACCTCGGCGACCGCCGCCTCGGCGAGCCGGTCAGCGATGGCCCCGACGCGGGCAAGCGCGTCCGGGCGAAGCGGCTCCTCGACCCCTTGCCCGCGCTGGGCGGCGATGTCGGCAAGCCCCATGCCGTAGGCCGAAAGCAGCGACGAAAAGGGGTGGATCAGCACAGTCGTGATCGCCAGCGCGTCGGCGACGTCGCAGGCGTGCTGGCCGCCGGCGCCGCCGAAGCAGTTGAGCGCGTAGCGGGTCACGTCATATCCGCGCGCGACCGAGATGGTCTTGATCGCCTCGGCCATCTTGGCGACCGCAATCGACAGAAATCCATCGGCGACCGCCTCCTCGCTCCGCCCGTCGCCGATCTCGCGCGCCAGCGCCGCGAAACGCTCGCGCACGATCGTCGCGTCGAGCGGCTCGTCGCCGCCATGACCGAAGACCCTGGGGAAGAACTCGGGGATGAGCTTGCCGGTCATCAGGTTGGCGTCGGTGACCGCGAGCGGACCGCCGCGACGATAACAGGCGGGGCCGGGATCGGCGCCGGCGGAAGCCGGGCCGACGCGAAAGCGCGCGCCGTCGAATGACAGGATCGAGCCGCCGCCGGCGGCGACGGTGTGAATCTTCATCATCGGCGCGCGCATCCTGACGCCCGCGACTTCGGTCTCGAACGCGCGCTCGAATTGNNGTCCGCGCCATCGCCACCACTCCCCCGGCAGGTCCGGACAGGATCGCATCCTTGCCGGCGAACAGTTTCGCCGACGTCAGGCCGCCCGACGACATCATGAACATCACCCGAGCGCCCGTGCGCTCGACGTCGAGATCGCGCGACACTTGGCCGACATAGCGGGCCAGGATCGGCGACAGATAGGCGTCGACCACCGTCGTATCGCCGCGCCCGACGAGCTTGATGAGAGCCGAAGCGACATGACTTTCCGAGACTTGGGCAAATCCGAGATCGCGCGCGATCTTGGCCACCATGCGCTCGTGCGCCGGATAGCGGTAGGCGTGCATGAATACGATCGCCACGGCGTCGAAGCCTTGGGCCTTCGCTCCGGCGAGCGCGGCGCGCACGCGTTCAGGATCGGGCGCCGCCTCGACGGTTCCGTCCGCGAACACGCGCTCGTCGATCTCGACCACGCCCGAATAGAGCTGCTCCGGCTTCTGAATGTTGCGGGCGAAGATTTTCGGCCGCGCCTGGTAGCCGATCTCGAGCGCATCGCGGAAGCCGCGCGTCGTCACCAGGAGCGTGCGCTCGCCGCGCCGTTCGAGCAGCGCGTTGGTCGCAACCGTCGTTCCCATCTTGACGACCCGGATCGCCCCGGCCGGGATCGCCTCGCCCGAAGCGAGTCCGAGCAGACGGCGGATCGCCTCGACCGCCGCGTCCGGATAGGCGGGGCTCTCGGACAGGAGCTTCATCGGATTGAGCCGCCGGCGCGGATCGCGCCCGATCACGTCGGTGAAGGTGCCGCCGCGGTCGATCCAGAAATCCCAGGCCCCGGCCGGAGCCCTGTTCGAGGACGGGCGCTTGCTGTTCACGTTTGATTGATCTCCCGCTCCCGGTCGCCGCTTTGCCGCGAGCCTACGAATGGATTTATCATTGAGGCAATCGCAAATGAGAGGGCCTGCGGATGGAAACCGTGAAATTCGGCAAGACGGGCATGCAGGTGTCGAAGGTCTGTCTCGGCTGCATGACCTATGGCTCGACCAAATGGCGCGAGTGGGTGCTCGAGGAAGAGGCCTCGCGGCCCTTCATTCGTGAGGCGCTCGAGAAGGGCGTCAATTTCTTCGACACCGCGGACGTCTATTCGCAAGGCGCAAGCGAGGAAATCCTCGGCCGCGCGCTCAAGGAATACGCCAAGCGGCCGGAGGTGGTGATCGCGACCAAGGTGAATGGGGTGATGGGGCCGGGGGTCAACGCCAAGGGCCTGTCGCGAAAGCATATCATGGAGGCGATCGACGCCTCTCTGAGACGCCTCGGCACGGACTACGTCGATCTCTACCAGATTCACCGCTTCGATCCGCTGACGCCGATGGAGGAGACGCTCGAGGCGCTGAACGACGTCGTGCGCGCCGGCAAGGCGCTCTATATCGGCGGGTCATCGATGTACGCGTGGCAGTTTACGCGCATGATCGACATCGCGCGCGCCAAGGGCCACGCGCAGTTCGTGTCGATGCAGAACTACTATAACCTCGTCTATCGCGAGGAAGAGCGCGAGATGATGCCGCTCTGCGCCCACGACGGGATCGCCGTCATCCCATGGTCGCCGATGGCGCGCGGCTATCTGGCGGGCTCGGGCCTCGGCGCGGACGCGTCGACGGTGCGAGGCCGCACCGACCCGTTCAGCGTCACGCTGGGCCTGGGGTCGCGGCAGGACGAGGCGATCCGCAAACGGGTCCTCGAGACGGCCGAAAAGCTGAACACCAAGCCCGCGGTGGTCGCGCTCGCCTGGGTGCTGTCGAAGCCTTTCGTCACCTCGCCGATCATCGGCGCCTCGAAGCCGCATCACCTCGCCGACGCGGTCGCCGCGACCGAGCTCAAGCTCGACGCCCGCACCATCGCCAGGCTCGAGGAGCCCTATCATTGCAAACCGGTGGCGGGGCACGCATAAGGAACTAAAGCTCAGGAGACGAACATGGCGAACTTGACCATGGCGGGAACGAAGGATCACCCGATCACCATCGGGCCAATCGCCGAGCGCGTGCGCGTCGTCTGGCGCGGGCGCACGATCGGCGACAGCAAGCACGCGCTCGAACTGCGCGAAGCGAACTATCCGCCGGTCGTCTACGTGCCCCGGGCCGACATGGACATGAGCGCGCTCAAGCGGACGGCGCGCGTCACCACCTGTCCCTACAAGGGCGAGGCGAACTATTACTCGATCGCCGATGGCGAGGCTCGCGACGACAACGCGGTGTGGACCTACGAGACGCCGAAGACCGAGGTCGCGGAAATCGCGTCGCACCTTGCGTTCTATCCCGACAAAGTCGAGATCACGCGCGAATGAATCGCCTCTCGCGCGCCACGAGGCGCCGGCGCTGTGAATCCTGCTCGCACTGATCTAGAATGATTTGAACGCGGGCAGGGGGGAGGAACGACAATGCTGTTTGATGGCGGATTCACCTTTACCAATTTCGTCGCTGACGCCTTCACGATATTCATGTTCATATTGTGGTTCTGGTTGCTCATCGTCGCGACGGGCGACCTGTTCCGCCGGCATGACGTGTCCGGCTTCGCCAAGGTGCTGTGGGTGATCGCGTTCATCCTGTTTTCCTATATCGGCGTCTTCGCCTATTTTCTCACCCAGGGACGGGGCATGGCCGAGCGAAACAAGGCCCAGGCCAATGAGGCCAGGGAAGAGTTGCGCCATATCGTCGGGTTCAGCGCAGCGGACGAGATCGTGAAGCTCGATCAGCTGAAGGCGGCAGGATCGATTACGGCCGACGAATACGGCCGCCTCAGAGCCAAGCTCGTCCAGTAGCGGCGGTTATTCTTTCGCCTCAAAACCTCAGCGGCGACGGCCAATGCGTCGTCGCAACCGGGATCAGTTTATCAATCTGACGCTGAGCCCCGTGCGCGGGC
Organism: Hyphomicrobiales bacterium; assembly: GCA_003164825.1. Taxonomy (GTDB): domain Bacteria; phylum Pseudomonadota; class Alphaproteobacteria; order Rhizobiales; family Beijerinckiaceae; genus Roseiarcus. The sequence continues at coordinate 6,789 of PLUH01000307.1, forward strand.
GGGCGCAAAGGGAGATCAAGCGATGTGCGTCAATTGCGAAAATGAGGGAATCGGCCGAAGGGATCTGATGCGGCTCGGGGCGGCCGGCGTTGTCGCGCTTGGACTCAGTAGCGTGTCAGACCAAGTACGCGCCGCGGATGCGGCGCCGACGGCGCTCTCGCCCGCGGACGCGCTCGCGGCGCTCAAATCGGGCAATGAGCGCTTTGTGAGTAAGCCAGAGCTTTGTTCGATCGACCTCGCGAAAAGCCGCAGCGCCGTCGCCGACCACCAGGCGCCTTGGGCGACAATCGTCTCTTGCGCAGACAGCCGGGTGCCGCCGGAGCTCATTTTCGGGGGCCATGGCGTCGGTGAGCTGTTCATATCGCGCGACGCCGGCAATCTCATCAACGTCGACTCCCTCGGCACGGTGGAATACGGCGCAGCCGTGCTCGGATCGCCACTTGTTGTCATCCTCGCTCACACCGCCTGCGGCGCGGTCAAGGCCGCCTGCGACGTCGTGACCAAGAACGCGACCTATCCCGGCGTGATCGGCCGCATGATCGCCCCGATCGTGCCGGCCGCGCTTGCGGCGCGCGACCAGCCCGGCGACTTCGTCGACAACGCGGCCAAGGAGAGCGCGAAGCGGACCGCACAATCTCTGCCGGCAGTGAGTCCGCTCATGGCCGACCTCACGAAAGCGGGCAAAGTCAAAACCGTTGCGGCGATCTACGACCTCGAAACCGGCGTCGTCACCTTCCTCGATTGACGGACGCGGAGCGCGAGGCCGACGCGCCCGAAGCCGCGGCCGTCCCCACGCCCCGATTCGCCCGCTACTTGTGCGAATGCGTATGCGCTGTCTCGGTATGCTTGTGGGCGAGCTCGCTATGTTCCTTGGCAGCCTTCGCGTGGTGCTTCGCCTCTTCGTGTTCGCCCATCGCGTGGTGATGCTCAGCCTGATGATGGTGATGCGCGGCGGCATGGTGATGACCGGCCGCGGTGTGATGATGCTCGGCTGAAGGATGTTTCGCCATTTGAACGTGCTCCCTGTGCTTCGACTTGGGTCGGACCGAAGTTCAATTGTCCGACATTCCCCTGTTGGATAGGGAATTGTACCCAGACTTGCGCACTTCGCGCGCTATGGCAACGGCGCGCTTACGCCGGCTCGCGCCGCCGAGCGGGCGTACGATCCGGCTCGCGCATCAGGCCGGCGAGTTTCCGCTCCGTGTCTCCCTCCGCGACCGGGGTGTAGACCGCAAGACGCAACCCCTCGGCGCCGGAGACGGCGAAACTCGTGTATTCGAACAGCATCCGTCCGGCGGCCGGGTGATCGATCCGTTTGTGGCCCGAAAGATGGCCGGCGATCTCCTGGCGCGGCCACCATTCCCGGAACTCCGGACTCGCGGCGCGCAGACTTGCAATCAGGCGCTCGAACTCCGCGTCTCCCCGGTAGGGAGCATAGTCGGCGCGAAACATGGCGAGCGTCACGGCGGCGAGACTCGGCCAATCCGCCAGCATCGCCCGGTGCGCCGGATTTGCGAACATCAGGTGCATGATGTTGCGGGCGTCGCCTTCGAGGCGCGCATAATCGCCGAACACGGCCGCCGCGGCGCGGTTCCAGGCCAGAATGTCCCACCGACGGCCGATCACGTAGGCGGGCTGCCCGCCGAGCGAAGCGAGCATGCGCCGTATCGGCGCATCGACGACTTCGGGGCCGGCTTCGCGCTTGAGCGCCGGCGGCCGGTCCGCCAGCACGAACAGGTGGCGGCGCTCGGCGGCGTCGAGGCGCAAGGCGGTCGCCAGCGCGTCAAGAACCTCGGCCGAAGGGCTGACCCTGCGTCCCTGTTCCAGCCAAATGTACCAGGTGACGCCGACGCCGGCGAGCTGCGCGACCTCTTCGCGGCGCAGGCCCGAAGTCCGGCGCCGGAAGCCGTTCGGCAGGCCAACCTCGGACGGGACGAGCCGCTCGCGGCGCGAACGCAGGAAAGCAGCAAACGCGCGCCGCCGCTCATCGTGCGAACCCGACATTCCGTCCATGTGCGGTAGCATAGCAGGATCGATACCAGAATAAACCGACTCCTTATTGCGCCGCGCCGCGTTTGCTAGCTCTCGTTCAACGGAGCCAACGGACAACCCATGACCATGAAGGGCAAGACAGCGCTCATCACCGGCTCGACGGACGGCGTCGGGCGATACGTCGCCGAGCGGTTGGCGGCTGAGGGCGCGCGCGTCATCGTTCACGGCCGCGATCGGGCGCGCGGCGAAGCGGTCGTCGAGCGGATCATGCGCCAAGGCGGCGACGCGCGCCTTCTCATCGCCGACCTCTCGTCGCTCGCCGAGGTTCGCTTGCTTGCCGAAGCGGTGCGGCGCGACTCGGACGGTCTCGACGCGCTGGTCAACAACGCCGGAATCGGCACGAGCGGGGCGCAGCGCGAGCTCGGCGCCGACGGCCTCGAACTGCGGTTCGCGGTCAATTACCTTGCCGGCTTTCTGCTGACGCGCCTCTTGCTGCCGATGCTCGAAGGCCGTGCTTCGTCGCGCATTGTCAACGTCGCCTCGGCGGGGCAACAGCCCATCGACTTTACCGACGTGATGCTGACTCGCGGCTATAGCGGCGCCCGGGCCTATCGGCAGAGCAAGCTGGCGCAAATCATGTTCACTATCGATCTTGCCCACGAGCTTGCGGGACGAAACGTCGCCGTCAATTGCCTGCATCCGGCGACCTTCATGGACACGACCATGGTCCGCTTGAGTGGCGTTCAGCCGATCAGCACGGTCGAGGAGGGCGGCGCAGCCATTTTGCAGCTCGTTACCTCGCCTTCGCTCGAAGGCAGGAGCGGGCTCTATTTCAGCGGCATGCGCGAATCCCGCGCCGATCCGCAAGCCTACGATCGGGGCGCGCGCGCGAAGCTGCGCGTGCTGAGTTTCGATCTCGTCGGCCTCGCCGACCCGCTGACCGCGCGGGTTTGATCGTTTTTCTTGCAGCAACTGGAGCTTGAGCACGCCATGACCGAACATGTCTTCATCGTCGGCGGAACGTCGGGGATCGGTCTCGCCGCCGCCGCCAAACTCATGCGCCTGGGCTACAAGGCGACCATTGCCGGACGCGATCCGGCGAGGCTCAAAGCCGCGCGCCATTCGCTCGGCGATGTCGGAGCGGTGGTCATGGACGCCGCCGATCCGATCGCGGTCAATGCGGCCTTCGCCGGCGCCGGCCCGATCGATCATTGCGTTCTGGCCCTCGGCAGCGGCAAGGGCGCGGGGCCGTTCCGAAACCTCGAGATGAAATCTGTGCGGCAGGCTTTTGAGGGAAAGGCCTTCCCACACATGGTCTGCGCGCAGGCCGCCCTGCCGACGCTGCGCAAAGACGGAAGCCTGACCTTCATCTCCGCCGTTTCCGCCTGTGCGGGGTTTCCGGGCACGGCTGGTCTCGCTGCGGTGAATGCCGCGATCGAGGCGCTGATCCCGGTCCTTGCCGCGGAATTGCGGCCACTGCGCGTCAACGGCGTTTCGCCCGGGGTCGTCGACACGCCGTGGTGGGACTTTCTGCCCGCCGATCAACGCGAGGCGACGTTCGCCGACTATGCCGCGAGGACGCCGGTCGGCAGGATCGGCAGGCCCGAGGATGTCGCCGACGCCATCGCCTTCCTCATCGGTAACGGATTTATGAACGGCGAGACGATCGTCTGCGACGGCGGAGTCCGCTGGGCCGCCTGACGAAAACGGCGGCGGCCCCTAGCGCAAGACCGGCGTCTGCACTAATCTACCGAGCGGCCGCGACCGTCACGATGCCATTGCTGGCCCTGAGTTCAGGAGTGCGGCGAATGACAATGGACACGATGGCGGCCGTCGCGGCCAAGAAGCTCAGCAAGCTCGTCGCCGACGACTTCCGCGAAATCTTTGGTTCTTCCCACGACGATTTAGCCGAGCGCGTGGGCGGGTTGGCGCGGATCACGATCGAGTGCCTCGGCAGGAGCGACGCCCTCTACCACAACTTCGAGCATACCGTCCTGGTGACGACGGTCGGCCGCGACATCCTGCTCGGGCGCACGCTGTCGGAGCGGCTCGAGCCCGACGATTACAGTCACCTCATCGTCGCCTGTCTTCTGCACGACATCGGCTTCGTTCGCGGAGTTTTGAGCGGCGACACCAGTTCCGAATTCGTCATCGATCGCAGCGGCAAGACGGTGAAGCTGCCGCGCGGCGCCTCCGACGCCTCGCTGGCAGCCTATCATGTCGACCGGTCGAAGCTCTTCGTCTACGAGCGGCTCGGCGATTCGACGTTCGTTGACGCCGCGCGCGTGGCCGACGCGATCGAACTTACCCGCTTTCCCCCGCGCCCCAACGGCGACGACAAAGCGAGTCTCGAGCCGCGGCTGGTTCAGGCCGCCGATCTCATCGGACAGCTTGGCGACCCGCTCTATCCGAAGAAGGCCAACGCGCTCTTTTACGAACTCGAGGAAATCGGCAGCAACCGGCAACTCGGCTACGAATCCCCTGCCGACCTCTTGCAGAAGTATCCGGGGTTTTTCTGGAACTGCGTGTCGATGTATATCGAGGACGGGATGAAATATCTGGCCCTGACCGCATCCGGCCGGCAATGGATCGCGAACCTTCACAATCATGTGTTTTGCGCGGAAAAATCCATGTGGCTGATGGGTCCGCAGATGTGACCGGATGATTGCGCCGGCTGCCGTTCGCGCCCGCGCAGCATCGCCCCGCAGACGACGGCCCGGCTCATGCCTTGGCCAGTTCGGCCCTGACGATCCGCGCTCCTTCGACCATCGCCTTCATCTTGCCGTAAGCCGCGTCGCGCGGCAGATATTTGAGGCCGCAGTCCGGGGCGACGATGATGTCCTCGGGCTTGCGGTGCCGAAGCGCACGGCGGATCCTGGCCGCGACCGTCTCCGGCGTTTCGATCTCGGGCGTCGAAAGATCGAGCACGCCGAGGATGATTGTCTGGTCCGGCAATTCCTCGAGCACCGCGCAATCGAGATTTGACTGCGCGGTCTCAATCGAGATCTGCCGGCAGCGGCAGCCCTTGAGCTGCGGCAGGAACGAGTAGGCGCTCGGCCGCTGATGGATGATCGCCGCGTAGCCGAAGCAGATATGCACGGCGGTCATGCCGTTGACGCCCTCGAGCGCCCGGTTCAGCGCCGCGAGGCCATAGTCCGCCGCCGGGCCGGGCCTCGCCTGCATGTAGGGCTCATCGATCTGCACAATGCCGGCGCCGGCCGCGAACAGATCCTTGATCTCCGTGTTGACCGCCTCGGCGTAGTCCATCGCGGCTTCGGCGAGCGAGGGATAAAAGTCGTTCTGCGCCTGCTGGCTCATGGTGAACGGCCCGGGCACGGTCATCTTGACCGTGCGCGCCGTATGCGCGCGCAGGAACTTGAGATCGTCGACTTCGACCGGCCGCTTGCGGCGGATCGGGCCTACGATGCGCGGAACCGGATTGGGATGGCCCGACCGGTCGAGCGCCATGCCCGGCTCGTCGATGTCGATGCCTTCGAGCGCGGTCGCGAAGCGGTTGGAATAGCTTTCGCGACGGATTTCGCCGTCGGTGATGATGTCCAGCCCCGCGTCCTCCTGCGCCTTGATCGCGAGCACGGTCGCGTCGTCCTGCGCCTCGGCGAGATACGGCTCCGGGATGCGCCAGAGTTCCTTCGCCCGGACGCGCGGCGGAAAGCGGCCGGCGAGCTTGGCTCGATCGATGAGCCATTCGGGCTGCGCGTATGACCCGACCAGCGTCGTCGGCAAAAGCATGGCTTCCCTCCCTCGGGATCGGCCAAAGCGGCAAATTGAGACCACTATCCTGCTCCGGTCACCCCTGCCAGACAAGGAGATGTGGAGTTAACGTCGGCGGGGGCCGCCTCCGGCGGCGGCCCTTCGGGCCGTGCCTAAGATAAAATTTCTTTCACCCAAAGTCGCTCGCAAGCAACCAATGGCCCGAATTCGCCTGGCGGCGAACCGTCTAACGTCCGGACAGGCGCGGCGTTTCGACAGAGCTCGCGTCTTTTCGATGAGGCCCCTGCGAATTGTGGAACAAATAGCGCATTTGTGTGTTTTGCTACGGTCGATAGTGGGAGGATCCGATTGTGAACAAGATTGCCCTGATCTCTTTGGCCTGTCTCGCGCTTGGCGCCTGCGCCTCGCCCACGCAAACGGTCGGCACCCTCGGAGGCGTGGCCACCGGAGCCGCGGTAGGCGGGCCGGTCGGGGCGGTGATCGGCGGCGTCGCGGGCGCGGCGGTTACGGCGCCCGGCGCTCCGCTCGGTCGCCCCCGCTATCGCTGCCGCTATGTCGACCGCTACGGCTACGTGCATCATCACTGGTGCCGTTAGGCGAGGCGCTCGCCGTTGCCGCAATCGCGAGCTCCAGCCGGATGACCTTCGTCAGCCGGCTTGATGCACGCAAGGGCGAATTATCGTCCCTCTGACGACTGTTGCTCCCGCGCGGACTTGAGCGTGTCCGCGAGCGCGCGTCTGAGCGCATGCATCTGATCGAGGAGGTGCAGGATCACGCCGAGTCCCTCGTCGTTGACGCCCATCTTGTCTTTGAGATCGTGGATCAGATTGGCGCGCGCGAGATCCATATCGGTGAAGGCGAGCTGGTGCGCGGTCCGGTCGGGGATAAGCCATTCCTCTTCGATCCAGATGGATAGCGTGGCCCGATCGAGTTGCGTGCGTTCGAGAAACTCCCGCTCGGTGATCATGGCTCACATCTCCTGTCGCGGATCATAATTCGACGCCGGCGTCCAGCCGGCGAGGAAAGTTTCGAGCTCGGGCTCGGCCTCCGTCGGCATCATCACCTTGAGCTTGACCAGTTCGTCGCCCGCGCCGTCGCGCTTCTTCACGCCTTTGCCGCGCAGGCGAAGCATGTCGCCGGTGTTCGACCGCTTCGGGACCTTGAGCATGACGCTCCCGGTCGTCGTCGGCGCGCGCACTTCCGCGCCGAGCGCGGCCTCCTTCACCGTGACCGGCAGGTCGAGAAGGATGTTGTCGCCGTCGCGGGTGAAGAAGCGGTGCGGCCTGACGACGATCTGCACCAGCGCGTCGCCGGGCCCGCCCTCGCCCGGGCTTGGCGCGCCCTTGCCGCGCAGGCGCAGGATCTGCCCGTCCTCGACGCCGGCCGGGATCGTGACCTGCAAGGTCCCGCCGCCCGGGAGCGTGATGGTCCTAGTCGCGCCGTTCACGGCGTCGAGGAATTCGACCTGGAGCTCGTAATGCAGATCCGCACCGGGTCGGCGCCGCGCCTGCTCGGCTGCGCGCCGCAAGAGCTCGGCGAACATGTCGTCGCCCTGGGCGAAGTCCCCGTAAGCGCCGTGTCCCTCGTAAGGATGGCCGCTCTCGCCCGCATAGTCGCGATAATATCGAGCGTTCGGCGGCGCCTTCTCCGCCCCCGAGGCGTCGATCTCGCCGGCGTCGAACCGCCGCCGCTTGTCCGGATCGGAAAGCAGATCGTTGGCGGCGGCGACCTCCTTGAACTGCTCCTCGGCGCGCTTGTCGCCCGGGTTGAGGTCGGGGTGAAGCTTCTTGGCCAGCTTTCGGTAGGCGGTGCGAATCTCATCGGCGGTCGCGGTCTTGGCGACGCCAAGAATCTCATAGGGGTCTCGCATGCGCTGATCCGGGGGTCGGGGTTCGACCTATGAACTCTAGCAGAATTGCATGAGCAGCCTAAAGACGCGGACGGAGGGCGAGGCCCGCGGGCGGCGACGGCCTCGCCGCAGACAGCGGTGCGTTACGCGGAACCGGCGATTGACTCGTGTCAGAACCACATCAAGACTGACGGCGACAAAGAATCGGACCCGGCGCTTTGACGCCGGAAACCGGGGCAAGCAGGAGGGAACAATGTCGGGCACGATCATCAACCTCATCATCCAGCTGATCGCCGGCGCAATCGGCGGCAATGTGGTCGGCGCGGCGGCGAAGAACGTGAACCTCGGAACCACCGGCAACACGATCGCCGGCGCAGTCGGCGGCGTCGCCGGCGGATCGCTGCTCACCTCGCTGATCCCGATGCTCCAGGGCGCGACCGGCGGGATGGACCTCGGCGCGCTCGCCGGTCAGGTGGTCGGCGGCGGCGTGTCGGGCGCGATCGTCTCGGCGATCGTCGGCATGGTCATGAACAACATGAAGAGCGCCTGAGCGATTCGGCCTTCGACCAGCGAGTGGGCCAGATTGCATTGCTGAAGTGTCTTTTACCGCTTGATCTTGTCGCTAAAACGCGGCAGGATTGAAGTTTGATCTGCCAACGCGGATTTCTTTGACGCATTACTCGCTGTGGGCCGCGCCCCGTGGGGCCCGACGCGACTCTGACCGATTTATTGGACGAGGCGTCAGCGCGGCGCTTTCGGTGTCGACGTAGACTTTATCGATGAGCACCGAGAAGTTCATCTCCGCGGGCGGCGAGCCGTGGTCGGTTAGCCGCGTCGCTGAGGTCGGCCACGCGGTGTCGAGCGCCGTTCGTGGTGTGAACGGCGCGGTTTAGTTTTGCGATGACTAACGGCTATGGCGGCCGCCGCCTTCCTAGTGGGCGCCGTCTTGATCGTCGGTGCGGCGGCGAGGAGGGACGCGGCGGTAGCTGCCGCCATGCATGGTGCGCCAGCCGTTCCACCCGTAAGCCCCGCCCCAGCCGGCGCCTTCCCAATGGGCGTACCCGCACCAATACCAACCGGGGCCCCGCCAGCCGTCCTCGTACCAGCAATATTGCCGGCCGTTGTAGATGAAGTCGGCGTTCTCTAACGGTTGGAGTTGATCGGACAGGGGCGCGACGAACGCGCTGTCCGATAACCCCGCGTGAGCGGCGCCTGCAAAAGGCGATACGGCGCCGAGGGCTAGGGCCAGGCCGAGAGCAAGTTTTTGAGACATGGGCCAGCTCCTTTGCCTGCGCCGCGGGGGACGGTCGCTCGTCCCTTCCCTTCGGCACGTTTTTCAAAGAGCCACAGTCGGGCCGGAGAGCTCCGCGGATCGTGTCGCCCTTCCGGGCCAGCGGCCGCTGGCTAACGTCGATGGTGGCCGCCTCCTCCATGATGGTGGCCGCCGCCTCCNNCCGTGATGATGGCCGCCCCCGCCGCCGTGATTGTGGCCGCCGCCATGATAGTGAGCACCGCCATGAGAGTGAGCGCCGCCGTGGTAGTGACCGCCGTGGTAGCCGGCATGGCGCCAGCCGTTCCACCCGTAGCCTCCGCCCCAGCCAAAGCCGGTGCGATAGGCATACCCGCACCAATACCAGCCGGGGCCCTGCCAGCCGTCGTCGTACCAGCAATAGTTGCGGCCGTTGAGGACGAACTGAGCCTTCTCGACCGGCAGCAACTGCGAAGGCCGTGCGGCGAATGCGCCGTCCAATAGCCCCGCCTCTGCCGAGCCTGCGAGAGACAACGCGGCGCCGAGCGCCAACGCCAGGCCAAGAGCAAGTTTTCGAGACGTAGCGAGATCCCCTATCGCTATCGGTTGCCGGAAGGCAGCGTCGATCTTCGAAGGCTAGAGACGGCGGCCTGAATGGACCCTGAACGACGATCGCTTCTCACCCCTTCGCGTCCAGCCCATAAAGCGTGTGCAGCGTCCGCACCGCAAGCTCGGTATAGACCTCGTCGATCAGCATCGAGAACTTGATCTCCGAGGTGGTGATCGCGCGGATGTTGACGCCCTTCTCGGCCAACGCCCTGAAGGCGCGCGCGGCGACGCCGGAATGGGAACGCATGCCGACGCCGATGGCCGAGATCTTCACCACGTCCTGGGCGCCGTGGAGCTTGGCGTAGCCGATCTTCGCCCGCAGCTCCTCGAGGATCGCCATGGCGCGCCCGTATTCGGCCGCCGGCACGGTGAACGTGATGTCGGTCGTCGTCGTGTCGTCGGAGACGACCTGGATGATCATGTCGACGTTGATGTTGGCCTCGGCCAGCGGCATGAAGATCGCCGCCGCCACTCCCGGCTTGTCGGCAACCTCGCGCAAAGTGATCTGCGCCTCGTCGCGCGAGAAGGCGATGCCGGTGACGACCTCCTGCTCCATGATCTCCTCCTCGTCGCAAATGAGCGTGCCAAGCCTGGGGCGCGCCGGATCGTCGAACGACGAGCGCACGTGGAGCCTGACCTTGTTGACCATCGCCACTTCGACCGAGCGCACCTGCAGCACCTTGGCGCCGAGCGAGGCCATTTCCAGCATCTCCTCGAACGACACCTTATCGAGACGGCGCGCCTTCGGCACGATGCGGGGATCGGAGGTGTAGACGCCGTCGACGTCGGTGTAGATGTCGCAACGGTCGGCCGAAATCGCCGCGGCGAGCGCGACCGCGGAAGTGTCCGAGCCGCCGCGCCCGAGGGTCGTCACCCGGTTGGTGGCCTTGTGCACGCCCTGAAAGCCGGCGATGACCGCGACCTCGCCCGCCTTGAAGCCCTGGATGAGCCGCGTTCCGTCGATCGCGACGATGCGGGCCGAGCCATGGACGTCGTCGGTCAAAAGGGGAATTTGCCATCCCTGCCATGAGCGCGCCTTGAGCCCCATGTCCTTGAGCACCAGCGCCAGCAGCCCCGCCGTCACCAATTCGCCCGAGGCGACGACGGCGTCGTATTCGGCGGTGTCGAATTGCGAGCCCGCTTCCTTGCACCAGCCGACCAGCTCGTTGGTCACGCCAGCCATCGCCGAGACGACCACGGCGACCTCCGCGCCGGCCTCGATCTCTCGTTTCACGTGCGCGGCGACGTTGCGGATGCGTTGAACGTCAGCGACCGACGTGCCGCCGAACTTCATCACCAGACGCGGCATGGATCCTTGAAGCCTTGCGGAAACGCGCTCTCTCGCGCAATGCGTGGGGGCGCCGTATAAGGCTTTTGCGCCGGGTGGGTCAACGCGCGTCCCGCCGCCGGGCGAAGGGGTTCAAATGTCGGCCGGGCCATCGCCGAGCGTCATCTCCGAGGAGGTCGCCCGTTTCGACGCGCTGGGCGACGCCTGGTGGGACGCCGATGGGCCGATGGCGCCGCTGCATCGCCTCAACCCGGTCCGGATCGCCTGGGCGCGCGATCTGATCGGGCGCCATTTCAAGCTCGAGGCGCCGGCAGGGGCGCCGCTCGCTGGGATCAGCCTGCTCGACGTCGGCTGCGGCGCCGGCTTGTTTGCCGAGCCTTTGTCGCGCCTCGGCGCGGACGTCGTCGGCGTCGATCCGGCGCCCGCCGCGATCGAGGCGGCCCGCCGCCATGCGGAGGAGACCGGCGCGAGGCTCGCCTATCGCGCGGCGACGGTCGAAGAGCTCGCCGCGGAGGCGCGGCGCTTCGACGTCGTGAGCGCGATGGAGGTGATCGAGCACGCCGCCGATCCGAAAGCGTTCGTCGCGTCAGCCGCCTCGCTCGTCAGGCCCGGCGGCCTCTTCCTCGCCTCGACCTTGAACCGCACGCTGAAGAGCTTCGCCCTCGCCATCGTCGGGGCCGAATACCTGCTGCGCTGGCTCGAGCCGGGAACCCACCGCTGGGAGCAGTTCGTAACCCCGATCGAGCTCACGGGGCTGGCGCGCGCCGCGAACTTGAGGCGGGTCAGCCTGCGCGGGGTCGTCTACAATCCGCTCGGCGCGGTGTGGCGGCTCTCGGGCGACACGAGCGTCAACTATCTGTTCGCGGCGCGAAAGCCGGACCGTTGAGCGGGCCTGCTCACTTCCCCGGGCATTCCTTCTGCACCCGGTCCAGCGCCTGGGCGAAGCCGGTCAGCGAATAGGTGTCGATCGATTGGTGGCCTCTGAGCGAAGCGGCCTTGATGACGAGCTTCACGCCTTTGCGCATCTCGGTGATCAGCGCGCCTTCCTTGGCCGCGTTCTTGACCCACAGGTTTCCGCCCTTGGGCAGCATCTCGAACGACGTCTCGTCGACCAGGGCGACCGGGGCGGGTCCGGCGGGCGTTTTCGATTTGGCGTCGGACTTCGTCTCCGGCTTCTCGCCCGGCTTCGGGTCGAGCTTCGCTTCAGTGGCGTCGGCCCCCCCCGCGACGTCGAAGCCCATGATGAACGAGACTTCGTTGCGCACGCCTTCCGCCGGGCGGTCGGAGATGAACGCGTAGCCTGGGTCGCGCTTGAGGCTCGCCGGGTCGCGTGATTTCGGCTGGGCGAGCGTGTAGCAGATGCGCCCCTTGCCGGCTTCGCCGACGAACACATTCCAGTCGCCGAAGGTCGCGACCAGGGCAGGCTTGGAAGCGTCATCCTTCTTTTCCGTTTTCGGCGCGGCCTTGGCGGGCTTGGTCGCGGCGGTTACGGGCGGCGCAAGCGCGCTGGCCGCCCAGGCGGCGGCGCCGACGAGCCCAATGGCGCGAAGGGACGAAAGGACGAGGCGCGTCATCGACAACAATCCTTTGAACCGGGCCCAAGCCCGGCTGGGGGGCTTCCCTGCCGCCCGATCGGGGCGAAATTCCGGCCTTTCGCCTTGCCGGCGCGGGCGGAGGCTGCAATCCTGCCCTTGGTTAATGAAAAATGAGTAAAATTGGGAGCCTGTGATGAAAGCCCTGATCTGCCCGTCGCTCGGTCCGGCCGAAAATCTGAAGGTGGCGGAGGTCGAACAGCCGGTAGCCGGCGAGGGCGAGGTCCTGGTCGAGGTCGCCTATGCCGGGCTCAACTTCTTCGACACCCTCATCATCGAGGGCAAGTATCAGGTGAAGGCCGCCCCGCCGTTTTCGCCCGGCGGCGAGTTCTCCGGCCGGGTCGTCGGGCTAGGCCCGGGAGCGCGCGGATTTGCGGTCGGCGACCGGGTCATGGGCTTTTGCCCCTATGGGGCAGCCGCGGAACGGATCGCGATCCCCGCCAGCCGGCTGGCCAGAGTCCCTGACGGGCTGGCGCTCGACAAGGCGGCGGGCCTTTCGGTCGCCTATGGCACGAGCCTGCACGCGCTCAAGCAGCGCGCCGAGATGAAGCCTGGCGAGACCCTGCTGGTGCTGGGTGCGTCGGGTGGGGTCGGGCTCGCCGCGGTCGAGATCGGCAAGGCGATGGGCGCCCGGGTGATCGCCGGCGCATCGTCGGACGAAAAGCTTGCTTTCGCTCGCAGCTACGGGGCGGACGAGACGATCAACACGGCGACGGACGATCTGCGCGCGCGCCTCAAGGACCTCGCGCCCAAGGGCGTCGACGTCGTCTACGATCCGGTTGGCGGCGCGCTGACCGAAGCGGCCCTGCGGTCGCTGGCCTGGAAGGGGCGCCTCATGGTGATCGGCTTCGCCTCGGGCGAGATTCCCCGCCCGCCGCTCAACATCCCCTTGCTCAAGGGCTGCGACATCCGCGGCGTTTATTGGGGCGAATTCACCGCTCGCGAACCGGAAGCGCATCGGCAGAACCTGGCAGAGCTCATGGATTGGGCCAAATCCGGGACTTTGAGCGTTCATATCTACGCCAAATACGCGGTGGAAGACTTCCGGAACGCCTTCGAGGCGATCGCCAAGCGCCAGACGCTCGGGAAGACCCTGCTTCGCTTCGGCGCGGATTAATCCAGCGGGTTGAATTTTATGTTGCGATGCACAATATAGCGCCGGGATGAAGCGCCGCCGACCAATCGGCGAGGTCGATGATGGACGAAGCGCAATCATCCCAGGTTGAAATCCGGCGGCTTTGGCCGTCGGACAAGGAATCATTCCGCGATCATTTGCTGAGACTTGACCCGCGCAGCCGCCATGAGCGCTTCGCTGGCGGCATGTCGGACGATTTTCTTGCCCAGTATGCCGAAAACTGCTTCGGCAAGGGCGATCTCATTTATGGGGCCTTTGTCGACGGCAAGATGATCGGCGCGGCCGAATTGCGCTCCAACAAGGCGATCTGGAGCGAGCAGGCGCCGTTCGGGCGCAACATTCACGCCGAGGCTGCGTTCTCGGTCGAGGACGGTTATCGGCGCCGCGGCATCGGCGAAAAACTGTTCAAGCGCATCCGGCGGGCGGCCACCAATCATGGCGTCGAGACGATTGAGATCGTTTGCCTGCCCGACAATATCGGGATGCACAGCCTGGCGAAGAAGTTCAAGACCCAGTTCACGTTCGAGGAGAGCGCGCTGACCGGCCGCCTGACCGCGCGCCGGCCGACCGCGTTTTCGCTGATGCGGGAAGCCTCGGGCGACGCGTTCGATTTCGGCGCGGCGTTGTTCGACGCTCACTGGCGGGCGGTGGCGGAAGCGCGGGAAAAGAGCGCGTGACCGGTCGTAGCCGGGATCGATAGCCGGTCTAAAGACGGGCCGTGGATCGTGTCAACAGCCTTTGGTCAAAACTCAATTAGGAGCGCCGCAAAGGGCGGCGAGCGGGTCCTCAGTCGTCGTCGCCTAACTTTTTCAAATCTTCCCCCTTAAGTGTTGTTTGTAGAATACCATGCCAAGCGTCCTTGGCGTCCTTTTTTGTAATGACGCTATCGTCGGCCCTCAACTTAAAGACAAGAGTATACGGAGTGCTGATGTTTCGGCTGGTTGACGTCCAATCCACGACAGTAAACGTGGTCAAATTGGGATTGACTGCAGCCGCAACTGTACTGACTCCTATATTGGACGATTTCTTGGTTCCTTCGCGAATGGCGGCGAGCGCCGCATCGATCCGATTCGCGTCGCCTTGAAGCGTAAACTCTACAATTTCGTCTTTGTCATTCTTCGCCGATCCCGCGAGGTCGTACTCAATAGCCTGCTTCATGACCATGGCTCGGAAACCCACCTTCTGGTCATTGCCGGTCACGGTTGCCGAAATCGCTTGCTTTTGTTGGCTTGTTGCGCTGTCCGCGAACGTCCCGAACCCGAACGTCGCCAAGATCATTATCGCGAAAATCCTCGATGGGACGAGCCGTCGCCGGACCGATCGTCGAAAATTCCCAGTTTTGATGCCATCAGAGCACATGTGTCGTCTCCGCGTTGGTCGTGATGGCTCGATGTCGAGAGCCATTGCGGCGTACCGTTTTCCTTGTTTCTCTGAAAACCAGGCTTTGCCGGACGGCTCGCGGCCGCGAGTATGGTTCGCCTTTGACGACAGCCGCCCGTTGGTGTGCTTCGCGGGTTTGCGGACGCGCTGGCAAGGTTAAGGGAGGGGAGAGACTAACGAACTATTGGCGTTCATGACCACGGAGCCAAACGCTAAAGGCGCGCGCAATAAGCGCCCTCGTTGGCAGCCAATCAGTTGGGCTTCTGCAGATAGACCGTAAAGGGTCGAGAGCGCGGTTCCTGATTGGGTTTTCATCCAATTAATGCCCGGGGAAGGAGACCAGGCTGCGCACCGGGACACCGAGGGCTGCGATCTTGGCCGCTCCGCCGAGGTCGGGGAGGTCGATGACGAAACACGCCGCGACCACCTCCGCGCCCATCTGCTGCAGCAGCTTGATCGCCGCTTCCGCCGTTCCCCCGGTCGCGATCAGGTCGTCGACCAGGATCACGCGCTCACCCCTCGAGACCGCGTCGTCATGCATCTCCATCTGGTCGAGGCCGTACTCGAGCGAGTAGGGGATCGAAACCGTGGTGTGCGGCAGCTTGCCTTTCTTCCGGATCGGCACGAAACCGGCCGACAATTGATGCGCGACCGCGCCGCCGAGAATGAAGCCACGCGCCTCGACGCCCGCCACTTTATCGATTTTCGTTCCCGCCCACGGCTGCACCAGCTCGTCGACCGTCCGGCGAAACGCCCTCGCGTCGCCGAGCAGCGTCGTGATGTCGCGAAACAGGATGCCCTTTTTGGGATAGTCCGGGATCGTGCGGATGGTGTCGGCGAGATGCATGGTTCAAACTCGCTTTCCGCTCAGTCGTTCGCCCCCGGGCTGCCGCGGGTCGCCTCGAACAGGAACCAGGTCCGTCGTTCGGTCTCATCGATCCAGTTCTCGAGCAGGCTCGCCGTCGCGACATCGCCGTAAGTGTCGCAAACGTTATGAACCTGACGCATGATAGAGGTCAGGCGCTCATTGTCGTCGCGCAGTTCCGCCAGCATGTCCTTCGGATCGACATAATCGGCGTCGTTGTCGAGAATGCGCTGTCGCCGCGCGATATCCCCGATCGAGCGCAGGGTCGCGCCGCCGATCTTGCGCGCCCGCTCGGCGACGTCGTCGGTCATGTCGAAGATCTGCTCGCCTTGCTCGTCGAGGAGCAGATGGTAGTCGCGGAAATGCGGGCCGCTCATGTGCCAGTGGAAGTTCTTGGTCTTCATGTAGAGCGCGAAAACATCCGCCAGCAATCCAGCGAGCGCGGCCGAGATATCCCGCGTCGCCTCCGGCTTGAGGTCGGTCGGCGTGCCGAGGCGCTCGCGGACATGGGTCTCCTTCGCCGATTTCAACTTCGCCATTGAGGCCTCCTTCAGTGCGTTCCCCGCGTCGTCGCCGATGAAGAGCGGACATCGAGCGGCGAAAACGAGCTCACGGGATCAAGGCCGCGCCATCCTGCCGCTTCGCCTCCCCGACCCTGATCGTCGCACGCCTCGCCCGCGGATTCCAGCGGTAAGGCGGCGCCCGGCGGGTCACGCCGCTGCGCCGCCTCGTTTCACCGCCGCCGGCGTCAAAGTCGCCGCTCCACCATCATCTCCTTGATGTGGATGATCGCCTTGGCCGGGTTGAGACCCTTGGGGCAGGTCTTGGCGCAGTTCATGATCGTGTGGCAGCGGTAGAGGCGGAACGGGTCCTCGAGATTGTCGAGCCGCTCGCCCTGGGCCTCGTCGCGCGAGTCGACGAGCCAGCGGTAAGCCTGGAGGAGGACCGCCGGACCCAGGTAGCGGTCGCCGGTCCACCAATAGCTCGGGCAGGCGGTCGAGCAGGAGGCGCAGAGAATGCACTCGTAAAGGCCGTCGAGCTTCGCTCGCTCCTCCGGCGACTGCAGCCATTCCTTCTCCGGCGGAGGGGATATGGTCTTGAGCCACGGTTCGATCGAGGCGTGCTGGGCATAGAAGACCGTCAGGTCGGGCACGAGATCCTTGATCACTTCCTGGTGGGGCAACGGATAGACCGTCACCGGCGCTGCGACCTCGTCGATGCCGCGCGTGCAGGCGAGCGTGTTGAGTCCGTCGATGTTCATCGCGCACGAGCCGCACACCCCCTCGCGGCAGGAGCGGCGGAAGGTGAGGGTCGAATCGATCTTCGATTTGATCCAGATCAGCGCGTCGAGGATCATCGGCCCGCAATCGTCGCGGTCGACGAAATAGACGTCGATATGCGGATTGGCGTCGTCGTCCGGGTTCCAGCGATAGATGCGGAATTCGGTCAGCCGCGCGGCGTTGGCCGGCTTCGGCCAGGTCTTGCCCGGCTTGATGCGGGAGTTTTGGGGGAGGGTCAGTTGGACCATCGCGGCTCATCCATTCCCGGAACATCTTCCAACGCGCGCATCAGCGTAGCGTCAATAAACCCGCGCCTTCGGCTCGATGTAGCCGATGTCGTTGCTCATCGTATAGGCATGGACCGGCCGATAGTCGATCGCCACCGTCTGCTTCACAGGATCGATCCAGGTGAGCGTGTGCTTCATCCAGTTGACGTCGTCGCGCTTGGGATAGTCCTCGCGCGCATGCGCCCCGCGGCTTTCGAGACGATTGGCCGCGCCCTCCATCGTCACCACCGCCTGCACAATCAGATTGTCGTATTCCAGCGTCTCGACGAGATCGGAGTTCCAGATCAGCGAGCGGTCGGTCACCGAGACATCCGCGCCCGAGCGCCAAGCGGCGTGGATCTTCTCCTTGCCCTCGGCGAGCACCTCGCCGGTGCGGAACACCGCGCAATTGGTCTGCATGACCAGCTGCATGTTGAGACGAAGCGCCGCTGTCGGCGTCTTGCCCTTGGCGTAGCGAAACCGATCGAGCCGGGTCAGCGCGAACTCCGCGCTGTCCTTGGCGAGTTCGGGCTGGCGGTCGCCGGGCTTCAGCGTCTCGGCGGCGCGCAGGCCCGCCGCCCGGCCGAAGACGACAAGGTCGATGAGCGAATTCGAACCGAGCCTGTTCGCGCCATGGACGGAGACGCAAGCCGCCTCGCCCAGCGCCATCAGTCCCGATACGGTCGCATCGGGGTCGCCATCGACCTTGGTCAGGACCTCGCCATGATAATTGGTCGGGATGCCGCCCATATTGTAGTGGACGGTCGGCAAAACGGGGATCGGCTCCTTGCTGAGATCGACGCCGGCGAAGATGCGCGCGCTGTCGGAAATGCCGGGCAGGCGCTCGTGCAGCACCTTGGGATCGAGATGATCGAGGTGCAGGTGGATGTGGTCCTGGCTCTTGCCGACGCCGCGGCCTTCGCGAATCTCCATCGTCATCGCCCGGCTGACGACGTCGCGCGAGGCCAAGTCTTTCGCGTGCGGCGCGTACCGCTCCATGAAGCGCTCGCCCTCCGAATTGACNNTGCACGAATTCCATGTCCTGCAGCGGCAGGCCGGCGCGCAACGCCATCGCGTTGCCGTCGCCGGTGCAGGTGTGGGCCGAAGTCGCCGAGAAATAGGCGCGTCCGTAGCCGCCGGTGGCGAGGATGGTGATCTGGGCCCGGAACCGATGAATGGTTCCATCATCCAGCTTGAGACAGACAACGCCACGCACCGCGCCCTCGGCGTCGCGGATGAGGTCGATGGCGAAATATTCGATGAAGAACTGACACTTCGCCTTCAGCGCCTGGCCGTAGAGCGTGTGCAGGATGGCGTGGCCGGTACGATCGGCGGCGGCGCAAGTGCGCTGCGCGACGCCTTTGCCGAATTCGGTCGTCATGCCGCCGAACGGGCGCTGGTAGATCTTGCCGACCTCGGTACGGGAGAACGGTACGCCCCAATGGTCCAGTTCGTAGACTGCGGCCGGCGCGTGGCGGCACATGTATTCGATCGCATCCTGGTCGCCGAGCCAATCGGAGCCCTTGACGGTGTCGTACATGTGCCACCGCCAGTCGTCCGGGCCCATGTTGCCGAGGGCGGCGGAAATCCCGCCTTGCGCCGCGACCGTATGCGAGCGGGTCGGGAACACTTTCGAGATGCACGCCGTGCGCAGGCCGGCTTGGGCGCAGCCGACGCTCGCGCGCAAGCCCGCGCCGCCGGCGCCGACCACGACGACATCGAACGTGTGATCGGTGATCGGATAGGCCTTGCCCCCGAGCGCCGGCGCGCTCTGCGCGGAAGAGCCATTGGTCGCCATCGATGGTCCGTCTTCCTAAGGGTTGCTCAGGTGAAGGCGATGCGCAGCGTCGCGTAGACGCATGCGAGCGCCAGAAGCGCGGCGAAAAGGGTGTTGGCGGCCAGCGCCCACGCGCGCGACTGGCCGTTGATGTAATCGACGATGATGGAGCGCATGCCGAGCTCCATGTGGACGATCCCCGCGAGCACGAACGCCAGCAGCAGGATCGCCGGAATCGGGCGCGCGAGCTCCGCCCGCACGCCGTTATAGTCCTTGCGCAACAGGTCGAGGATCAGCCAGACGAAGCCGACAGTGAGCGGGATGAGCGCGATCGAGGTGACGTGAACAAACCACGCATCGGTTGTTCCCGTGCGCGCCGCGCCGAGAAATCGGACCCGCCCGAGGGGAGTGCGCAGATCGCTGGGATGTTCGGCCATCGCGGTGCTCCGTTAGCGGACGGCGTAGCCTACGCCCCAGACGACGATGGTCAACGCAAAACCTCCGATCAAGGTTGCCCACGCCATCTGATCGCGCAAGGGCGCGTCCAGGCCGTAGCCGGAGTCCCAGACAATATGGCGAATGCCGCCGATGAGGTGATGAAAGAGCGCCCACGTAAAGCCGAACAGCACGAGGCGGCCGATGAACGATTGGATGAATCCGGAAAAGACCGCGAACGTCGCTGCGTCCGCCGATGCGGCGATGAGAAACCAGGCGAGCAGCAGGACGCCGACGTAAAGGGCGGCGCCGGTGATCCGGTGGACGATCGACATCGCCATCGTCATCGTCAGGCGATAGACGCTTAGATGCGGCGACAACGGCCGCGGCCGGCGCGGACCAGGCAGAGCGTCGCTCGAGGCCATGGCGTTGATTCCCATTGCTGTTCGATTGGCGTTTTAGACCGCCCGTTGGACGCCCGCAACGTTCGCCGACTTGGCCCTAAGGTTCTAGGCTCAATTTCGGATCATCCGGCGAGCGCCGCCTCGACTTCAGGCCGTGTCGGCGGATCCGAGCCCTTGCGCGTGCAAGTGATGGCCGATGCGGTCGCTGCGAAGCGCAGCCACTCCTCCAGTTCGCTGCGGGCCGGTTGAGGCGCTTCCGCGCCGAGCGAATGGTCGCGATCCATCGCCGACAGCAGGGCGGACATGAAACTGTCGCCGGCGCCGACGGTGTCGACGACCTCGACGAGCGGCGCCGCGATTTCCACCTTGTCCTTGCCCAGAATGGCGAGAGCGCCGCGTTCCCCGAGCGTCGCGACGCAAAATCGTGGACCCGACTTGGTCCAGGCGGCGAGAGTGTCCGCGATCGAGCGGTCGGGATAGAGCCACTCGAGGTCCTCCTCGCTCGCCTTGACGATGCGGGCGAGGGAAACCTGCCTCTCGACCAGCCTGGCGACCGATTCACGATCCGGGGTCACGAACGGGCGGATGTTGGGATCAAAGCTCACCGTCGCGCGGGGACCCGCAAGGCGCATCGCTTCGACCACGGCCTCGCCATGGCGCTCGACGGCGGAAAAGGAGCCGACATGCAAGTGCTGCGCGGCTTTCGGCCATTCCTTCGGGAAAGGCCAGGGACCGTCGTAGGCCGTGCCGTCGAGATAGAAAGAATAGCGGGATCCAGTCTTGGCGGTGCCGCGCATGACGAAGGCGAGGGTGGTCGGGCGCATGTCGCGGGCGAGAAAGCCGAGATCGACGCCGCTCGCGGCGAGCGCTGCGGCGAGCGCTTCGCCATTGCCATCTGCGGAGATGCGCGAGACGAAAGCGGTTTGCGAGCCCAACCGGGCGAGGCCGATCGCGACATTATAGGGCGATCCCCCCAGCACCGCGTCGTAGGCGTTGGCCTTGACCGGATCGGGGATCAGGTCGATCAGCGCCTCGCCGGAAATCAGGATCATCGTTTCGGTCGCCCCTTGGCGCGACTGCCGGTCGCCATCCGCATCAGGCCAGCGTGTAGGCCGTTTTCACCGTCGTGTAGAATTCCACCGCATGGCGCCCCTGCTCGCGCGGCCCGAGGTTGGAGCCTTTGCGGCCGCCGAACGGCGCGTGATAATCGACGCCCGCCGTCGGCAGATTGACCATCGCCATGCCGACTTCGGCGTTGCGCTTGAAATGCGAGGCGTGCTTGAGGCTCGTGGTGCAGATGCCGGCGCACAAGCCAAATTCAGTATCGTTCGCAATCGCCAAGGCATGATCGTAATCGCGGGCCGGGATCATCGCTGAGACGGGGCCGAAGATTTCCTCGCGCGAAATGCGCATCGAATTGTCGGCGTCGAGGAACAGGGCCGGGGCCATGTAGAATCCTGGGGTGGCGCGGTTGAGCCGCTCGCCGCCGAGCGCGAGCTTCGCCCCCTCTTTCTGGCCGATCGCGAGATAGGAGAGATCCTGCTCGAGCTGAGTCGCATCCACGACCGGGCCGATATGCGTGCCCGGCTTGAGGGCGTCGTCGACGGTGAGCGCGCGCATCCGCTCCATCAACTTGTCTGCGAAACGCTGGTAGACCGGCTCCTCGACGATAAGCCGCGACGAGGCCGTGCAGCGCTGGCCGGTCGAGAAATAGGCGCCGTTCACCGCGCATTCGACCGCCGTCGGCAGGTCGGCGTCCGCGAGCACAACGAGCGGATTCTTGCCGCCCATTTCGAGCTGAAACCGGCGCATCGCGCCGGCGCAGGCGGCCGCGACCCGGCGCCCGGTCGCGACCGAGCCGGTGAAGGTGACCGCGTCAACCCGTTTGTGGTCGAGGATCGCCTGACCAACCACCGAGCCCCGCCCGACAACCAGATTGAACACGCCCTTCGGAACGCCGGCTCGCACGATGATCTCGGCCAGCGCGTGGGCGGATCCGGGCACGAGATCCGCGGGCTTGAACACCACAGTGTTTCCGTAGGCGAGGGCCGGCGCGATTTTCCAGGCCGGGATCGCGATCGGGAAATTCCATGGCGCAATGATTCCGACGACGCCGATTGGCTCGCGGGTGACCTCGATGTCGACGTTCGGCCGCACGCTGGCGAACTTCTCACCCGGAATTCTCAGCGCTTCGCCGGCGAAGAAGTCGAAGATCTGGCCGGCGCGGGTCGCCTCGCCGACGCCTTCGGGCAGCGTCTTGCCCTCTTCGCGCGAGAGCAGCCGCCCGAGCTCGTCGCGCCGCGCCAGGATCTCAGTCGAGACGCGCAAGAGGATGTCATGGCGCTCCTGCGGCGTCGTTCGCGACCAGGAGGGAAACGCCGTGTGCGCGGCGTCGATCGCCGCGCCTGTCTGCGCGGCGTCGGCTTGCGCGTACTCGCCAACGACGTCGTTGGTGTCTGACGGGTTGATGTCGCGGGTGACGGTCGCGCCGTCGACCCATTCGCCGGCGATAAAGTTCTTGTAATGGGCGCCCATGCTTCTTTCCTAAGTTTTCGACCGACCTTCTACGGCTCAAGCGCTCAAATCAACCCCCGCCGGGCGAGGTTGCGCATGAGCGCGCCCGCGCCGAAGGTCCAACGTTCGCATTCTTCGCACGGTCGCATCCGATTCACGAGCCGGCCGAGCTTTTCCGTTTCGATGGAAACGATATCGCCCGTCTTGTGGGTGAACCCCATGCCGGGAGCGCCGCGGTCGGCGACCGGGGCGAACATCGTGCCGAGCAGAAGAACGAACCCGTCCGGATAGGCATGGTTCGCCCCGATCGTTTGCGCGGCGATATCGCTGGGATCGCGGCTGATCTTGGCCATCGACGAGCCGCCTTCGAGCCGGAATCCGTCATTGCCCTCCACGGTGAGCGAGATCGTCGCCGAGCGAACGTCGTCGAGCGAGAATGTCGCGTCGAAGAAGCGCAAGAAGGGGCCTAAGGCGCAACTCGCATTCTGGTCCTTCGCCTTGCCGAGCAGTAGCGCCGACCGCCCCTCGAAATCGCGCAGATTGACGTCGTTGGCGAGGGTCGCGCCTACGATCGCCCCGCTCGAAGCGACTGCGAGCGCCACTTCCGGCTCGGGGTTGTTCCAGAGTGAAGCGCTATGGAAACCGGCGTCATCGCCCGAGCCGACGGCTGACATTGGCTGGCTCTTGGTAAAGACCTCGGCGTCCGGACCGATCCCGACTTCCAGATATTGCGACCACGCGCCTGCCTCGACCAGCGCCGTTTTGAGCCGCATCGCCGCGGCCGAGCCGGGCCGCAGACTGCTCAGGTCGTCGCCAAGCGCGCGCACGATCTCCTCGCGCGCTCTCGCCGCGCCTTCCCGGCTGCCGCGGGCGCGTTCCTCAATGACGCGTTCGAGTAGCGATTGGGCGAATGTCACGCCGGCCGCCTTGATCGCCTGCAGATCGATCGGCGCGAGAAGGCGCGGGCTGCCGGGCAAGGGCTTGTCGCGCGGAGTGTGGGCGAGAATGTCCTCAAGCGCGCCGATGCGCGGTCCCTCCGCCGCGCGCAGCGCCTCGGCCGGCGACGGCGCCTCGCAAAGATCGCGCATGGTCGGAAATATTCCGCTGAGGTCAAAGACGCCGTCTTCCCTGACAGCAGCTACCGAGGGGCCGTCGACGTCGGGCCGCCAGACGCGCGCCGCGAGGGCGCCCGCGTAGCGGTCCGAGGGCAGCGTCGTCTTCTCGCTCAAGTCCAGCGTCGCCATGGGCTCCTCGGTGCAGCGTTTGGCGGATTGACGGGGCCGCGCCGCCTCTCTAGCCTCTAACATGTTAGCGGGAACAGGCGAAGCGCTTCGCTTCGCCTTGAGCTGCAGGTAAGGACTTGGCGAAGGGCGCCCATTCCAAAGCGGACGCGGTGTACGGCGAACTGAAGGAAGCGATTCTCTCCGGAACGCTCGAACCGGGCTGCCTGATCGACAAGGCGGGCTTGTGCGAGAAGCTCGGAGTTTCGCGCTTTCCCGTCTCCGCCGCGGTCAGCCGCCTGTCCTACGATCGTCTTGTCGACGTCGCGCCGCAACACGGCTCCTTCGTCGCCCGAATCTCACTGAACGACGTGCGCGAGCGTTTCTTCATCCGCAGCGCGCTTGAGGGCGAGATCGCCGCCGAGGCCGCTCGACGAATGACCCGCGCCGATAAGGACGCGCTGGCGGCGAATCTCAAAGAGGGGGGCGCCGCAGTTGAAGCCGAGGACCGAGCCGCCTTCTACGCCCACGACGTGGCCTTCCATCGGATCTTGACGGCCCGTCTCGGCATGGCCCGCGCCCACGATGTCCTTGAATCTCTGCGCGTCCATCTGGAAAGGGCGCGCCGGCTCGCTATGTCTCCAGGTGGACGCCTGCACGCGGCGCTGAAGGAGCATGTGTCGATCGCCACGGCGATCGAAGCAGGCGATCCGGCTGCGGCGCGCCAGGCGATGAGACGCCACCTCGATACGACCAGCGCGCTGCTTGAATCCTTGGCGAAGAAACAACCCGGACTTTTCTCGCTGCAAGCAAACCCCTCCTGAGCGGTAACCGAACCCATGACAACGCCTCGCGCTCTGCGCCTCGACCCCTCGGACAATGTCGTCATCGCGATCGACGAGATCGCCGCCGGCGCCGCGCCGGCGGGAGGCGTCAGCGCTCGGGAGCGCGTGCCCAAGGGCCATAAGATGGCGGCGGTTGGGGTCGAAGCAGGCGCGCCGATCCGCAAGTTCGGACAGATCATCGGTTTCGCCTCCCGGCCGATCGCCGCGGGCGAGTGGGTGCACGAGCACAATTGCGCGGTAAAGGAGTTCGCGCGCGACTATCATTTTGGCGAGGACACGCGCCGCGAGAACATTGTGCCGGTTGACGAGCAACCAACCTTCCAGGGCTTTCGACGCGCGAACGGCAAGGTCGGGACCCGCAATTATCTTGCGGTCTTGACGTCAGTGAACTGCTCGGCAACCGTCGCGCGACTGATCGCGAAGGAGATTGAACGCTCGGAAATCCTTGCCGACTACCCGCGTGTCGACGGCGTGATCGCGCTCGTGCATGGCACCGGTTGCGGCATCGCCGCCAAGGGCGAGGGTTTCGACGCGCTCATGCGCACGCAATGGGGCTACGCGGGAAATCCCAACATTGGCGCGACCCTGATGGTCGGGCTTGGCTGCGAAGTGTTTCAGATCGGCCGCATGAAGGAAGAATACGGGATCGTCGAAAGCGAAACGTTCCACAGCCTGACGATCCAGGCGACCGGGGGCACGCGCAAGACCGTCGCCGCCGGCGTGGAGCGCATCCGCGCCATGCTGCCTCAGCTCAACCGCGCTGAGCGTGCGCCAACGCCTGCGAGCGAGCTGACGCTCGCGCTCCAGTGCGGCGGTTCGGATGGCTATTCGGGCATCACCGCCAATCCTGCGCTTGGCGCGGCGGCCGACATCCTGGTTCGCAATGGCGGCACGGCGATTCTTTCCGAGACGCCGGAGATTTACGGGGCCGAGCATTTGCTCACCCGGCGCGCCGCGACGCCGGAAATCGGCCATAAACTCGTCGAGCGCATCCGCTGGTGGGAGGAATATTGCGCGCGCAACGGCGGCGAAATGAACAACAATCCCTCGCCCGGAAACAAGGCCGGGGGCTTGACGACCATTCTCGAGAAATCATTGGGCGCAGCGGCGAAAGGCGGGACGACGGCGCTCAATGAGGTCTACAAATACGCCGAACCGGTCACCGCAAAGGGCTTCGTGTTCATGGATACGCCGGGCTACGATCCCGTGTCGGCGACCGGACAGGTCGCGGGCGGCGCCAACGTGCTCGCCTTCACCACCGGACGCGGCTCGGCTTATGGCTGCAAGCCGACGCCGTCAGTCAAGCTCGCCACCAATAATGACACGTACCGGAGGATGATCGAGGACATGGACATCAATTGCGGCGATGTGGTCGACGGCGTGTCGATCGCCGACAAGGGCAGGGAAATCTTCGACAAGATTCTTGCGGTCGCTTCAGGCGAACGGACGAAGTCGGAGCTCCTGGGCTATGGCGACGCGGAATTCACGCCCTGGCAGATCGGAGCGACGATGTGACGGGTGCGGGCGCGCTTCTCGCCCGGCGGTCATGAAAACCGCGCTCCTGTTCGATCTCGACGGAACGCTGGTGGATAGCGACGCCGAGCATCTGGTTGCTTTCCAGCGCGTCTTTGCGCCGCACGGAATTGAACTTGATCGTTCCGAATACGCCGCGAATATCATGGGCGCCTCGAACGCCATGATCGCGCGGCGCTACCTTTCCCACCTGCCGCCCCACGAGCAGGCCGCGACCCTCGACGCCAAGGAAGAGGCCTATCGCGCCGGTCTGGGCGATCTAGAGCCCATCGCGGGCGCAGCGGCGTTGCTCGATTTCGCCGACCGGCGCGGGCTCAAGCGCGCCGTGGTGACGAACGCGCCCCGCGTCAACGCCGAAAAAGTTCTCGCAGCGCTGGGGATTGAAGGGCGCCTGCCGATCGTCGTGATCGGCGGCGAGCTGGCCCGCTCGAAGCCCGATCCTTTGCCTTATCTGACAGCGCTCGAGCGCACCGGCGCGCTGGCGGAGCGGTCGCTCGCCTTCGAGGATTCCTTTTCGGGGGTTCGCGCCGCCGTAGCCGCCGGGCTCGCCGTGGTGGGTATGACGACGACGCTCTCTTCGCGAACGCTCATCGAAGCGGGCGCGACATTCGCGGCCCGGGATTTCACCGATCCGCGAATATTCGCGCTCATCGAAGCGCGCATCAATTCCGGCGACGAGGAAGGGGCGAAAGCGTGAGACTGACGCAATTCATCGACGAGAACGGCAAGCGGGCGCTCGCCGTCACCGCGCGCGGCGAGGGCCGGCTCGTCAAAGGCGCGCGCGCGACGCTCGACCTCGCGCGCCAGGCGATCGCCGAGGACGTTCCGCTCCGCAAGCTCATCGCCGACCGCGGGGTCGGAAAGCCGGTCGATCTTGCTCGGGCGTTGAAGGAACGGCGCGTACTCGCGCCGATCGATCACAAGGATCCAGCCCATGTCCTCGTGACTGGAACGGGCCTCACGCATCTCGGTTCCGCCGAGGGACGCGACAAGATGCACAAGGACCTCGCTGATCCTTCCAAGCTCACGGATTCGATGCGGATGTTCAAGCTCGGCCTCGAGGGCGGCAAGCCGGGGAAGAACGAAACCGGCGCGCAGCCTGAGTGGTTCTACAAAGGCGACGGTTCAATTCTCGCGGCGCCCGAGGGCGATCTGACTAGTCCGGCCTTCGCGCTCGACGGCGGCGAAGAGCCTGAGATCGTCGGAATTTATTTGATCGACAGCGCCGGCGCTCCGGTTCGAATCGGGTTCACGCTCGGCAACGAATTCTCCGATCACGTCACTGAGCGGCAGAACTACCTTTGGCTCGCGCATTCGAAGTTGCGGCCGGCGAGCCTTGGTCCGGAATTGCTGGTCGGCGAACTGCCGGCCGACCTCCACGGCGTATCGCGCATCCGGCGAGGCAAGGAAGTCATCTGGGAAAAAGCGTTCCTGTCCGGCGAACAGAACATGGCCCACTCGATCGCCAATCTCGAGGCGCATCATTTCAAGTATGCGTTGTTTCGGCGGCCGGGCGACGTCCATGTCCATTTCTTCGGGACCGCGACGCTGTCGTTCAGCGACGGCGTCCAAACGCGGAAGGGCGACATATTCGAGATCGAGTCGGAGGCGTTCGGCTTGCCGCTTCGCAACCGGCTCACCACGGAAAGACCCGCCAAAGCGAGGGTGCGAGCGCTTTAACGGCGGCGCCTCGGAAGGCGGCCGCCGATACTCGCGATTCGCACGCGACGTGAATAAGGCTATTCGCCGATAACGCTCGCGCGCGCCCGCTGCCACCAGCCGCTGCGGCGCGGACGCGGCGGTTCGTCCTTTGCCGGAGCGGGCGGCGGGGCTGGCTCAGCGATGGTGTTGGCCTCTGCGGGCGCAGAAGAGCCAAGGGTTGGCGCCGCGCCGGTAACGGGCGCGGGCTCCTCGACATCATGCTCCTGAGCNNGGGCGGCGGAGCTTGGGAATAGTCTGCTTCGGATGCGGCGAATTCTTCCTCGAGCGCGAGCGAGGGGGGCGCGTCGAAGCTTGGCGCTCTCGTTTCGCGCATGGTTTCGCCGTCCGGTCGCTGAGAGGGACGATTTCGCTGGCCGCGCGAGCGTCTCGAGCGACGATCGCGGTCTTCTTCCGTGCGCGGACCCCGCCTATCGAACGCATTGACCTCGCCACTCGCCGCCTGGAGGTCGCCGCCGATTTCGGCCACCACCGCCAAGCCGTCGTCTGTCGGCTGCGGCGCGTCCTGCGGGAGGTTTTCGCCAAACGACCGCTCGCCGCCGCGGCGGCGGCGGCGGCGCCGGCGCCGCCGGCCGACATCGCTTTCGTCGAGCGAGGGGCCGCCCGCCGGGTCGCTCACATGCGAGACCTCTTGACCCACTTGGCTTGGCGCCTCGGGAATTTCCTCTGGGTCCTCCTCGACCGGCGCTGGCTCTTCGACGATTGTGGCAAAGTCGTCCGCCAACGATTTCGGCGGCTCGACCTCGCTCTTGACGCCGACTGCCGGCTCGCCACGCTCGATTGCGTGGTAGTTGGCGCCAGTCAGCGTATCGTCCGCCTCGATGGCGATCGCGACGCCGAACCGGCGCTCGAGGTCACGCAGATTGGCGCGCTTCTGGTTGAGAATGTAAAGCGCGACAGGCGTGCGCGTGCGCATCGTGATGTCGTGGGTCGCGCTCTTGATTAGCGCGTCCTCGAGCACGCGGAGCACGTGTAAGGCGATCGACGCCGTCGATCGGACGACGCCGGAGCCCTGGCAGTGCGGGCAAACCACCGTCGAGCCTTCGAGAACGCCCGTGCGGATGCGCTGACGCGACATTTCGAGCAGGCCGAAGTGCGAGATGCGGCCGACCTGGATGCGCGCCCGGTCGTTTTTCAGCGCGTCCTTGATCCGTCTTTCGACCGAGCGATTGTTGCGCGACTCCTCCATGTCGATGAAGTCGACGACGATCAGCCCGGCGAGGTCCCGCAGACGCAGCTGCCGCGCGATCTCGTCGGCGGCCTCGAGATTGGTGCGCAACGCGGTATCTTCGATATTATGCTCTCGCGTCGATCGGCCGGAATTGACGTCGATGGCTACCAGCGCCTCGGTTTGGTTGATGACGATGTAGCCGCCCGACTTCAGCGTCACCTGGTTGGAGAACATCGCATCGAGCTGCGACTCGACGCCGGCCTTGGCGAAGACCGGCTGGGTGTCGCGATAGAGTTCAACGCTGTTGACGTGGCTCGGCATGAGGAGCCGCATGAACTGCCTGGCTTCGCGATAGCCGGCCTCGCCGGCGACGACGATCTCTTCGACTTCCTTGCTGTAGAGATCGCGGATCGCCCGTTTGATGAGCGAGCCTTCTTCGTAGACGAGCGTCGGCGCGCTCGATGCGAGCGTCGTCTCCCGCACGGTTTCCCACATCCGCAACAGATACTCGAAGTCGCGCTTCACCTCGGCTTTGGTGCGTGAAGCGCCGGCGGTGCGGAGAATGACCCCCATGCCCTCGGGAACATCGAGCTCCTCGGCGATTCCCTTCAGTCGGCTGCGGTCCTGGGCGTTGGTGATTTTGCGCGAAATGCCCCCGCCGCGCGCGGTATTGGGCATCAAAACCGAATAACGCCCGGCCAGCGAGAGGTAAGTCGTCAGCGCCGCCCCCTTGTTGCCGCGCTCCTCCTTGACGACTTGCACCAGCAGAACCTGCCGGCGCTTGATGACCTCCTGAATCTTATATTGGCGGCGCAAGCGCGGCGCGCGGCGTGGAATCTCCTCCAAGGCGTCGCCGCCGATCTGCTCGACCGCCTCGCCTTCATCCTCGACCCGCTGCTTACGGCTCGGCGCTATGCGCTCCTCGGAGCCGCCCTCGAGCGTCGTGACTTCGTGATCGTCGTCCTCATGGTGGTTTTCGTCGTGATCGACGTCGTTCGCGCGCGTGGCCGGGCCGGCGCGTTCGTCGACGGCGGCGGCGCCCGAGGCTCCCTCGAAGGACGTCGTTTGCGGCGCCGACTCGGCTGACGTTAAATCGTCATTTGCCGCTTCAGGCGGCGCGTCCGTGCCCCAACTATCTGTGGCGTCGCCGCCTGAAGGCGCGACCGCCGGATCTGGCCGAGGCGGAGCGGCGATCTCGGCGTGCACGCCCGCGTCGCCCAACTCGGGCGAATTCTCCTCGGCATTCCCCGACGGGAAAGCAGGAGCGGATTCGTCCGCGCCCAATTCATCTGCGGAGGTGGGTTCCGAAACGGTTTCACTCGCCCCGACGCGCGCTTCGACCTCTTGGCGCCGCGGGCGCCGATGACGTCGGCTGCGTCGTTCGCCGTTGGCCTCTTCGTCCTCCTCGCGCTGCGACAGGGCTTCCTCCTCAAGAAGCGCCTGTCGATCGGCGACCGGAATTTGGTAATAGTCCGGATGGATTTCGGAGAAAGCGAGAAAGCCGTGGCGGTTGCCGCCATAGTCGACGAAAGCGGCCTGGAGCGACGGCTCTACCCGGGTAACCTTGGCGAGGTAGATATTCCCCCGCAGCGGCCTCTTGCTCGCTGACTCGAAGTCAAATTCCTCGACCCGATTGCCTCGCAGAACCACGACCCGGGTTTCCTCCGGGTGGGAGGCGTCGATGATCATTTTGTTGGCCATGGCAAACTCTCTCGCCACGCGTGAAAATTCGCCGCGAGGGCCCAGTGGGCCGCCCGGCCGCGCCGCGCGTGGCGTCTATGTTGGAGATAGGAAAATTTGGAGATTGGGAAACGAGCGCAGCCGTTTCAGTGGGCTGACGACACCCGCCCGCAGCGCCACGAACCGTCCGCGCCGCACGGATTGCGGCGGGAGGGTGGTGGTTTCGCCATCGGGACATCGTCATCCTGAAAACAAGGCGTGGCACGGCTCGTCGCCATTCAAGCGGCGCCGAATGACGCCGATGTCACGATCCAGGACGCGCCGCCAGCCGTTGTCCGGCAGGTCAATTCGTTGCTTTCCGCCCGCAATCTTCCTGCGCGAACCCACGCCGGCGGATCACAGTGGCGATCCCTCCGACAGGCCGACAACCCGCCCCGACGTTATCCGCGCAGGCCGCAGGCCGTCGCATGACGGTCCCGGCAAATGCCTCGCTCAACCAACGAGCGAGTCGACCGCGCGGACGCGGTCCGAATTCGTAACGCACCTTAAATAGGCGCCGCCGCGCGCCTTGGCAAGTTCTTTTCCCATTTGTACTTCTTGGGGGCGCGCGCCGCCGCGCTCCTTCACCAGGACCCAAGACCGCGCGCCCGGACCCGGTTAACTCGTCGTAAAGAACTTCGCGCGCTCATTTTTGCTCGCGCTGTCCAGCTCGTCCGGCCGGGTGGGCGCGACCCGGCCTGAAACGCCGACCGATTGCGTGGCGGCGGCATTGGCTCTATAGCGCGATGGCGCGCGGCGCCGAGGGGAAGCTGAATGGCGCGATCGGGACGCTTGACGGCTCTTGCTGCTTTGACGTTGACGGCGGCCCCTCTCCAGCGCGCCGTCGCGGTCGAAGCGGGCGCGCCAGTTGCAGTCGCAGCGCGGCTCTCACAGGATCAGGGTGGGGCCAAGCTTGTGTTCGACCTTTCGCGATCGGTCGACGTGAGCGCGTCCGCCTTGGCCGCGCCGGATCGCATTGTTATCGACATGCCGGAGGTCAGCTTCCGCCTCGACCCGTCGGTCGGCCGGGTCGGCGCGCTGCGCGACGATTCGCTGGTAAAGGACTTCCGCTTCGGCTTGCTCGCGGCCGGCAAATCCCGGATCGTCATCGACCTCGCGCGCACGGCCTGTCCTGCCGGCGTTTCGACCACACCAATCGTCGATGGCGCGCCCGCAGCGCGGCTTACGATCGAACTGAAGCCCTGCAATCTCTCCGCTTTTGCTGCGCTCGTCCGCTCGCCGGCCGTTCCAACTGCAAGCGCGCCTGACGCGCCTGCGCTTGCACAGCCACGGGTCATTGTCCTTGATCCGGGTCATGGCGGCATTGACGGCGGCGCCAATGGACTCGGCGGCGTGCAGGAAAAGACGCTGGTTTATGAATTCTGCGCCGAACTGAAGCGACAGCTCGATGCGGCGAAGCGCTACAAGGTTGTAATGACGCGCGGCGGCGACCAATATGTGGATCTCGAAGATCGGGTCGATATCGCCCGCGCCGCCAACGCATCTTTGTTCATCTCCGTCCACGCCGACACGTTGAGCGAGGACGCAGACGTCAGCGGCTCCACGGTCTATACCGTGGCGGACCGCGCTTCCGATGCGGAGGCTGCCCGCATCGCCGCGCGCGAGAACGCCGCCGACAGAGTCCCTGGCGGGCGCAAACGGGTTGATGATCCGGGCGTCGCCGATATCCTGTTCGACCTCAAACGGCGGGAGACCCGGACCTACGCCCACATCTTCTCGCGCGGTCTCGTTGACAACCTGCGCGCGGCAGCGAAGCTCAATCACAACCCGGAGCGCTCGGCAGGCTTCGTCGTCCTGAAGGCGCCAGAATTTCCCTCCGTCCTCGTTGAGCTCGGCTATCTTTCGAACCCTCAGGACGTGCAGTCCCTGACCTCCCCAGACTGGCGGGCTAGGGCGGCTGGGGCCATGGTCAACGCCATCGACGCCTTCTTTTCTGGAACCGAGAACCCGGCAGGCGTCCCATCGGGCGACCCAGGGATTGCCCTGTCCGGCGCCCAGGCGGCGCCGCCGCCGGGGCATTAAGGCTTGCGCGCAACGGGCGCGCCGGGCTATTGGCATGCGCGGCCCGAGACGCCTCGATCATAGATTCGCCCAAGTCGAGAAGGACACCGGACCGGCCCGCCGGGTTCGATTCCGAGCCGGATCGGGGCGCCCAAGGGGAAGGGCTGTAGATCGGCCTCGTAGACTGCGCGCCTTCGAGGCGCTGAAATGAAAGTTCGTCTGGACGCCTCGCGCGCTCGCCGACGGGCGCAATGGAAGGCTTCGATCGAGAGATGCGCGGGATCGTTCGCATTATCGGCTTCATATTTGCAACCGGCGCGCTGCTGTTCGTCGTGGCGGCGGCTGTCTTTGCCGGCGTCGTTTGGAAATATGAGCAGGACCTGCCGGACTATACGCAGCTCAAGAACTATGAGCCGCCAGTCATGACGCGCGTGCACGCGGCTGACGGGAGCCTGCTCGCGGAATATTCGCGCGAGCGACGGCTCTATCTCCCGGCGGACGAAATTCCTGCCCTGGTGAAGGAAGCGTTCATATCGGCCGAGGACAAGAACTTCTACACCCACTATGGCGTCGATCCCGAAGGAATCGTGCGCGCAGGTCTCATTTACGCGCAGGGTTCGCGACACATCCAGGGCGCCTCGACCATCACCCAGCAGGTAGCGAAGAACTTTCTTTTGAACTCGGACCGAACTTTCGACCGCAAGATCCGCGAGATCCTGCTGAGCATGCGAATCGAGTCCGCCTACTCGAAGGAAAAGATCCTCGAGCTCTACCTCAACGAGATTTATCTCGGCCTTTCCAACTACGGGGTCGCCGCTGCGGCGCTCAATTATTTCAACAAGTCGGTGCACGAACTGAGCATTGCCGAAGTCGCGTATCTCGCCGCTTTGCCAAAGGAGCCGAGTTCGCTGAACCCGTTCCGCGATCATGACCGCGCGGTGGAAAGGCGCAACTACGTGATCGGGCGCATGGAGGAGGATCACTACATCACCGCCAAACAGGCGGACGAGGCTCGGGCTGAGCCTTTGGTGGTCAATCCGCGCGTGCTCACGCCGAATTCGATCGCCGCGGGTTTCTTCGCCGAAGAGGTCCGGCGCGAATTGTCGGAACGCTACGGCGAGCAAAAGCTCTATGAGGGCGGGCTGTCGGTTCGCACGACTCTCGATCCGAAAATTCAGCTGATGGCGCGCAAGGCGCTGGTCGACGGCCTCGTGCGCTATGATGAAGCCTACGGCTGGCATGGCACGCTCAAGACCATCGACATCAGCCAGGATTGGGGCGTCCCGCTGGCCGATATTCCCGCCTACGGCGACATCAAGCCTTGGGTCTTGGCGGTGGCGCTCGACGTCGGCGACACCGCCATACGGATCGGAATCCAGCCGGAGCGCGACAAGTCCGGCGCGATCGTCGCCGACCGCAAGACCGGCTCGGTGACGCTCGATGGGGTCAAGTGGACGGGCAGGAGGCCGAAGGGCTTGGTCAAACCGGGCGACATCTTTTATGTCGAGCCGGTCGTTGGCCGCGACGGAGAATATCGGCTGCGGCAGATTCCGGAAGTGTCGGGCGCCGCCATCGCGATGGATCCGTTCACCGGGCGCGTGCTCGCGATGGTCGGCGGATTTTCGTTTGACGAGTCCGAGTTCAATCGGGCGACCCAGGCGCAGCGCCAGCCGGGTTCCTCGTTCAAGCCCTTCGTCTACGCCGCGGCGCTGGATAACGGCTATACGCCCACCTCGACCCTTCTCGACTCCCCGGTCCAGATTGACGACGGCAGCGGCCAGCTCTGGACGCCGGCAAACTTCGAAGGCACGTCCGGAGGGCCGCATACGCTCAGATTTGGAATCGAGCATTCGATCAACTTGATGACGATCAGGCTCGCGCGCGACATCGGCATGCCGCTGGTCGTCGAATACGCCAAGCGATTTGGCATCTACGACAATCTGCCGCCGTTCCTGTCGATGTCGATCGGCGCGGGCGAGACGACCGTGCTGCGGATGATCACCGGCTATTCGATGTTCGCCAACGGCGGCAAGCGGGTGAAGGCGACGCTGATCGACCGGATCCAAGATCGCTGGGGCAATACGATCTACAAGCACGACGAACGCGTCTGCGAAGGGTGCGACGCGCCGACGTGGGAGAATCAGCCTGAACCGCGCCTGATCGACAAGCGCGAACAGGTGATCGATCCGCTGACCGCCTATCAGGTCACATCCATCATGGAAGGCGTCATCCAGCGCGGCACCGGCATCGCGATCAAGGAAGTCGGCAAGCACCTCGCCGGCAAGACCGGCACCACCAATGATGCGAAGGACCTCTGGTTTGTCGGCTACTCGCCAAACCTCGCATTCGGCGTCTTCATGGGTTACGACAAGCCGCGCTCCCTCGGCGGCGCCGCGCAGGCCGCGCTCTACACTGCGCCGATCTTCCGCGACTTCATGAAGATGGCGCTCAAGGACACGCCCGACACGCCCTTCCGGATTCCGCCTGGCATCAAGCTCATTTCGGTCGATGTCCACAGTGGAATGCGTGCGACCGGGCCCGGCTCAATCATGGAGGCGTTCAAGCCCGGCACCGGGCCGCCCGACAGTTACGGCGGCGGCTGGGGGGAAGGAGCTCAGACCTCGTCTCGGAGCGAGCGATCGGTTGGATCGGGGACGGGCGGGCTCTACTGAGCGGCCTAATTCTCCGAACGATGAGTCGAAAGCCCCCTCCGCTCACCTGCGAGCTGTGCGCGTTCCAAGGCGCCGCCGCTTAAGGGGAGAGAGCGACTCAGGTCGTTTCATCTCGTCGTCAGGTTTATGGGTTGGATCATGCGCGCAGAAGCCGAACAGTTGATCGAATCGATCAAGCAGTCCGTGGGACTGCTGAGGAGGCATCTTTGACGTCGATGCAGCGACGCGGCGTCTCGCCGAACTGAACGCCAAGTCCGAAGATCCCAATCTCTGGACCGATCCCGAATTCGCCGAAAAGCTGATGCGCGAGCGCACGATGCTGGAAGACCGGCTGAGCTCGCTGGCGAAAATTGAGCGCGACCTCGACGATGCGGCGACCCTGGTCGACCTTGCCGAGGACGAGGGCGACCACGCGGTCGAAGCCGAGGGAATCGCGGCGCTCAGGGCGCTCAACGCCGAGGGCGAACGGCGCCAGCTTGAAGCGCTGCTTTCGGGCGAGGCCGACGCCAACGACAGCTATGTCGAGGTGCATTCCGGGGCGGGCGGCACCGAGAGCTGCGACTGGGCGCGCATGCTGCTCAGAATGTACGCGCGCTGGGCGGAGCGGCGAAAGTTCAAAGTCGAGCTGATCGAAGAGACGGCGGGGGACGAGGCCGGCATCAAGTCGGCGACAATCGTCGTCAAGGGCCACAACGCGCATGGCTGGCTCAAGACCGAGTCGGGCGTCCATCGCCTGGTGCGCATCTCGCCATTCGATTCGAACGCCCGCCGGCACACAAGCTTCGCCTCCGTCTGGATCTATCCCGTCGTCGACGACCGGATCCAGATCGAGGTCAACGAAAGCGATTGCCGGATCGACACCTATCGCGCGTCCGGCGCCGGCGGACAGCACGTCAACAAAACCGAATCGGCGGTGCGGATCACCCACCTGCCGACCGGCATCGTCGTCGCCTGCCAGTCGGAGCGCTCGCAGCACAAGAACCGGGCGACCGCCTGGAACATGCTGCGCGCCCGCCTCTATGAGCTCGAGCTGGAGAAGCGGGAAGCCAAGGCCAACGCTGATGCGGCCTCCAAAACCGATATTGGCTGGGGCCACCAGATCCGTTCCTACGTGCTGCAGCCCTATCAGATGGTGAAGGACCTTCGCACCGGCCACGTATCGAGTTCGCCTGCCGATGTGCTCGACGGAGATCTCGACCCGTTCATGGAGGCTTCGCTCGCCCAGCGCCTGTCGGGCCGCACCGTGGCGGTCGAGGACGTCGAATAGGCTGTTCCGCGCCCCATATCAAAATCCAAATCCGCCGCAGCAAAATCCAAGCCCAGCGCAACAAAATCCAAATTCGGCGCCCCAAAATCCAAATCCAGCGCAACGAAAACCAAATTGTTTTCCCTTCCGCCAATCGAGACTTTTCAACGGCTTATGCTCGGAATCCCGGCAAAGCCCATGGCTCCGCTCCGAACCCGGCCGATCAACACGCCATCGAAGTCAAACAGCATGACGCCCTGGGCCTCGCCGGTCGCCATGCCGCGGCGCCAGCTTTCGCGAAGACAGAAGCCACACTAGCGCACGCTTCTGATAATCGCAAGAGACTGTCGCTTTTTCTCGCAT
>PLUH01000307.1:43724-46500 GCA_003164825.1 Hyphomicrobiales bacterium
GCCCAAGCGCTGAGCTTGTGCGCGAGCACGGCCCCGGCGAACAGCGACGGGTCGGCCGGCGCCAAGTTCGGGATGACGAACAGGTCGAAGAATCGGGTCGGCACCGGCAGCGGCGACGTCGAAACGACCAGCCAGCCCGAGACGATCGCGCAAAGCGTCAAGATGTAGAGTGAGCCTTGGGCGAATGCGGAAAGCCGTCGCTCCCACCGCGGGGAAGGGGGAGGCGGAGGCGCGGAGCCCGCGAAGCGAGCGGCGAGCCGCGCGGCGGTCAACGCGAGCGCGACGAATCCGAACGACTTATGCCACTGATAGAGGTCGAACGTCGAGGCGGAACCGAAGCCGCCGTAGACCATCGCCCACCCTAGCGCGATGAGCGCAAGAATGATTGCGGCCCCCGCCCAGTGGAGCGAAATGATCAGCCCGCCCCACCGCGAAGGCTTATCCTCGGGGGTCAAAGCGCGAGGGCCTCGCTCGAGATCGCCAGTTCGACCTCCCGCGAGACCAGCGGAAAGCCCGAATTCATGCCGAAAGCGAGCCTGTCGATGCTGGTCTTGGCCACGAAGGCGAGCCGGTCGCCGCCGCCGGCCGTTTCGCGTTGCACCGCGACGTCGACGCTGAGCGGCCGGGTTACGCCGAGAAGCGTCAGGTCGCCAGTCACGCGGACGGTGCGGTCGTCAACCCTCTCAACCGATTTCGAGACGAAGTCGATCGAGGGGAATTGCGCGGCGTCAAGGAAAGCCGCCGAACGCAAATAATCGTCGAATGGCTGGGAGCCGACGTCCACCGACTGCGATTGCACGTGGAAAGTCACGCTGCTCCGGTCCGGATGGTCGAAATCGACTGAGATGCGGCCGGAGAACTGGTGGAATTGGCCATGCGTGCGCGGATAGCCGACGGCGTCGATGGCGAAAGCGATGTGGGTTCGCGCCGGATTGATCCGCCAATTCGCCGGCGCGGCGGCAAGCGCAGGGACCTGCGCAAGGAGACCGAGCGTCATAATGGCGCAGGCGATTCGGAAGCGCCCAATAGTTCTTTTGCGAGCGATCATGATCTCCTCACTGTCCTGGAATGAACATTCGGGAAGGAGGACTTATTCGTTTCGTTGGTTGGCTTCAATTACTCGTTAGTGTTGGTCGATTAGCGGTCGCGCGGCGAATTCTAGATTCGCTTTTCCAGAGTTTGCGCCAATGCGACAGCCCGCTCTAGTGGGATGCGGCCGATGACCAGATGGCTGCGTCCGCTGTTCGACCACCAGGCGAGCGAGAGATCGTCCCGGCGCTCCGAGCGAATCGGGGCGTCTGGCGCGTGGTTGGCGATGATGCAAAGCGCGACCGGCGCGCCCGAGGGGTCGACATAGGCGATCACGCCCAATGGGGAGCCTTCGTAGGCGAGCATGAACGCCGTGGTGAATCGCAGATCCGGCAGCGCCACATTTTCGGGCGTCAGGTTGGCGCCCAACTTCGCTCCGAGCGCGCTCAGTTCGACCGCCTGCAGCTGGGCGTCGGGGCGCAAAGGCGTAAACGTATCATTCGAATACATGTNNGGATCGGCCCGGCGGCTGGCGAATGGGTCCGTCCACGGGAATCGCCGCCCGCAGGCGCTCCAAGGGAGCTTGGCCGAGGAGTTCCGCCAATGACGCAGCGATCGGGGCGCCGGCCGCCCGCAGTTCGTCGTAGCGCCGACGCAACCGCTCATCGGCCGCCAAGCGCGCCAGAAGCGGGCCTCGACTGCCTTCGTCGAGTTCGTTGTCGATCAGAGCGACAAGTTCGGCGTCTTCGTCAGTCATCGTCTTACTGAAAAACGCTCCTATTTCAGTTTCGCCAGCGTCGCGCGCGCGG
This sequence comes from Hyphomicrobiales bacterium, assembly GCA_003164825.1. Classification (GTDB taxonomy): domain Bacteria; phylum Pseudomonadota; class Alphaproteobacteria; order Rhizobiales; family Beijerinckiaceae; genus Roseiarcus. The sequence continues at coordinate 45,563 of PLUH01000307.1, forward strand.
CGGCCAGCCTGCTCATGACGGTGCCGATCGGGATCGCGAGAGCCGCCGCCGCTTCAGCATAACTGTACCCGTCGCCATAGACGAGCAACACCGTTTCGCGCTGAGCCTCAGGAAGTTGGCCGATCGCTCTTAACACCGCAGAAGCCGTAATATTCACTTCGATTTCACGTGCGCCGTCGGTCGTCAAGACCTCCTCGGGGTCGACGAATCCGCCGCCTTCCCGAATCCGCCGCGACCGAATCTCGTTAAGCCAGATCGACCTCAGGATTGCGAACAGCCACCGATCCACCCTCGTTCCGGGAATAAATTGATCGGCGCGCTCGATCGCGCGCAGGCAAGTCGCCTGCACGAGGTCGTCAGCAACGTCCCGCGCCTTCGACAACACCAGCGCGTATCGCCAAAGGCGCGCCAGGCAGGGCTCGAGCCCAGCCCGCACTTCGCGTCGGCTCGCTTCGCTCATCGCCCTATTAGACATGATTGCGAGACGAGCGAAGGGGGGCGACCCGTTTTTTATCGATCTTGCGCTCGCCGAAGATGCATCGACGCGAATAATTCGTGGGCTGACGTGTTTCCTGGGCTCCGTATCTCAATCGGAAGGACCGGGCGATGCGCACCTTTCTCAACTCTCACCACGAAAGCCGCGGCAATTTCGTTTCCGCGCTTTGTTGCGGATTGATCGTTGCTAGCCTGGCGCTGGCCACGCCGGTCTCTGCGGCCGGTGGCGGCGCAGGGGGCGGCGGTGGGGGCGGAGGCGCGGGCGGTGGAGCTGGCGGAGGCGGCTCTGGCGGTGGTGCGGGCGGCGGAGCTGGAGGCGGCGGCGCCGGGGGCGGCGCTGGCGGAGGAGGCGCAGGCGCAGGCGGATCGGGTGGGGAGTTCTATCGCCCCATCCAGGTTGAGCCTCGGGCGCAGGTTCCGACGGACCTCACGACTTGCGCCCC
>PLUH01000166.1:0-441 GCA_003164825.1 Hyphomicrobiales bacterium
CTTGCAAAGCGCGGGGCAGGGGGACCACGCCGTAAGGCGTGGTGGAGGGGGGTCGGCGCCTTGCACAATCGCCAAATCCGGCGTCGACCTCAAACGATCGCCAGCCTGCTCACCGGATCGAAGAAGTGCAGCCGCTCGAGGTCGAGCGCGACGCGGACCGGCTGGTCGGCGGCGCGTCGCGCGCCGCTCTGGGNNTCGACGATGGCGCCGTCGCCTCGCGCGGCGACCCCCAATTCGACCGTCGTCACCATGGTCGCGCCGAGGTCTTCCTGAAATGCGACCATGCCCGAAAGCGCGGCTTCCGGCTCGTGGGACACCGAGGCGGCTTCGGGCCGCACGCCGACGATGATCTCGCGATCCTGGTAGGCCATGAGTCCCAAGCGCCTCTGGATGAGTTCGGGCGGCAGAACGATGCGCGCGCCGGCAAGCTCAAGCTCGACG
>PLUH01000166.1:469-11166 GCA_003164825.1 Hyphomicrobiales bacterium
CCTGGTCGTGGGTCACGTAGACCGTGGTGACGCCGGCTGCGCGCTGGAGGCGGGCGATCTCGACCCGCATCTGGCCGCGCAGGCGCGCGTCGAGATTGGACAATGGCTCGTCCATCAGGAAGGCGCGGGGGTGACGCACCAGCGCCCGGCCCATGGCGACACGCTGCCGCTGTCCGCCCGAAAGCTGTCCCGGCCGGCGCCCAAGCAGCGCCTTGAGTTCGAGCATCGCCGCAGTTTCGCCGACGCGGGTCTCGATGAGTTCGCGCGGCTCCCTGCGGACCTTCAACGCGAAACCGAGATTTTCGCCGACGGTGAGATGGGGGTAGAGCGCGTAGCTCTGGAAAATCATCGCGACGTTGCGCTGGCGCGGCGACAGGCCGTTGGCGACCGCGCCGCCGATTGTGAGCACCCCGCGGGTGATCGCCTCGAGGCCGGCGATCATGCGCAGCGCCGTCGACTTGCCGCATCCGGACGGGCCGACCAGCACCAGGAATTCGCCGTCCTCGATCTCGAGGTTGAGGTCCCTGACCGCAATATGGCCGCCCGGATAGGTCTTGTTCACATCTGAGAAGCGGATTGCTGCCATCTCGATCGCTCCCATGCGATCAATGCACGCCCTGGGTCAGACCCTGGACGAAATACCGATTGAGCGCGATCATCATTACGACGATCGGCAGCGTCGAGAAATGGGCGAGCGCGCCCAGCGTTCCCCATGAGATGTCCTTGGTGCCATAGGCGGAAAGCAGGGCGACCGAGATCGTCTTGGTGTCGGCCTTGGTGAGGAACATCGCGTAGAGAAAATCGTTCCAGGAGAACATGACGCAGAAGATCGCGCTGGCGATGAGGCCCGGAACCACGGTCGGCAGGGCGACCTGGATGAAAGCGCCGAAGTCCGTGCAGCCGTCGGTCATCGCCGCCTCCTCGATCGAGGCCGGCGCGGCGCGGAAAAACGCGAACATCATCCAGACGACGAAGGCGCTGTTGAGCGCGGTGTTGAGGATGATCACCGCCCACCAGGTGCCGAGCAGGCCGATGTCGCGCATGAGGAGGTAGAAAGGGATCAGCGTCGCGATCGGCGGCACGGTGCGGATGATGAGAAAGAAATAGGCGAGCCAGATGGCGCGCGGGCTGGTCGAGCGCGCCAGCGCGTAGCCCGCCGGCACGCCGATGAGAAGCGACAGCGCCGTCGATCCGATAGCGATGATGAGGCTCGATTCGAGCAGCCTGCCGAGATTGAAGTAGCGGAAGACGCTCGAGAAATTGTCCCAGGTCGGCGAAAAGAGAAGGGTCGGCGGAGAAGCGAAGATGTCGCTCGTCGGCTTATAGGCGATCGAAAACAGCCAGACGACCGGCGCGAGCGCGATGACCAGGACGACGCAGATTGCGAAGCGGCGCGCGAGCAGGCTTAGGCGGGCGCGATCAGGCATGCCGGTTCCTCGCCGGCTTAAGCACGGCGATGAACGCCGCCGCCATGATGAGGATGCAGACCACAATCACAGTGCTGACGGCGGAAGCGGCGCCAATGTTGAAGAACTCAAGCCCCTGTTTGACGCCATAGATCATCAAGGTGTTGGTCGCGTCCGCCGGGCCGCCGCTGGTGCTGACGAAAATGATGTCGAACACCCGGAAGGCGTCCATCATGCGCAGGATCAGCGCCAGAAACGCCGCCGGCATGAGGAGCGGCAGGATGACGAGCCGGAATCGCTGCGGCGCCGTCGCGCCGTCGACCGCGGCGGCCTCGAGAATGTCGATCGGCAGCGACTTCAAGCCGGCAAGCAGGATCAGCGCCATCAGCGGCGTCCATTCCCAAGCGTCGATCGCGACCAGGGTGGCGAGCGCCCGCTGAGGCTCAGCAAGGAGGCCGCGCGGGCCGGAAAGGCCGCTCTCGGCCAAGGCGTAGCCGATCATGCCGTATTCCGGATTGAGCAGCGCCTTGAACACGAGTCCGACCACGAGCGGCGTCACCGTGGCCGGAACGAGCAGCAGCCCGAGCGCGATCCGGTTGAACCAGTCATCGCGCCACATGAGGAGCGCGACGCCGAGGCCGAGGACGAATTCGATCGTCACTGCGCCGAACGTGAACAGAAAGGTGTTGATCACCGCGCTGCGCGCGGTCGGGTCGCGCCATAAGGCGATATAATTGTCGAGCCCGACGAAATGGCGCGAACCGGGCCGGATCAGGTTGTAATTATCGAACGAGTAGAGAAACCCCTGGACCATCGGCCCAACCGCGACCGCCAGCACATAGACAAGCGCCGGCGCGGCGAGCGCGCCCAGAAACAGTTGGCGCTTGCGGGCGTAAGACCAGCGGGTTGAAAAGGCGGCGGCGTCACGGGCGCTCGCGGCGCCATTGCGCGAAACGACGGTCACGTCGCGCCCGGAGTCAGTTGCAATTCGGTCCCGCCGCACCGGAACGTGATCCCCTCTCCCCGCTCACGAGGAGAGGGTTGGGGCGAGGGGCCAAGCGACCGGCCGCATCGCCTTATCGCCTCGCCCCTCATCCTTTCCTTCTCCCCGTAAGCGGGGAGAAGGACGCTAGCTGACCACGCCTCGGCGCAAGATGCTTCAGGCGCGTGGTCCCGCAATCATTTGAACAGCGCCTCGGCCTTGGCCTGGATGTCGTCCATCGCCGTCTTGGGGTCGGCCTGGCCGACCAGCACCGCATTGATGGCGCCGCCGATCAGGTCCTGGAGTTCTGGGTATTGCGGAATGCGCGGCCGGAAGTCGCCGTCGCCGTGCTCGAACGAGGTCGCGATCACCGGCAGGAACGGGTACTTGGCGAGCAGTTCCTGATCGGTCATCTCGCTCTTGCGCAGATAGCTTCCGGCGCCGCGCAGGTTGAGCTCCTTGTGAACCGCGGGGCTCGTGACCCATTTGATGAACGCCCAGGCCGCCTCCTGCTTCTTCGGGTCGATGTCCTTGTTGACGCCGAGCGCCCAGCCGCCGATGCCGTATTCCTGCGGCTGCCCTTCGGCCGAGGGCGTCAGCATGATCCCCGCCTTGCCGGCGATCTTCGAAACTTTCGGATTGTCGTAGTCGGCGGCGCCGATCGACCAGGTCTGCATGTTGGCGACCAGCCCCTGGCGGAAGCTCTCCTCGCGGCCACCCCAATCATAGTCGGCGGCGCCCGGAGGCGCGGCCTCATCGAACAGTTTCTTGTAAGCGACGACGCTGGCGATGTTCGCCGGCGAATTGAGCGCCGGCTTGCCGTCCTTGTCGAGGATAGAGCCGCCGAACTGGCGATTGTACTGCATCCAGTCCTGCGCCACCGCCGGGCCCTTCTGGCCGTTGGCGACGAAGCCGTAGATCTTCTTGCTCTTGTCGGTAAGCTTGAGCGCGTCGGCGACGAATTCCTCCATCGTCGCCGGCGGCTTCAAGCCGGCGGCTTCATAGAGGTCTTTGCGATAGGCGAGCACGTTCGCGTAGCCGGCGAACGGAAACGCGACCTGCTTGCCCTTGTAGCCGCCGAGTGACGCCATCAGCGAGGGGTAGATGTCGTCGACTTTGATCTCGGCGGCGTCGCGCTTGATCCAGTCGGTGAGATCGACGGTGTAGCCGGCCTCAGCGAATTGACCCGACCATACGATATCGACGGTCGCGAGGTCATAGCCCTTGGTGTGGCCGACGTAGTCGGCGGTGATCTTGGTCAGGAGCTCGGGGTAGCTCATGATGTCGACATTGACCTTGGCGCCGGTTAGCGCCTCGAACTGCGGCGCGATCGCCGCCAGCACCGCCGCGAACTGATCGTTCTGCGACGCGAGGTTGAGCGTCATGCCGTCGTAAGGCTTGTCCGCAGCCTCCGCGCCCGAAAGGCTGACCGACGCCAACGCGCCGAGCGCAAGCGCCGTCGCTCGACCGATGAACGGTTTCATGGCGGTCTTCTCCCCTTGATGACGATAAAGCAGGCTAGCACCCTGATTTTCGCAAGATCAATCAAATTGTGCGCCGACCAGTCAAAAACAAACAAGCGCATGTTCGCTTTTGATTGAAGGCTTTTCAAGCCGGGACGGATGGGATAGCAACGCAAGCAGCGCATTGGAGGAATTCATGACAGCGGCGTCGGCGCGCGCCATTTCTTCGCATCGGAACCCCGCGACGCGGCACGGACTTGAGCGGGCGGTCGCATGGTCGCGACAGTGGAGCGCCGAGTTCCCCTTCTTTCTCGCCAATCACCTGCCGATGGCTCTGGTCGCGCTGCATCGCATGGGCGCAAGCGACGAACGCCTGGAAGCCTATTGCCAAATCTACCGTGAGCAGCACGGGCTCGTTCCCGTTCCCGAACCGACGGCCGAGGTCGCGCGCGACAATTGGCGTGAGTTCCTGGGCCAGCGCGAGCGTGAAGGCGACTATCGAGTGTTCTTCGCCGGCGAAGTGGCGCGGCTCGGCGCAACGCCGGCGGCCGTCCATTACCTGCCGCAGCTGATGCCCGGCATGGCGGCGAGCGCGCTCCATGCGTTCATGCGCATGGCCTATGCGACGATGACCGACAGCGACGAGGAAACCGGCGTCGCGCTCGGCTACTGGGCCGCGACCTATCTACCGCTCGGCGCGTCGCAACGCCGCGCGCCGACAACTGACGATCCGGCCAAAGTTCTCGCCTTCATGTACGGGCCGGCGACGTTCCGGCAGGTCGAGACCGAGCAGGATTTGCTGTGGCATTTCATGCGGGCGATTGCGCTCAAAGCCGAATTCGCGCCCGTCGTCGACCTCATGGCGATCGGTCCGGAGACGCATGACCGGGTCGCCCGCTGCTCGCTTGCGCTTTACGCTGCGACGCTCGATTTTTGCGCTCTCCACGCGGTGACCGGAACCCACTGGCTGAGGCTGATCGCGCCCCGCACGCCGGATCGCGCCACGCCGCTTCGCCATTTCTGGCAGGCGATTGCGTCGCTCGTGCCGAAGATCGGCTTTCCCAGCTTGCCGAGCGCGGATCAGCTCGAGGAATGGCGGCGCATGCCCCTGCCCGATTGGCGCGAGATTTTCCGCGAAGCGATCACTCATGACGATGAGCATGATCTGAGCCTCAGCTTCTCGGCTGGCGAAGAATTCAAGCGTTATGGCGACCCGCTCTATCAATATGCGGCGGCGAAGCGGTTGAACCTCGTCTGATGATCCTTGCCAACGCCCGCCTGCCTGAGGGGCGTCTTGCCGACGTGGAAATCGCGGACGGCCTCATCGTAGCGACCCATGCGCCCGGGACAGCGGCGGCGACCAACGAAACCATCGATCTCGACGGGTTGCTGCTCCTGCCGGCGTTCGTCGACGGCCACCTCCACCTCGACAAGACCCATTGGGACGCGCCACGCCTGCCCCATGTCGAGGGACGCAGCGTGCGCGAGCGCATCGCCGCCGAGCGCATCCAGCGCCATCAGGTCGCCCTGCCGATCGAAGCCCGCGCGTCGGCGCTTGTCCGAACGCTGATCATGAACGGCGCGACGCGTGCGCGCAGCCACGTCGATATCGACAATGATGTCGGCCTCGACAATCTCGAAGCGGTCATCAGGGTGCGCGAGGCCTTTCGCGACTGGATCGACATTCAGCTCGTCGCGTTCCCGCAAAGCGGCGTGACGTCGGAGACCGGGGCGCCCGACCTTATGGCCGCGGCGCTCATGGCCGGCGCTGACCTGATTGGCGGCCTGGACCCTGCGGGCTTCGACGGCGACGTTAAGGGTCAGCTCGACATCATCTTCGGCCTCGCCGAGGCGTTCGGCAAAGGAGTCGACATTCATCTGCACGACTTCGGTGAGACCGGCGCGGCGGAGCTTCGCGACATCGCCGAGCGCACGATCGCGGCCGGCCTCCAGGGGCGGGTCGCCGTCAGCCACGCGTTCGCGCTCGGGACCATCGCGCCGCGCCTGTTCGAAGAAACCGCTGACGCGCTCGCCCGCGCTGACGTGGCGATCATGACCTCATGCCCGCCATCCGCGCCCGTCCCGCCGGTGAACGCCCTCCGCGCGCGCGGAGTCACGGTGTTCGCCGGCTCCGACAACATTCGCGACTGCTGGTCGCCCTACGGCAACGGCGACATGCTCGACCGCGCCGCGATCATCGCCCAGCGACACGGGATGTTCACCAACCGCGAGCTCGGGGACGCCTTCACGCTGGCGACGAGCGAAGCGGACAAGGCGCTCGGCGATCCGCGGCGGGGGCTCCGCGTCGGCGCGGTCGCCGATCTCGTCGCCGTCGAAGCGGCGAGTGTCGCCGACGCCGTCGTCGATCGGCCGCCGCGGTCGCTGGTGGTTCGAGCCGGACGCATCGCGGCCGAGCGGGGCGTTCCATCCGTGGCGCTGGCGTCGATCCAAGTGGCTGGCGCGCCACGCTCCGCCGAAACGGAGACCGAAGCTCAAATGAGGGCGGTCGAGCAGGCGCTGAGGGCGGAACTCGGAGCGCGGCGCTGATTCAATTCGGCGCCCTACGGTTCGACACCGCCGTCATCGGCGTCTACGGGCTGACGTCCGGGCGACTGTTCGACGATTCGATCGAGGACCCCAAGCTCAAGCGCATCCCTGTCGAACGCTCGATGTTGAAATTTCGCGGCCCGCGGCTCGTCGAAGGCCCAGCGCCAGCATAGAGGCCGACCGAGGCCTCCGTTTTCATTTTTCATTGAAGAGGCCGCCATAGCGGCGGCCTCTTGGCGTTGCATCTGTCCCGGACGCCTGCGCTGGTGATTTTCGTGATCCTGCGCCTGGGGTCGGGCCGGCTCCGTCAGCGGCTTTCGGACCGCAAGGCGGCGATCGGCGCCGCATGGGTTCCGGGGCGCACGGTCTCCGCCTCGGTCTGCGGACCGATAGCGATGACCAGGTAAACGAAAAACCACAGAGCGACGATAGTCGCCAACGCGATTGTCATCGGGACCAGGCTGCGGTCTGCGGGCAGATAGGCCCGGTAGAACGCTGCGTGCTTGTCGATCCCGTCCATCACGGTCTCCATAACGATCCACGTTCCCTTTGTTCGATTCCTACTCGGCCGTTTCCTGTAATTTTTCTCTAGGCCACACGCTTTTAATCATGCCTCCCCCAGCGGCGCTGTGACGTACGTCACACTTCGGCATCGATCGTCCGGCGGCCGCGCGCGGCGGACCCGTTTCGGCCGGGATTTGAACGATTTCGCTCTCGACCAATGTCGGCGCTGCGGCGCGACGAACCGCCGATCGTCCGCAAAGGCGCGCTGGGCGAGGACTGGAAGCGCCTACGCGCCATGAACCGGTCGGAAGCGCCCAAGGCATCCTCGCCCGATCGCATCGCCTGCCGTATCGCCGAGCTCGCAGCTCTGCTCGGCGTCTCCGTCAAAACGATCAAGCGCAAAGTCGCAGACGCCACGCTGCAATTGACGCAGGCCCTCGGGGTCTGCCGCGCCCGAGTCCAACGTCGCGTTGCTTAAGGCCCCAGCGGCGAGAGCCGCGGAGCCCTATCGCACCCCCGTCGCCCCGTCAGCCCCACTGCAGGCCCAGACGCGCATGCGCACCCCCAAGTCTGGGCCTGTGGGCCGCGTTGCTGTGCGGCAAACCGGAGGGGGACCCCGGTGCGGCCCATCATTTTCCGAACATGAAATAGAGAAACTGTCTAATCACGGCGGCGTGAACCGACACTGGCGCCGACCAGTTTAGGTATTTATACCTAGAGGCGCGCGCGGCTCTCCCACTCAGGGCCACACAGGAGCGCGCGTCTCGCCCCGCGCCTGGCCCCCTGGGCGCGGGGCTTGTCCCGCTCCATCAACGCCGAGCGCAGGGCCGGAGGGTTGCTCACCGAAGCGCCGAAGGCCAATGGCGCCGAGCTTGGCTTCCGCCTGCCGCGCAATGCATTCCTCGCGACCGTCGTCCTTTGCCAGACGAATAATGACATCGCCGTAGCTGTCGCCCGGACCACGCAGCGCCGTCAGGAGGTCAATCGACGCCGGCGCGCCCTGACGCCACTGTCGCGGCGGTGTCCCGTTCGCGTCGCCCAATTCGCGCCGAAAGCGGGCGCTTTTATCCGGCCGCTGTCCCGAAAACTGGATCGTCGCCAAGCGCCTCGTCGAGCATCTCGAGCGCGCCGGCTTCCTCGTCATGAAGAAGCCCCCGCTTGGCGGTCGCTCTGCACTCGGGCGCGGTCTCGAGGGTTAGGCGGCGCGCGCCACAGCGGTCCTTCGCGATGCCCGATAACCCGCGAACCCAAGCCCCGCGAAGCCGAGGAGCATCATCGCCCAGGTCGACGGTTCGGGAACCGCNNCCTGGATTGTGGCCCCGGCTGCGGTGACGGGCGTGGATCGGCGGTCACTCTGCGCTCGGGCGCGGCTTCGAGGACTGACAGCCGCCAAGAGCTCGCCGTTTGAAGGCTAGGCTGGCGTTGACGGCGGCGCCAACCACATGCCGGCGGACAGCTCCAATTTCTAGCGGCGGCGAATCACATGATTCGGTCGGTCGCCCTCGCGCTGCGATTCGAGGACCGCACGCGCGATGGCTTTGTGGTCACAGTGACCCGGCCGTGAGTAGTATCCGATGGTTGCCGCGGCTGCGCCCATGTCGGACTGTCTAAGGACAGGCGGCGCATTCGTGCAGCGGATTACTGAAAGTGATCCAAGAAACGTCGCCGCAAGAGCCTTTGCAGACGCTCAGGCTGTCGCGCAACCCAATGGAGCTTTCGATGAAAAACATCTTGATATCAGCCCTGTCTACGGCGGCTTTCTGCGCCCTGGTAGCTGCCACGCCCGCCTCCGCCCAGGAAACGGTCACGGGCGCGCCGAAGGGGACTGCGCCAGCGACAATCGAGGGGTATGGTCCTTCGTCGGCGATCGTCTGCAACGGTTCCGGAGAATGCTGGCACTCTGTCAAGCGATACGACTACCCTCAGGGCGTGCAGATTGATGTTCATCCTTTTGACTGGCTGTGGGACGAAGGCCAGCATTTCGCCTGGCGGGAACACGACGGCCGGGGATATTGGCAGAACGGCGAGTGGGTTACCTTCTAAAGTACGAGGAGCCGGCCCGTCGGATGATCGGCGGGCCGGCTCTTTTTTGATTGTGGCAAGCAGCGATTGCTTCCCTCTCGCGCGCCCCGAATCCCGGAAAGGGTCTGCGACATGGATCAAAGAATGACCGCCCTGGAACGAGCGTTTCTGCTGGCTAGGAGCCTGTCTGGATAATAGCGGATTGTGGTGGCGGCGTTTGCTCGAATCGGATTCTGTTTGCTTATGAGCAAGACCTTCCGGCCCTGGACGATCGATCAGCCGCTGTTGTTGCCGCCGAGCGTTCAGGACTTTGTCGGCGAGGACCATCTGGCTCGCTTCATTTTGGCGCTTGTGCTCGAGCCTCTCGACCTTGGTGAGATCGAAGCCGCGTATGCGAGCGAGCGCGGGCAGCCGCCGTTTGACCCGGCGATGATGACGGCGCTGTTGCTGTACGGCTATTGCAACGGCGTCTACTCGTCGCGCCGGATCGCCAAGGCGGCGCGCGAACGGGTCGACTTCCTGAGCATTGTCGGGCTCGATCCGCCGGATTTTCGCACCGTCTCCGACTTCCGCAAGCGGCACTTGAAGGCGCTTTCTGGACTGTTCGGGCAAGTTCTCAAGCTGTGCGAACAGGCGGGACTTGTGAAGCTCGGCCATGTCGCGCTCGACGGGACGAAGATCAAGGCGAACGCCTCCAAGCACAAGGCGATGAGCTNNATGGAGAAGCGTGCGGCGGAGCTCGAGGCCGAGGTCGAGCGGTGGCTGAGCGCAGCCGAGGCTGCGGACGCCGAGGAAGACAGAGCCTTCGGCCGCGACAAGAGCGGCGAGGAGCTGCCCAAATGGGTCGCCGACAAGAAGAAGCGCGNNCGAGAAGATCCGGGCGGCGAAGGCCGAATTGGAGGCCGAGGCGAAAGCGGCCGCGGCGGCCAAGGCCAAAGCGCAGGCCGAGGCCGAGGAGCGGCGACAAGCCGAGGGCCGCAAGAAACCGGGCAGGCCCGCCGCCCCGCCATCCGAAGAGCCTGACCCCAAAGCGCAGAAGAACTTCACCGATCCCGAAAGCCGCATCATGAAAACCAAGGACGGCTTCATCCAGGGCTACAATGCGCAGGCGGCGGTCGACGCGACGGCGCAGGTGATCGTCGCCCACGGCCTCGACGCGAAGCAGAGCGATCAACATCAATTGGCGCCGATGGCCGACGCCATCGAAGCCAATCTGGGCAAGAAGCCGACGCAACTGTCGGCGGACGCGGGCTATTGCTCCGACGCCAACCTTACGGCGATGGAGGAACGCGAGATCGACGCCTATATCGCGCCGGGGCGGGCCAAGCACGCCGGGGAAGGAGAAGGCGGCGGCGTCCGCGTCGCCGCCATGCGCGAAAGAATCAAGGCCGGCGGGCACTCCAGCCCCTACCGCTTAAGAAAGCAGCTGCCCGAGCCGGTGTTCGGACAGATCAAGCAGGCGCGCGGCTTCCGTCAGTTTCTCTTGCGCGGCGTCGAGAAGGTCGCCAACGAGTGGGGCCTCGTCTGCCTCGCCCACAATATCTTGAAGCTCGCCCAGGGGCGGACCCCGTCCCTGGCCGCACTCGCAACCGGCTGAGCTTCGCCACCTCGGAAACGGTGCAACGAACGATGCCCGCAAAGCTTCCACCCAACCTTACATCAAACCGGATGCGCGAATTTGCTGCATCCGGCTCTCCGACTGGCTTGAGCGGTTCAAACCCCATCTCGCCGAGGATTAAGCAGACAGGCTCCTAGGAGCCTGTCTGGATAATA
>PLUH01000439.1 GCA_003164825.1 Hyphomicrobiales bacterium
TTGGGTTCGTGGACGCAGACGATTGGGTGGCCGACACAATGTACTCCGTCCTGCCGGCGGAGGCTGAAAGCGCCGGCGCTGACGTGGCGATCGCGACCGGCGTTGATGTAGATTCAACGTCAGGCGCCCAATCGCCATCCCGCGACATTGAGGCCTGGAACGAGTTCATTGCCTCGCACGGGCGCCATGTCGTTCCGCGCAATTGCCCGGATCTCTTCGCGCTGGATCTTTCTCCATGCCCAAGAGTTTATAAGCGGGAGTTCCTCGAGAGGATCGGGTTTACCTTCGTCGAAGGGGTTATCTTCGAGGACCTGATAGCAAATTACCAACTGTTGTTCAGAACAAATTTCGCGGTATTGGTCGACGAGCCGATGTATTTCTATCGAGTCGGCCGTCAAGGACAGATCACCGGTCGCAAGGATCATACGGTTCTGGACATTTTGCTAGTCTTGAACATGGTCGTCGACGAGCTGTGGAATCATTCCGCAAGCGTGGAGCTATGGGCAAACTTCATTTGCGTCCAAGGCTGGTACATGCTGTGGAACTGCGAGCAAATAACCGATGGACACAGGGAAAGTTTAGCCAGCGGCGCCACGAGGATTGCTCTGAAATTTCCTCCTCGCGGCCTTACGCGTTTTCGCCAGAAGTTTGGGGATGATCCACGGGTGGCGACGGCGGTTGATCTCCAACTTTACGGCAATGGACGCCTTTTTGCGGAGTTCGCGCGAACGCAGCTCGCCTCTGAGCGCGCGAGGAAGATCGCCGGCTCGGAGATTCTACGTGGGTTCTTCATTGCCCGGGCCCAACTGACGAGTCGTCTGGCCCGCTTGTCCTCGCGACGCAGGTGGCGGCGGGGTCTCGTTTATGGGGGCTAGCCAAGCCGAGACCCGGCAACGGTTCTTTGAGATTCCGCAACGTATTTTTCAGACCTGGAAGGTTCGCTATCCGTTGCCTGCGGCCTTCGAGCTGTGGTCGGCCACTATAAAAGAGCACAATAAAAGCTACGACTATGTGATCTGGGACGACGCCGACAACAGACGCTTCATATCGGAAAATTACGCTTGGTTTCTTGATAAATACAATTCCTACGAGAGGGAGATTTTTCGCGTCGACGCGGTTCGATACTTTGAGCTCTTCCATTTCGGCGGGTTCTATCTCGATCTGGATGTCGAGTGCCTCCAGCCGCTGGACCGGTATCTGACCGGTCATGACGTTGTGGTTGGCCGAATGGGTTACGATAACGATTTTCCGAATTCGATTCCGAACGCCGTCATGGCTTCGAAGCCGCGCCAGGAGTTCTGGCTCTATGTCATGTCACACCTGGTCACCGGGCCGATTTCCAGCGACGTCGAACTGGTGACGGGACCTAAATTCCTCAAAGCGTGCGTCGACAGCTGGAACGATGGGGCGGGTGACCGGGCCGCGCGGATCGACTCGACCGTGGTCGAGGCCGATGTGCGCTATCCGACCGACGCGGGGCTCGCGTCCGATGGTGTGAGGGCGTTGGCGAGGGAGGGACGCAATCTCGCGGTCAAGATCCAGGAGAAGCGGACCGCGGTCAGGGATCGCTCCAAGGCGANNGGAGATTTCCCGAGCGGAGAAAGCCATGTTCGAGGACCGATCGACTCTTGTCACCTACTGGGCTCACAGCTGGGATCAAAGCATTGGCAGCGCTAGGAATGTGGCGGACTGAGTCTTGATCAAGTTCGATAGAAAGGAGCCTAACGCCGCGTCTCGCCGCGCGGTTCGCGCGTAAGAGCGGCGGCGCCGGTCTGTCGCCGGGCCGTTGCGACGCCTTGTATCGACCGGCGCGACATGATTAGGTTCGTCGCGCGCTGAGAGGCGAACGAACTTTGTTATTTCGAGCCCCTTGAATGAATTCATCATGGGTCGCCAAGTGGCGGGGAGTGCGGGTCTTCGTTCTTGGCGACGTGATGCTCGACAAGTACGTATATGGGCGGGTCGAGCGGATTTCGCCTGAAGCGCCAATTCCTGTCCTTCATCATCAATCCGAGAAAGTTATGCTCGGCGGGGCGGCCAATGTGGCGCGCAACATTATTGCGCTCGGCGGAGAGGTCCTGTTGGTCGGGGCGCTCGGGGACGACGAGGCCGGCGATCTTGTCGCCGGCCCGCTGGTCGCGGAGGATCGGATCGAGGGCCGCTTCGTCCGGAAGGCTCACCACCCAACGACTACGAAAGTGCGTTACATCAGCGGCGGGCAGCAGATCATGCGTCTCGACATTGAGCGGCCGTTTAGCCTCGGCGCTCAAAACATCGACGCGATTTGCGACTGGCTCGTCGCCGCTGCGGACAGCGTTTCCGCCGTAGTTCTGTCTGACTACGCCAAAGGCGTCCTCGTCCCCGAGGTGATCCAACGGGTCGTCGCAATCGCAAAGGCGCGGCGCATTCCCGTTGTGGTCGATCCGAAATCGCCCGACGTTTCGCGTTACGAGGGCGCCACGGTTCTGACGCCCAACGCCTCCGAAGCCGCAACAATGGTCGGAATCGAATGTGCAGACGACGACCGCGCAGAAACGGCGGTGAAGATTTTTCGCGAGCGAGCCAAGGTTGAAGCAGTCGTTTTGACCCGCGGAGCGGATGGCATGACGATCCTCGATCCGTCCGAGGTCGAGGGCGCCGTGACGCATGTGCCGACCGTCGCATCGCAGGTGTTCGATGTTTCCGGCGCGGGGGACACAGTCGTCGCCGCGCTCGCATTGGCGCTGGCCTGCGGGGCCTCGGTCGCGACCGCCGCCCGCATTGGCAACGCGGCGGCCGGAATCGCCGTCAGCAAGCGCGGCACCGCGGCGGTGCATGCGGAGGAGCTCTCGGCCGTCCTGGGGGGCGTCAAGACGGGAGACGATCCGAAAATCGTCGGCAATGGGGTCGCTGCTGCAATTGTCGCCGATTGGAAGGCCAAAGGCCTCAAAGTGGGATTGACGAACGGGTGCTTCGACCTTCTCCACCCGGGTCATGTCGAACTTCTGAAGCGGTCGCGCGCCGCATGCGACCGCCTTGTGGTCGCGCTCAACGACGACGCCTCGGTTCGACGACTTAAAGGCGAAACGAGGCCGGTGCAAAATGAGCATGCGCGATCCATCGTAATGGCGGCGATCGACAGTGTCGATCTCGTGACTCTATTTGATGAGGACACGCCGTTGCGACTCATCGGCTTGCTCNNAAGCCCGACTACCTCATCAAGGGCGCGGACTACACGCTCGCAACCGTCGTTGGCGCGGATTTGGTCCGCGCTTACGGAGGAAAGGTCATTTTGGTTCCGCTCGAAAGGGGGCACAGCACAACTTCGATTATCGCGCGCGCTAGCGCCGGGGCGATATGATGTTGATCGTCAACGCATTGAGTTGTTGATTCGGCTCGGGAGCTTCTCTCCGAATGCCCTCGTATCGCCCAGACGCCCCAATCGGCAAGTCGAACGCTCGGGCGGCCGGACGCGATTTCAGGTCCGAAATCGAGCGCCAGCTTCTCGAAATTCAGGATGCTTTTTGTGCGTTCGTCGATGATGCGGAACGCCAGAGGCAGGACACCGAAGGCCGGCTTCGCGAGGCGGAGCAGCAGAAAATGGACACGGAAGATCGATTGCGCACGATCGAGAGACAGAAACAGGACGTGGAAGATCAACTGCGCGAGGCTGCATGGCAATTGCGGAAATTGCAGAAGACGCTTCCGGTGCGGATCGTGAGATTTTTCAGGAGGTTGAGTCCGTCACGATCAGCGCGGAAACGAATCCGGTGACATTGGAAGCGCGAAGTCGCCGGTGAAAAACCGACTGGCTGTCGATTAGGCTGGCTTTCACGCCACTGGTAATCCCTCCGAGGGCATACACTTGAGCTCACTGCCACACAGCAAGAAGAGCACTGGCGTCGAGGTGCGGGGCATCAAAGTCGACAGGAGCGGCGAGCGCCTGGAGGGCTGGGGAGATCATCCGCGATCGTCGACCGCCGCTAGCCGTTCCGCCTCGGCGAGATCGTCGACGGTGTTGGCGTTGAAGAAAGGATCGAACGGTTGGGCCGGCCATGCGACGGTCGCCAGTCGGTAGCGCGCGGTCCACTGGCCGACCTTGCGGAGGCCTTCGACGACCAGCGCCCGGCGCAGCACATCGCGCGAGGCGACGCTCCACAACCCGATGACGGGATGAGATTGCCCCTCCGAAGCCGCGACCGCGATCTCGGCGTTCTCCGCCACCAACGCTTGGCTGAGACGCGCGACGAGATCACGGGGCAGAAAGGGACAGTCACCAGGAGCGCTGAGGATCCACGCCGCGTTCGGCCCGTTCGCGGCGGCCCAATCGAGCGCGGCGAGGATTCCTGCGAGCGGTCCTGGGAAGTCCTTCACGCTGTCGGCGATGACCGGCAGCCCGAACGATGCGAAGCGCTGGGGATCGCCATTGGCGTTGATGGCCAGGCATTCGCATTGCGGCTCGAGCCGGGCGATGACGCGGGCGAGGATCGTGCGGCCGCCGATCGTCCGCAGCGGCTTGTCGCCGCCGCCCATCCGGCGCGCTAGGCCGCCCGCGAGCACCACGCCTAGCGCGCCACGAACATCAGCCGTCACGGCCGCCGCCTTTGCGCGCGCGAGCGGCCGATCCGTCTTCGCAGCAGGCCAGGTTCGGTCTTGATCATCGCTGGCTCGATTGCATGAATTGGCCGCCGGAATATAGGGCGCCGATCGCTTCTATCATGCCCGCTTTGGCGATTGGCGTTGGGGAAGCCTCGACGAGAACCGGAGAGGCCAATGGGGCAAGCCCTGGGGGCCCCGACACGGCCTGCATGCAGGATGTCAGCCCGAGCTAGACCGACGATCCTGGCGGCTTTGTATGGCGATTGACGCTCCGCAAACCGGCTGCGCATGCTGCGGCATGGCCGTCACCAAGCTCGACCTCACCGGGCTGAAATGCCCTCTTCCCGCGCTCAGGACCCGAAAGGCCCTCAAATCGCTCGCGCCCGGCGATCGGCTCGAAGTGCGTTGCACCGATCCGCTCGCAGCGATTGACATTCCCCATCTGGTCGGAGCGACCGGCGACCGGTTGGAGGGCATCGAGCGCGGCGAGCGCGACATGGTGTTCCTGATTGAAAAATCGGCTCCCTCGACGGCGTCAAAGCCGCCGCCTCATTGATCGTACGCCCCGGCGTCACGGGGAAAGTGAACTCGGCCGGGAACCGAAATCGTTGACGTTTCCTTCCCGTCGCGCTTGATGATGCGTGGTCGCGGAAGGCCAAACGCGCGCATAAGAAATGCGGGAACGGGCTGGCGAACCCGGGCAGAAGGCGATCGCAGCGTAACGTCGTCGTAAGGGAGGATGGAATGAGCGAATTCTCGCGCCGGGATATTCTTTCGACCGCGGTGGCCGCCGGCGCCGTGATCACCGCCACGGCGGCTCAGTCCGCGGAATCGCCGCCGGAGCCCAGCCGCGCTCCAGGCGTCGGCGGCGCGGATCCGGTCCCGGGCGACGTGGTCCGCGAGGCCCAGAATCCGGACCTCCTGAACCCGCCGGCGACTGACTCCGGAACATTGCCCAATCTGAGGTTTTCGTTCGCGGATGCCCATGTCAGGCAGTCGAGCGGCGGCTGGACGCGCCAAGTCACGGCACGCGAGCTTGGCGTGTCGAAATCGATAGCCGGCGTGAACATGCGGCTCAATGCCGGCGGCATCCGCGAGCTTCACTGGCACAAGCAGGCTGAGTGGTCCTACATGCTTTACGGGACGGCCCGCATCACGGCGATCGACCCCGAGGGGCGCAACTTCGTCGACGACGTCGGCGTTGGCGACCTCTGGTATTTTCCCGGGGGCGTTCCCCATTCGATCCAGGGTCTAGGCCCCGACGGCTGCGAATTCCTCCTCGTCTTTGACGACGGCGACTTCGACGAGGACAGCACGTTTTTGCTCAGCGACTGGTTCAAGCACGTGCCTTCCGAGGTCCTGGGCAAGAACTTCGGCGTGCCGGCGACGCTGTTCGGACACACGCCGGATCCGCGTGAGCTCTATATCTTCAAGGCGCCGATCCCCGGCCCGCTCGGTCCTGACAAGCTCATGGGCGCCGAGCCGGCGCCGCAAAGCTTCAGCCATCACATGCTCGCCCAGGAGCCGATCCGGACCAAGAGCGGAACGGTACGGATCACCGATTCCAGCATATTTCCGGCCTCGAAGAACATCGCGGCGGCCCTCGTCGAGGTCGAGCCCGGAGGAATGCGGGAGCTGCATTGGCATCCCAACACCGACGAATGGCAATATTACATCAGCGGCCAGGCGCGCATGGGCGTGTTCGCTGCAAACGGCCAGGCGCGAACGTTCGATTTCCTGGGCGGCGATGTCGGCTACGTCCCCTTCGCCATGGGTCACTACATCGAGAACACCGGCTCAACGGCGTTGCGCTTCCTGGAGGTGTTCAAGAGCAGCTATTATGCCGACCTGTCATTGAATCAGTGGCTGGCGTTGACGCCGCGCGATCTTCTGAAAGTGCACCTGAACCTGGACCAGCAGTTCGCGGACGCCCTGCGAAAGACCAAGGCGCCGATCGTTCCGGCCTGAAGCGGCGGCCGCTCGCGTGCGCAGCATCATTGATGAAATCAGAACGGCCCGGGTTCCATCGCGTCGGTCGACTCCATCGCCATTATGCGCTCGCGATTTCTGTCGAAGACGCGCACCTGATAGCCGTCTTCGACAAGGTTCACCGCAAGGGCGCGTCCCTTGTTTCCGAGACCGATCACCCCGACAGGTCTGATGACGAATTTGACGATTCCCTGCCACTCGCCTGCCGCGCGGGATGGCTCAATCGTGGCAGTCTTCACCATGGGATCTCTCCTTCGCTTTGGACGAACACGGCGACAGGCGAGCTATTCCGCCGCGATCCGTTCACCTTTGACGCCCCTGGCGATGCGGTCGCCGACTGTCTTGTCGATGTTCCGCCAATACTCGATCGCGCGCCCCAGCACTGGCTCATTCACTCCGTCTTTGAGGTGGCCGACGACGTTGGAGACCAGCCGGTCGCGTGCGGCGTTATCCATGACCTTGCGCACGAGCGTGCCGGCCTGACCGAAGTCGTCGTCGTCCTTCCGTTTCGTGTAAGCGGCATGGATGAACGCTCCCCTCGCCTCCACACCTCGACTCGAGGATATTTTTCGGGATCGGCCTTTGGTCCGCCTTTGGAGTTCGGCGCGTAGACCGGGTCGGATGCGTTCTCGACTCGCATCAATCCGTCCTTGCTGTAGCTGTGCACCGGGACCTTGGGCCGATTGACGGGGATCTGCTTGTAGTTCACGCCGATACGAGCGCGGTGCGCGTCGGCATAGGAAAAAATCCGGCCCAGCAACATTTTATCGGGACTGGGACCGATCCCCGGCACGAGGTTGCTGACATCGAAGGCCGCCTGCTCGATCTCGGTGTGGTAATCGGTCGGATTGCGATCAAGCGTCATCCGGCCAACTTCGATCAGCGGATAGTCTGCGTGTGGCCAGACCTTGGTCAGGTCAAACGGGTTGAAGCGATATGTCTTGGCCTCGTCGAAAGGCATGATCTGCATCTTCAGGGTCCAGCTCGGATGGTCTCCGCGCTCGATCGCTTCGTAGAGGTCGCGGGTGTGGTAGTCGCCGTCGACGCCGGCCAGCCGGTCTGCTTCTCCCTGAGTCAGGAAGTCGATCCCCTGGTCGGTCCTGAAATGATATTTCACCCAGAACTTCTGACCCTTGGCGTTGACCCACATGTAGGTGTGGCTGTTTGGCGTGGGGTAGGAGCGGTTCAGGTCTTCCTTCTTGCGTCGAGAACAGCCCCGACGTCGGGCGAAACGAGCGTCGTTTCGGATCGCTGCCGGGTTTGGTCACGGACGTTCTCAGCGAAACAAATCCGCGAACTGTGATTCCAATCGCGACAGCACTCGTCCCGATAGGTCCCGCGGCGATTCCTCAATTGTCCGCTCTGGATGCTGGCGCACTTGAGCCGGCGATGGAGCCCGCGCCGCAAGTTGGTTCGCGCGAAAGCGGATCGCTTGTTCGACGCGACCGTCCATGTCCGCGCCGTCCGCCTCGTTGATGCTCGATTCGCTCATGGAACTAGACCTTCAAAAGCCGAGGATCGACCGGCAGCGCCCGGATGCGCCTGCGGCGCCGTCCTGATCCTCGGCATGAGACTCTTCTTCGCGCCATTCAGTTCCGCGGCGCTGACCAATCCCCGGCGAACGCGGCCGCGATTTCGCCCCGAGCCGACGCCGTTCCCGAGCGACCGTCCTAGGCAATTCTCAGCGTGCGTTCTTGAACTTCGCGGCCGCTTCCGAGCCCCCGGTCGCATCGCCGGCGGTGTAGGAGTGGGCGCCCGCGCCGGCGAGCTTGCCGCCGTCGACGATGAGATATTCCTCCCGGATCGGTCGGCGCTCGAACCAGCATTCGAGAATCTCGCGCGTGCCCGCCGCGTAGCGCGCCTGCGCCGAGAGCGAGGTGCCGGAAATGTGGGGCGTCATGCCGTGGTGCGGCATGGTGCGCCACGGATGGTCCTTCGGCGCCGGCTGAGGGAACCACACGTCTCCCGCGTATCCGGCAAGCTGGCCGCTTTCGAGCGCGCGAACGATGGCGTCGCGGTCGCAGATCTTGCCGCGCGCCGTGTTCACAAGATAAGCGCCGCGCTTCATGTTCGAGAGGAGCTTGTCGTTGAAGAGCCCTTCGGTCTCCGGGTGAAGCGGAGCGTTGATCGTCACCACGTCGCACACCTTGACCATGTCCTCGACATTCGGATGCCAGGCGAGGTTCAGCTCCTTCTCGACCGCTTCCGGCAGCCGGTGCCGCTCGTAATAATGCAAATGCATATCGAAGGGTTTGAGGCGGCGAAGCACGGCAAGGCCGATGCGGCCGGCCGCGACCGTGCCGACGTGCATGCCCTCGACGTCATAGGAGCGCTCGACGCAATCAGCGATGTTCCACCCGCCTTTCACCACCCACTGGTAGGAGGGGATGTAGTTGCGGACCAGGCTCAGGATCATCATCACGACGTGCTCGGAGACGCTGATCGAATTGCTGTAGGTGACCTCCGCGACCGTGACCTTGCGATCGATCGCCGCCTGGAGATCGACATGGTCGGAGCCGATGCCCGCTGTCACCGCAAGCTTGAGTTTCTTGGCCTTGGCGATCCGCTCGGCGGTCAGATAGGCCGGCCAGAATGGCTGCGAGATCACGACTTCCGCATCGGGAAGCTCGCGCTCGAACACAGAGTTGGGGCCGTCCTTGTCCGACGTCACGATCAGGGTATGGCCGAGGGCCTCGACGTATTTTCTCAGGCCCAATTCGCCCGAGACGCTGCCGAGCAACATCCCCGGCTTGAAGTCGATCGCCTTCGGCGTCGGCAAGGTTTGGCCGCCGGGATAACGTTCGATCTTCGGCAGATCGTCGCGCGGGTAGGATTTCGGATAGCCGTCAACCGGATCGTCATAGAGAACGCAAAGAACCTTCGACATCTAAGAGCTCCTTGGAATCTCGTGCACAGAGAGACACGTACGACCACATCGAATTTGCTGAGGCCGCGCCGGGAGGTCGCGCCAAGTTCTAAGCCCACGGCTGGGCTCACACTATTCAGCGCACGGTTTGCCGCTATGTCTCAACGGATGAGCGCTATCACACCTTCGGTCAGAGCGGGCGCGGAAGCAGCCTCGCATGCTAGTTGGTTTCCGGCGCGAGGTCCTCTCGGCCCGGCTTGCCGGGGCCCGTGTCATGACCCTCCATGTTCATCGCTGTGGGGGTCCAGGATCGAACGAATGCATGCAAGCAAGTCGCTCTCGTTGAAAGGTTTGACCAGATAGCAAGCGATGCCGGCCTGCAGGGCGCGCGCTCGCGCCCTTTCGTCCGGATAGGCGGTGATCATGATTGTGGGAACCGGTCTGCCCGATGCGACTAGGCGATCATGGAGTCCGAGCCCGGTCAGACCCGGCATTTGCATGTCCGTGATCAAGCAAGCCGCGCGGTTTCGACTGTCGGACGCCAGAAATTCCTCCGCTGACGCAAAAGCCTCAGCGGCGAAGCCCAGCGACTTCATGAGCGCCTGCATCGCCTCTCGGACCGACTCGTCGTCGTCGACGATCGAAATGAGCGCTTCTTTCAACATTCTACTTCCGGCACAAGCGCAAGACAGACGCGTCGCGCTACCAACGTCCACAGTATGGGATCCGGCGCGGCGCGGCGCGACTATACTATGGGGTCAGTTGACAGGCGTTTTCTTGCCACCCGCCAGAGTGCTTGGCTGTGAGTATAAGCCGTCCTCACCTATTGGGCGCCCTGCCTGTTCCCTTGGCCAATATTCCGCTTTTCAGCGGAACGGTAACCTCATCTCCATTGGCCGGCTTCCTGCCCCCCGCCCAAACGCCGGCCTCACTGAGCCCCTCCCTCCCCGGAGGGGCTCCTTTTACCCGGCTCATCTGCAAAGTTCGGAACGATACGGCCCGCCGCGCCGTAGCCCGCCGTCTCAACGAATGTCGTCTTTCGGCGAAACTGCCCTGAACCTGGGTTTCACGGGCCTGCAAGCATCACAGTGAAAGCTGCAGCTTGTCCGCCATACGAGCCAAGTCGGGCAAAGAGGAAGCTTTCATCTTTCGCATGACCTGCCCGCGGTGAACCTTCGCCGTAACCTCGCTGATGCCGAGATCGTAGGCGACCTGCTTGTTGAGCCGTCCGGCCACGACCCGAACCATCACCTCGCGCTCGCGCGGAGTGAGGGTTTCGAAGCGCGCTCGCAGTCCCGCCGCCACCTTCTCCTCCTCGATCCAGGCGCGGTCGCGCTCGAGGCCGAGTTGGATCGCATCGAGGAGGTCCTGCTCTCTGAAGGGCTTGGTCAAGAACTCGATCGCTCCGCCCTTCATCGCTCGCACGGACATCGGGATATCGCCATGCCCGGTGATGAAGATCGTCGGCAGTTGGATGTGCATCGCCGCGAGTTCGCGTTGAAGATCAAAGCCGCTTTGTCCAGGCAGCCGAACGTCGAGGACCAAGCAGGAAGGCCCTTCCGGCCGGCCCGACTTGAGGAATTCGCCCACCGAGGCGAGCAGCTTCGGTTGAAAGCCCACCGACCGAATAAGGCTGCTGAGGGCCTCTCTGATCTCCGGGTCGTCATCGATGACGATCACGGTCGGCGCAGTCGTGGTCACCGTCATCATCCTCCTCGCCCGCAGCACAAGCGACAGCAGACTGACTTGAACGAATATCGCCTGTACCTTGCAATGTCTCCGATGTCGCCGACAGATGGTCTATCAAGCGGCCAGCGCCCTTTCAATTGGCCGCGGAGAGGTTGCGAGATGATCGCTTTCGCGTCCCGAAGTTGATTGTACGAAGGTGGAGGCAAATCACCCTTAGGTCAGGCGTCACGCTACCAAAGCGTCAAGGCGCTCATACTCTGGCGCCATTCGCGTAAATGCCGCGGCGATGTAGTGTCTGTTTGGGAGGGCGCGCCCCCAACGAGACGTTGGCGACGATGGCGGGTCCCGTGACGACGGATAGGCCTCCATGATGGGACGCTCCTCTGGCGACAGTCAGCAGTCCATAGTTGGCGGACTCGGAGCCGACGACGCGAAGCTGATAAGGCGGAGAGCAGCGGCCCCGCGCCCGCATCGAATCGGACGCCGCTCCGTGCTCAAGACAGGCTTGGCATGGACCGCCTGTGCGATCGCAGCTCCGCTTCCCATCCGGGCTCGCGGCGAACAGCCGGTAAAGATCGGCATGGTCGAGCCCCTCACCGGCGTCTATGCCGCGCTTGCTGAGGGCGAGATCGCCGGCGCTCGGCTCGCCATCGAGGAGATCAATCGCAGCGGCGGGATTCTTGGCCGCGAAAC
This sequence comes from Hyphomicrobiales bacterium, assembly GCA_003164825.1. GTDB lineage: Bacteria > Pseudomonadota > Alphaproteobacteria > Rhizobiales > Beijerinckiaceae > Roseiarcus. The sequence continues at coordinate 11,816 of PLUH01000439.1, forward strand.
GCAGCTCATGGTTGCCGATTCCGCGAACGACGTCATGACCGGTGTCGCAAAGACCCGGGAGCTCATCGACCGGGATCAGGTCGATTTCATCGCCGGCAACGTCAACTCCGCGGTGGCGCTGGCCATGACCCAGGTGACCGCCGAGAAGCGCAAGCTGCAGATCGTGACCGGCGGGCACACCGACGAAATCACCGACAGCCGGTGCAGCTGGAATGTTTTTCGNNGTGGTATTTTCTGACGCCCGATTATGTCTATGGCCAGGCGCTGCAGTCGGCGTTCGAACTCAAGCTTCGCCGGCATGGCGGCGCCTGGGCCGGCGATATTCTCCCGCTCGGGAGTGTCGACTATTCCCAGGCTCTGACCAACGCAGAGGCCTTCCACCCGAATGTGCTGATCAACCTCATGGCAGGGGAAGATCAGGTCAACAGCCTCACGCAGATCGCTAGCTTCGGCCTCGCCCAGAACATGGCGGTCGGCGGCGCTCTGTTCGAGCTTGAGACCATTTTATCCGTCCCCGAGGCGGCGCGGACCGGCTGGTGGACCATGGAGTGGTGGTGGAATCAACCCGACGTCCCTCACATCAAGACGTTCGACACCGCTTTCCGCAGCCGCATCGGCAAGGCCCCCAGCGCGCGCAACTGGTTCGGCTACGCCGCTATTCGCGCGCTGGCGCAGATCGCCAATCAGGAAAAATCGCTCGATGCGGTCGCCCTCGCCCGCGCGCTGCAGGGATACACGTTGCCTGCGGATATCGCGCTCGATCCCAACCGCGCATTTTTCCGCAATGCCGACCATGAACTGATGAGCACGGTTCTGCTCGGCGAGGTGCATCCGGCGCGCGCCGATCCGTTCGACCTGTTCACTGTGCGCGCGCTCGTCGAAGGCGAGCAGGCTGCCGGTCCTGACTCGGAGAGCGTGTGTAAGCTCGCATTCCCCAGTTGACTGGAGCGGGTCAAGACATCTGCGATGGCGGACCCTGCCGGACCGTAACCTTGTGACCATCGGTTAAGTCGACGGGCGGATTGAGGATCACCTGATCGCCGTCCTTTAGCCCTGAGCTGACCTCGACGGTTGTGCCGAAGTCGCGCGTTTCGGTTACCCGGTGCACACGGGCGACGCCATTCTCGACCACCATCACACTGAGACCGTCGGCATTGAATACGATCGCTGCCGCCGGAACGATCAGCGACGGCGTCTTGCGNNAGGATTGGGCACGTCGATTTCGGTCAGCAGCGTGCGAGTGCCCGGTTGCAGCGCATCGGCGATCCGAGTCACCTTGCCGGGAAATTCACGACCCGGCATCTCCGGCACGCGGACCACCGCGTCGACCCCTGGAGCGACCCCGAATGCTTGGTCCTGCGGCACATAGAGCTGAATGCGAAGCACATCGTCGTTCATGATCGTGAACATGTCGGTGCCGGTGTTGGCGTCGGCCTGCACCAGGGCGCCGATATCCACGTTGCGCTGGGTGATGTGGCCGTCGAAAGGCGCGACCACGGTCTGATAGATCTGTTGTTGGCTCAGAACCTTGATCTGCGCCTGCTGAGCCTTGATATTTGCCTCCGCTACCCCCACCGCAGCCTGATTAGCCGCAAGAGTCAATCGATCGGTGTCGCCCTGCTGCGGCGTCACCCAACCTTCGTGAACCAACGGCCTGTCGCGCCCCCAGGTGACGTTGGCAAGGTCTCTATTGGCCTGCATTTGTACCAGCGTCGCCTGATTTTGCGCCAGCGTCGCCTCGGCCTGCGCGATTTGATGCTGGATCTCCGGCGCCGTGATCTCGACCAGGACGTCGCCCTTCTTGACGCGGCTGCCGATGTCGACGTTTCGCGTGATAATGTATCCGCTCGCGCGAGCGAAGATGTCGGCCAAATTGAAGGCCAGGGTCGAGCCGGGCCAAAAGACCGACACCGTCGGCGAGCTCGCGCGCACGGGGGCGGTCAGAACTGCCGGGATGAAGTCGCGCGCTTGTTCCGCCGTCGCCATCACGTCGGCATGAGCCTGATAATGACGCCAGGCCCCGTATCCGACTGCGCCCGATAATATCAGCAACGCGCCGAGCCCGAGCAGGCGACGTCCCGTTCGGCCGGCCGCGCGGACTGGCGGCGCTTGCTCGACCTTCCGCTCGCGCGCGCGCACTTGCTCCGGTTGGCTGGGTCGGAAAGGCTCAAACCGTTGAATGGCGTCCGGCTTCATCATTCCAATCCTTCCGCGAATACGCCATGGGCAGCCTTGCCGTCGGCGCCTCTGCGCAGCATTGCAAACAGATAGGGGACGAGGAGCAGCGTCGTCGGCGTGGCGAACAAAAGGCCGCCGACGACCGCGCGAGCCAAGGCGGCGTTCTGCTCTCCGCCCGGCTCGCCGATCGCCATCGGGAGCATGCCGACGATCATCGCAGTCGCCGTCATCAGCACCGGCCGAATTCGGGTGACGCCAGCCTCCACTGCGGCTTCGCGCGCCGGTTTTCCGGCGAGCTGCTCATCGCGCGCATAGGTGACCAGCAGGATCGAGTTCGCCGAAGCGACGCCGACCGCCATGATCATACCCATCAGCGAAGGAACGCTGAGCGTCGTACCGGTAACGAACAGCATCGTTACAGCACCGCAAAGGGTGGCGGGGAGCGCCAGGATCACCACGAACGGGTCGGCCCAGGTCTGATAATTGACCACCATCAGCAGGTAGACAAATATCGCCGCGAACACGAGCCCGAGCGACATATTCTGGAAGGCAGTGTTCATGCTGTCGATCTGGCCCACGACTTGAATAGTATTGCCGGGCCTCAGCTGTTTTTGCTCGTCCGCGATGATCCGACCGATATCGCTCGACACTGAGCCGAGATCGCGGCCCTGGGTGTTGGCGAAGACCTCGTACACCGGTTGTATGTTGGCTTGGTTCAAGTTCGTCGGGGTGGTGTCGCGCGTGAACGTCGCGACGTTGCTCAGCAAGCCGGGCACCGCGCCGGTGATGGGGGCCGCGATGGCGCCGATCGGTGTGTTCTTGATCTCATTCAAAGAGTCGGCGAGATACTGCGGCGTCTGCACCGCCAAATAGTAGGGTATCCCGCTGGTGGGATCGGTCCAAAAATTCGGCGTTACCTGCTCCGAAGAGCTCAGGGAAATATTGATGTCGTTGGCGATCCCGCTCGCCGTGAGTCCAAATTGGGTTGCCCGCGCCCGGTCGATATTGGCGAGAAAGTCGGGCCCGTCCAACTCTTGTTGCAGATGGACGTCCACCAGACCGGGAATCGCCGCCAACCGGCGGCGAAGGTCCTTCGCGACGGCGAGGTTCTTCGTCCGGTCGTATCCGACGGTTCGTACATCAATTTGCGTCGGGATGCCGAAATTAAGGATCTGCGTGGCGATATCGGCGGGCTGGAAATAGAAAATTTTCTCCGGAAAGGCTTCCGGAAGCGCCTGCCGCAATTTCTT
>PLUH01000367.1 GCA_003164825.1 Hyphomicrobiales bacterium
CGGAAAACCGAGCGGGCGCGCAGGCAACCCCCGCCTAGCGCGCCCGCTTCCGCCCGGACCGTCCCCGCTGGTTGTCGGCGGGACCTCGCGTTGAGACAATGTCGGGCGATCTCCACCCCTAACGCACGTCCAGCGCGCCGCGGAGGATCGGAATTTACTCAGGCAGGGTCGCTTTCGGTTGGCGACGGCGCGTAGGTAGATTCCGATCCTATCCGGCTGCTCGACAACGCCATAAGCCCACGGTGATGGCGCTAACGCCCGCCGAACAATCCGCCGGCGGCGCGGCCGCAAAAACAGAGGATTAGAGACCATGGACAAAGATCGCATCAAGGGATCGGTCGAGGAGGCCAAAGGCTCGATGAAGGAATCTGCCGGCAAAGTCACAGGTGACGCCAAGCTTGAGGTCGAGGGCCGGAACGAAAAAGCCGCCGGCCGAGTTCAGAACGCGGTCGGCGGGGTCAAGGACGCAGTCCGCGAGGCCACAAAGAAATAGTCGGCGCAGCCNNAGGAGACACCCTCATGGATATGACAACTCTTCTCATTATCGTCGTCATCGTGCTTTTGATCGGCGGCGGCGGCTTCTATGGACGGGGACGCTGGTACTAGAGCCGGCGCGCCCGTCTCGTCATGTTTGGCATTGAGTGGCTCAAAGATGGGAGCGTCGTCGACCGCGAAACCAGCGTGTTGAAGACGGAGAGCGAAGTGATTGCCAGCGCTTATGCTAGGGCGCCTGAGGTTGCGGCGCGTTTGCTAGGGCATGAGCCTGACGGCTTTCGTCTGAAGGACGCCTCTGGAAACGACCTAGGCGTTCATTCCTTGAGCGCTATTCGCGGAGGAGCGCCTTGATGCCCTTCAATGGGTTTGGGGCAGTCCGGCATGGATCGTTGCCGCCCTTGGCGCTCGCCTGAGGCGCGGCGTCATTGGGCGAGCTTCGCCTTCACCGCACCTGCGTCAACCGCCTCGCCTGAAACAGGGCTGCGGGTGGTTCAGCGTCTTGGTGACGATTTGCCGCTGCCGCTGCACGTGCGCCTCACCCTTCGGACGTGACGCTGGGGAGTGGGGCGCGCCAACTGACATTGCCGTAAACCTTGCTGGAGGCGTTCCAAGACACCCTTCGCCAGCACAAGGCACATCTGGTCCGACTTGACGCAAGCGACGATGCGGATAGCGCATAAGCAGGGCGCGAAAGACTTTCCCGTCGTTTGCGTCGGCGGTTCGGCCGGGGGCCTCGATGCCTACACCCGCCTGCTACGAAATCTCCCGGCGGATATGGGAGTTGCCGTCGTCATCGTTAATCACCTAAGGACCGTTTCCACCCTTCTTCATGAAATTCTTCCGCGCTCTACAGCGATGCCGGTTAAGCTAATCACGGAAGGATTAGTCCTCCAGCCCAACCATGTGTTCATCATTCCAGCACAACGAGACTTGCATGTGCTTGAAGGGGGATTCCAGCTCAAGCCGATATCAAAGCCCAGGGGATGGCCAGACGTAATTACGGTGTTTCTGCGCTCCCTAACCCAGCACTGGGACGGGACGATCATCGCCGTCATCGTGTCTGGCTATGATGGCGACGGGGCGGACGCGTTGTGCGGCATCAAGGAAGTCGGGGGCATTACCATCGCCCAAAAGCTTGAGACAGCCAGTCAGCCAGACATGCCCGCAAGCGCAATAGCCAGTGGTTGCATCGACTTCATCCTTTCACCGGAAGATATAGCTCAAAAGATTAGAGAAATTGCATTCAAATAGGCGTAATGCCCCGGCTCATCTGCCGCGCGGCAGCGCGGTTCGCCGACGCACCCAAAGCACGAAACTGGCTGAAAACAGCGCGACTACAGCAACGGGAAGAACGACGAGCGAGAGCGCCAGCGCCGCCCATGATCCTGTCGCTCCTCGCTCTGTCGCTGCATAGGCGGCGGCGCCGAACACGACCGGTAGGCCAAGCCCGACGATGACTCCAGGCTTGCCAGATCCGCGGCGCCGCGGGGCGTCATTCGAATAAAGCTGGATTGTTGGTCTGTTTTTCATATGGCGCCTCCAGCGAGCAGCCTCGGGGAAGGAATGCCGCGGTCAATCATGATTTGGCCGCGGCGAAGCTTTGGATTTACCTGCGGCGGAGGCGGCAGGGGGATTGCCTCCCCATCACCGCAGGCTTTCGCCAGTGAACCGTTTCTAAAGGTGACGGCTTCGCCAGCTGAAGTGTAGGTGGGAACGGTGGCGCTCTGCGGCAATCATCGGAAAATACTCATGCGCGTCAGGCTTCAGCGCGCCAACCAATCAAACAGGACTTGCGCCAGATTGTTCCGATCGAATGGAAAGAGCCGCTAAATCAGGGCCGAGGCATGATGGATCATTGTCGCTTACGGCGACAAAGCGCACGAGATTTGCAGGCAAAAGCCGGCGCACCTCATTTTTGAAAAGATCGCGATATAGCGCCGTTGAAAAACGGAAGGTAACCTTCTGGCCAGCGGCGCGCCAGTCTCTTTCCTCCGTGCCTTCACAAGGGATGATGTTGTTACCCGTTTCCTGGCTGAACTTTGCCAAAGCCTGGAGGCATCCTATCAACGCCAAGTCGGGGCTGGACAGCGTCGCACTAAATCGGTGGTCAGCGTGTTCGGTCATGTCTTACCTCACTGGAAGATCATAGGGCCGCTGGCGCTGGGTCCAGCGCCTTATCGACACAACCGCCTCGGCGGGAGCGTGAAGCCTGAAGACCATGCGGTTACGATGCCAAACCTCAAACCCATCGAGCGGCTCCTCGCGCTGAGAAGAAAGCAGGCGGCCCGTCGCGATCGCGCCTTTGTCAGAGAGCCCGGGCGGCTGCATCTCGACGTCGGCAACCTGTCCATCGTTTAGGAAATAACGTCGCACAGACCGCTATCCGGCATAGGTGCAGCCGACGCAACCATCGGAAACTACTCACGCGATGGTTGCGGGGACGGTCGATCTCTTTGGGAGCCGCGTGCGAGCCCCGCCCCGCCGACGGCAGGCGGACGTTTCAGGACGACGAAGCCGCCGCGCAAGATGCCGTACGAGCCGCTTGACGACGATTTCCGACATGATCTCGTCGGCGTCGCGCCTTCGCTTGCGCCCCTCGTATCGCAG
>PLUH01000084.1 GCA_003164825.1 Hyphomicrobiales bacterium
TGACCAAGCCGATCGTCTCGGTAGCGGCAATGATGCTGGTCGAGGACGGGCGAATGTTTCTCACCGACCCCCTGTCCAAATATATCCCCTCGTTCGCCGAGACGATGGTCGGGGTAGAAAATGGCGACGGCCTCGATCTCGTTCCACTCAAGCGGCCGATTACGATCCAGGATTTGATGCGGCACACGTCCGGGCTCACTTACGGCTACACCGGAACATCGAAGGTGCAGAAGCTGGTCGCGGCCGCGCGCATCGTGAGCCAGGAAAGAACATTGGCGGAGCATATGGAGGCGCTCGCCGCCCTGCCGCTCATGCATCAACCCGGAGAGGTTTGGGAATACAGCGTCTCGACCGACGTGCTCGGCCGGGTCGTCGAGGTGGTTGCGGGCGGCAAACTGGGCGACGTTCTCCGGGCTCGCATTTTTGAGCCGCTCGGCATGGACGACACCGCGTTTTTCATTCCGCCTGACAAGCTCGCGCGCGAGGCGAAGCCGATGTCGCCGCAAATCTATACAAATCTGGGCATCAACCCGAAGCCCACGACCGAGCCGCCGCGATGCGAGTCGGGCGGCGGCGGGCTCTTGTCGACGATCGGCGACTACGCGCGCTTCCTCGCCATGCTGAGCGGCGGCGGCGCGCTCGACGGCGAGCGCATCCTCGGCNNGATTCGGCCTCGGATTCGGCGTGCGGCTGCAGTATGGGCTCGCGACGACGCCAGGATCGGTCGGCGACTATTTCTGGGGCGGCTGGGCGGGAACGACATTCAAGGTCTCGCCGCAAGATTCTCTCTTCGCGATCTTCCTGACGCAGGCGCCCGACTATCGGGAATCCTTTGGCTGGATGTTTGGCAATCTGCTCAACGCAGCGATTCTTTAGACCCCGGCAAGCCTCAAGAGAAAGTCGTGACTGCCCCTCTCCTGCCCCATGCGCCGCCCGAAAGCGTCGGCCTCAATCCCGAACGGCTCAAGCGGCTGAGCGCCGCCATGGCGCGCGAGATCGAGGAAGGGAAGGCGCCGGGCCTGGCGATGCTGATCGCGCGCAACGGCAAGATCGCATTCCAGGAGACGATGGGCGCACTGAAACCCGGCGGCCCGCCGATGCGCGACGACGCCATCTTCCGCATCTATTCGATGACCAAGCCGATCGTCTCGGTCGCAACGATGACGCTCGTTGAAGAGGGACGGCTGCTACTCTCGGAACCGGTCGCCAAATACCTGCCTGCATTCGCCTCGATGACCGTCGGCGTCGAGCGCGATGGGAAGTTCGAGCGGGTTCCGGCCGCGCGGCCGATCACGATTCTCGACCTGATGCGCCACACGTCCGGCTTCACCTACGGCTTCCTGGGAACGTCGCCCGTCCATCGGCTCACCCATGAGGCCAACTTCCTCAATCAGAGCCGCTCGATGGACGAGCACCTGGCCGATCTGGCCCGGTTGCCGCTATTGCGCCAGCCAGGCGAGGTCTGGGAATACGGCCACTCGACCGATGTGCTGGGCCGCGTTGTCGAGATCGTCGCCGGCGTGAGCCTCGGGCGGCTGCTTGAGACGCGCGTCTTTCAGCCGCTCGGCATGGTCGACACGGCCTTCTACACGCCCTGCGACAAGCTCGACCGGCGGGCTGAGGCGTTTCCCTCCGGCTTGAACGAACGCGACCACGTCGACCCGGTCAATTCGACCGCGCCGCCGCGATGCGAATTCGNNAGCGAGCGCCTGCTCTCTCCGCGCGGATTCGCCTCCATGACCACCGACCAGCTCGGCGACGTCATGATCGGGCGCAGCCCGATGCTCGAGCCCGGCCACGGCTTCGGCCTCGGTTTCGCCGTTCGTCTCGGACTGCGCGGCTCAGCCTTTGGCGGCGCCGGCGAGTTCCGGTGGGGCGGATGGGCCGGAACGGGGTTCTGGGTGTCGCCGCGCGATCAGATGTTCGCGATCTTCATGGTTCAGGCGCCCGAATTTATTTTTTACCTGCGCGAGATTTTCCGCAATCTCGCCTACGCGGCGCTCGACTGACCTCACCACACGCCGGTGTTGGCCATCGACGCCCACGGCTCGGCGGCGGGAAGCGAGCCGCCCTTCTGGATGAGCTCGATCGAGATGTTGTCCGGCGTACGGATGAAGGCCATGTGGCCGTCGCGCGGCGGCCGGTTGATGGTCACGCCCGCCGCCTTGAGCTTGGCGCAGGTCGCGTAGATGTCGTCGACGCGATAGGCGAGGTGGCCGAAATTGCGTCCGCCGGCATAGACCTCCGGGTCCCAATTGTAGGTGAGCTCGACCAGCGGCGCCTGGTCCTTCTTCGCCCGCTCGGCGTCGCCGGGCGCGGCGAGAAAGACCAGGGTGTAGCGGCCCTTCTCGTTGTCGACGCGCCGCGTCTCGACAAAGCCCATGAGCTCGAAAAAGGCGACCGTCGCCTTGATGTCGGTCACCCGGATCATCGTATGCAGGTATTCCATGGGCTTCCTCGTCTGGATTGCTTCGTCTTCGGGGTTTGCCTCGTCGCGGGCTTCGGAGCATAACGCCTCCGATTTCAAGGGGAAGCCCCAAAGTCATGGGACCTCGCGCTTTGGCGCCCAAGCCGCGCCGTCCGGCCGAGGCGCTCTCGATGCTCAAGCAGCGCGCGGCGGCGGCCTCGATCGGCGCCAGCACGATCCTGGCGGTCGTCAAGCTCGCGGCCGGCTTTGCTTCCGGCTCGCTCGCGCTTCTTTCCGAAGGCGCGCATAACACGCTCGACATCGGCGCGAGCGCGCTGACGTTGTTCGCGGTGCGCGAGGCCGACAAGCCCGCCGACGCCGATCATCCGTTCGGCCACGCCAAGTTCGAAGCGGTGGCGGCGCTGGCCGAGACCGGCATTCTCGCCGCGCTCGCGATTGTCGTCGCGGTCCAGGCGATCGGGCGCATCCGGGGCGGCGATGCGGCGGTTGACGTGAACGCATTCGCCATCGGCGCGATCCTGTTTTCGATCGCCGTCGATATGTTGCGCTGGCGCGCGCTGACCCATGTGGCGCGCGTGACGTCGAGCCAGGCGCTCGCCGCCGACGCGCTCCACTATTCGAGCGACCTCATTTCGTCGGTCCTGGTGCTCGCCGGCCTCGCCGCGACGCGGGCCGGCTATCCGCATGCCGACGCGCTGGCCGCGATCGGGGTCGCCGGTTTCATCGCCGTGGCCGGCTTTCGGCTGGGCCGGGCGACAATCGACGCCCTCGTCGACCGCGCGCCCGAGGGGCTGACCGAAGCCGTCCGCTCCCTGGTCATCGGCGCCAACGGGGTCGCGGCGATCGAGGCGATCCGGCTGCGGCCGACCGGCGCCAGGATCGTGGGCGATGTCATCGTCTCGGTCTCCCGCACCCTGCCGCTCGAGCGCGTCGCGGCGATCAAGGCCGAGCTGGAAGCGCGCATCGCCCGGCGGTGGCCCGAGGCCGATCTGACCCTCACCGCCAATCCGCTCAAGCTCGACGACGAAACGATCCTCGAGCGTGTGCTGGTGATCGCGGCGCGGCGAGGCCTGCCGGTGCACCACGTCACCATCCAGGAGATCGAAGGGCGCAAGTCCGTCGCCCTCGATCTCGAAGTCGACCGGGCGATGCCGCTCGGCGACGCCCACACGCTCGCCTCCGAGCTCGAAGACGCCATCGCCGAGGAAATCGGCGACGGCGTCGAGGTCGAAACCCACATCGAGCCGGCCGAGCCGGAGGCGCTGGGGCAACTGGCCGAGCCCGATCTCGCGCGCCGCATCGAGGCTTCGCTGGCCGCGACGGCCGCAGCGCAAGGGCGAGTGCGCGACATCCACGATGTCCGCGTCCGCGAGACGTCCGGCGGAGTCACTGTGCTTTTCCACTGCCGCGTCGATCCGGCGACGCCGGTCGAAACCGTCCACGACGCCGTCGATGCGCTCGAGCGCTCGGTGCGCCGGGCGTTTCCTGAGGCGCGCCGGGTCGTCGGCCACGCCGAGCCGGCGAGCGACGAGGCTCGATGAAACCCCTTCGCGAGGGTCAAGCCCAAGCAAAGTCGCAATCTCGAGCCGCAGTCGGCTCCATCGTTAGGCTCTTGCACTTTCAGTCATTGCGGTCTTCCCTAGACCGCAATGACCGAAACGCAACTGAACGCCGGCGCTCCGCCTGAGAAGCCTGCCGCCGAGCGCTGGACGAAGCGCTGGCTCTTTCCGCTGTTGCGCATCCTTCTCCTCGTCTTCGCCGCCTGGCTCGTCTGGTACACCGCCGGGCATTGGGACCGCTGGACCGGGGCGGCGCGGTTCGAATCGACCGACGACGCCTTCGTGTCTGGCGACGTGACGCCGCTTTCGGCCCGGGTGTCCGGGAACATCACCGAAATGCCGGTCAATGACTTCCAGCTCGTGCGCAAAGGCGACCTTCTTGCGGTGATCGACCCTTCCGACTATCAGGCCCAGCTCGACCTGGCCAAGGCCAATCTCGCCGCCGCCGAGGCGACGCTCGCCAATCTCGCCAATCAACGGATCGTGCAGCAATCGCTTGTCCAGCAGGCCGAGGCGACGATCGACGCCACCGAGGCCGACGTCCTGCGCTACCAGCTCGAGGACAAGCGCCAGCGCGACCTCTTGAGGACCGGAATCGCCGGCACGCAACAGTTGGTCGAGCAGGCCGACGACAACTCCAAGCGGGCCATTGCCCAACGGCGGCTGAACGAGGCTCAGCTTGACCAGCAGAAGGCGGCGCTGGCGGCGATCGACATCCAGGAGAAGCAGCTCAAGGCGCAGATCAAGGCGGCCGAGGCCCAGGTCGCGCTCGCGTCCGACAACCTGGGCTATACGCGCATCCTGTCGCCGGCGGATGGGCTGGTCGGCCAGCGGCAGGTGCGCCTCGGCCAGTTCGTCAATGTCGGCACCCAGGTCATCGCGGTCGTGCCGCTGCCCAACATCTGGGTGATCGCGAATTACAAGGAGACCCAGATGACCAACGTCCGGCTCGGCCAGCCGGCCCGGATCTCCGTCGACGCCTTCCCTGATCTCAAGCTCACCGGCCACGTCGACAGCTGGTCGCCGGGGACTGGAAGCACCTTTGCGCTCCTGCCGCCCGACAACGCCACCGGCAACTTCACCAAGGTGGTGCAGCGGGTTCCGGTGAAGATCGTTCTCGACCAGAATGAGTCGCTTGGATCGCTGGTCCGCCCCGGAATGTCGGTCGAGGCGACGATCGATACCGGCGCCGCTCCTTCGCAGGGCGGCAGCGGGGCCGCTGCAAGCGTCACGCCGCGTCCATGACGGCGGTCCCTGCCCCGCTCGTCCGGGAAAGCGCGGAGCCGCCCGCGCCCACCCCCGCTCCGGTCACTTGCGCCGGCATCGCTGCTCACGAGCGCGGCGTCCGGTACATTCGGCTCGACCCCGACACGCTCAGGCCCTATGTCGGGATTCTCGGCGTTCTCATCGGCGCGATCCTGTCATTTACCGGGAGCCGCATCACGACCTTCGGGCTCGCCGACATGCGCGGCGGCTTGCACTTCGGGTTCGACGAAGGCGCCTGGATGACGACCAGCTTCGGCGTCGGGCAGATGCTGGTCGGCGTCGCCTGTCCCTATCTCGGCGCCATTTTCAGCGTCAGGCGCATCCTGTTGCACGGAATGGCGCTCCTGTTCATCGCCGCCCTGCTCGGGCCGTTGTCGCCGAACCTCACCGCCTTCCTCACCGCGCAATTCCTCGCCGGCGTGGGAACCGGGACCTTCATTCCGCTCACCATCGGCTTCATCGTCCGCAATCTGCCGCAGCGCCTCGTCGTCTACGGTCTCGCCGTCTACGCGATGAACTCGGAACTGTCGCAGAACGTTTCCGCTTCGCTCGAGGGCTGGTATACGGAGAACTTCTCCTGGCGCTGGATCCAATGGCAATTTTGCCTCGCGGTGCCGGTCATGTTCGCATGCATCTGGTACGGAGCGCCGCGCGAGAAGATCAACTTGGGCCTGCTGCGCGATCTCGACTGGCCAGGACTCGCCTATTCCGGGCTCGGGTTCTCTCTGCTCTACGCCGGCCTTGACCAGGGCAACCGTCTCGACTGGGTCAACAACGGTCTCGTCAACGGTCTCCTGCTTTCGGGAACTTTGCTGACCCTCGCCTTCGTCGCTCGCGAGCTTTACATCGACAAGCCATTCCTCAATCTTCGGCTGCTGGCGAAGGAGGGGATCGTGCCCATCCTTTTGATCCTCGCCGGCTTCCGCTTCATCATCCTCTCGACCGCCTATATCATCCCGACCTATCTCCAGGTCGTCCAGGACTACCGCGAGCTGCAGGTCGGCGCGGTTCTCCTGTGGATTGCGCTGCCGCAGTTCCTGATCGTGCTGCCTTTGGGCTGGCTTTTGTCGCGTATCGAACCGCGTTGGATCCTCGCGATCGGCGCGATTTTCATTGGCGTCGCCTGTCTCATGGGCACCTTTCTTACCCAGGATTGGGCGACCGATGATTTCCTGCCGTCGCAGATCCTGCAGGCGATCGGCCAATCGTTCGCGCTGACCGCGGTGGTCGCGCTCGCGGTGAAATCGATGAACCCCGCCGACGTATTGACGATCGGCACGCTGTTTCAGACGGTTCGCCTGTTCGGCGGCGAGATCGGCACCGCCTTCATGCAGACCTTTGTCCGCGTTCGCGAGCAGGTCCATTCCAATCTCATCGGCCTGCATGTCGACAGCCTCGGCGCCCAGACGGCCGGTCGGCTCGCGGCGTACCGCAACGCCGTGAGCGCCCACTCGAGCGACATCGCCGTCGCGACGGAACGCGCGACGAGCCTGCTCGGATCCGCCGTGGCGAGGCAGGCGGCGGTTCTCTCCTACATCGACGGATTTCTCGCCGCCGCCGTCGGCGCCTTCGTCTGCCTCATGCTCACTGCGCTGTTGCGGCGGCATTGAGGGGCGCGGGCGGCGCGTGCGTCGACGCGCGTTCAATTTTGGAGGTCTCACCCATGCGATCCGACATCGTTCCAGGCGCTGTCTTCCCTGATTACGAGCTTTCCGACCACACCGCGAAACACCGCAAGCTGTCAGAGCTGCAAGGACAGCATCCGATGGTTCTCGTCCTCAGCCGTGGGGGCTACTGTCCCAAGGACCGCCGCCAAGCCGAGGGCCTTGTTCAACTCCATCGCGAGATGGAGGTCGGCTATTGCCGGCTCGTCACAATAAGCACCGACAGCATTGTCGAGACGAATGAATTTCGCAGTGGGGTCGGCGCCCACTGGCCTTTTCTCTCCGACCCGAGGCGCACGGTCCAGAAGGACCTGGACATCGCCGAATATACCGACCCGGTCCACAACCCGATGATCCCGTATACGATTGTGCTCGAGCCGGGTCTCGTCGTTCACAAAGTCTATAATGGCTATTGGTTCTTCGGCCGCCCAACGACGGAGGATCTCCGCCAGGATCTNNTAGGCCGGGATAAACCAGCTGGATTGCCGACGCTATCCACGGAATTCTCGCCGCCGCGGTCGGCGGCTTCGCCTGTCTCATGCTCACTGCTCTTTAGAGACGGCATTGAGGAACATGGGGCGCGGCCGCAGACGGCGCGAATGTGCGTTGAGATTGTCCCTTCGGCGGCAAATTCCATTT
>PLUH01000395.1 GCA_003164825.1 Hyphomicrobiales bacterium
TTCCCCGATCAGCCCCTGCGCCGGGTTCTCGACGACCGGCGAAGCGATCGCCTCGGCGACCCGCGTCAGCGTGGTCTCGCGCGGCATAGGCGCCTCGAGGCTGAGCACGGTCGTCTCGGCGGCGCGCGGCTGCGGCTTGTCGAAGCGCACGCCGGCCCCGACGGCCGTCGCGGCGGCGAGCGGCGCCGGTTCGGCGACGTCGAACGGAGCGCCCGAGTCCGCGACCAGCGCCGCAAGCTCCTTCAAGGCCCGGATCTGATCGGAAACGACCCGCCGCATCGCTTCGGCGGTCTCGCTTGTCTCCTGTGGCAGATCGAGGACGCCGCGGCGCAGTTCCTGTCGCGTCTCATCGAGCTCGCGCTGAACCTGGCTCGCCATCTCCTTCACCTCGCCCACCGATTGGCGGAAGCGGTCGGCGGCGTGCTCGAGGGCGCTGGAGAGCTGGGTGTTGGTCTGTTCGAGGGTCGCTTGCAGCGTCTGCGCGGTCCGCTCGCGCTCCTTGGCTGCGGTGTCGCGAATGGTTTCGAACTGGCCGGCGACGGCGATCGACGCGCCCCTGGTGGCCGAGGCGAGGGTGGCGCTGATCTCCTGGGCGCGAGCCTGCGCCCTGGCGAAGCTGTCCTCGACGTTGGCGGCGAACCGCCCGAGCGTCGCCTCGAACGCTTCGCTGCGGCCGGAGAGATCGCCGATGAGCGCCTGCAGACTGCTTTGGCGATGTTCGAGTGCGAGATCGAGCGAGCGCTGTTGCTGGGTGAGATCCCGTCCGGCCGCGGCCAGGGTTTCCGCGTGCTGGGCGAGCTGCGCCGCGACCGCGCCGGCGTCGGACTGGGTGGCGGCGGAAATCCGGCCGAGCGTCGCGACCTGCGAAGCGATGGCGCCGAGCGCATGCTGGAATTCGTCGACCCGCGCCGCGAGCCCGCTCTGGACGGCGGCAAGCCGGTCGCCGGCCGATCCGATCGCCCGATCGATCACGGCGCTGGTCTCTCCGAGATTGTCGATCACCAGCGTCAATTCGTTGCGCAGCCGGTCGCCGGCGCCGGAAAGCGCCCCGACCGAGTTTTCCGCGCTGCGGGCGACCGCGTCGCCCAACGCGGCGCCTGACGCCTCGACCTGCTCGGTCAGCTGCCTCAGCAACCCGTCGATCGTCTCGGCCGAGCGATGGGTCGCTTCGGCGGCGACGTTGCGCAGCGTTTCGCTCGAATCGGCCACTTCGGAACGCAGTTGTCCGGTGAGCGCGCTCAGGGCGCGGACGGGATCGGACGCGCTGCCGTTGACGGCGGCGATGAGCTCATCGGTCCGCCGGGTCAGCAGAGCCGCGAGGCTCGCCATCTGCTGGTCGAGCGTCTGGATCGCGCGTTCGCCGACGCCCGCGATCCTCGCCGACACATCCTCGCCGCGCTCGCCGAGCGCGGCCACCAGGTCAGCTCCCTTGCCTTCGATGACCTCGCGCAGATCGTCGACCCGCGCCCTGATCGCGCCGGCGACGCTGGCTCCGCGCGCCGCCCAGGTCGAATCGGCGTCCGAGGCCGTTCTCGCCAGCGTCTCGCTCATCGCCTGAATGCGCCCCGCCAGCCGTTCATCGATGCTCTCGGCGTTGCGGTTGGCCGCCTCGACCAGGTCGGCCAAGCGCGAATCGATGATCCGCGCGCTTTGATCCGCAGCCTCGGAGAGCGCGGCCAGGCGCGCGTCAAAGACCTGCGCGCTCTGTCGCGCGGCGTCGACGACGACGGCCCGGTGCGAGTCGAATGCGGCGCCCATCGAGGCTTTGTGCAGGTCGAGCATGCCGGTGACGCGCTCGGCGTGATCGCCGACCTTGTCTTCCAGCTCCGCCCGGCTCGTATCGAAGCGCCGGCTCAAATCCTGCATCGGCGCGACGACCTGGTCCTTGAACTGATCGACGCTGGCGCCGAGCGACCGCGACACCTCTTCGACCCGGCCGGTCAAGGTTGCGTTGATGTCGCGGGCGACCGTCGACAGCGTCTGCGTCAGCTCCTCCGCCCGCCTTTGCAGGGTTTCGCCGATTTCCGCCGATTTGGCGTCCATGCCTTGCGTGAGCTCGCGACCGCCGTCGCCGAGCGCCTTGGCGGTCTCGAGCGTATTGCGGGCGAGCGTTTCGGTGAGCGCGCGGCCGCGCTGGGCGAGCGCGTCCTCGATCCGCATGAGCAGGCTTTCGAGCGTCGTCGAGACGTCCCGCAGTTTCGCCCCGGCGCGCTCCTCGACGGCTTGCAGATGGGAGTCGAATAGGGCGGCGGCCTCGTCGTTGCGCTGGCCGAGCTTCTCGTCGATCGCGCCGCCGCGGTTGACGAGAGTATCCTCGATCTGGGCGAGCTTGGCGCCAAGATCGGCGGAGAGCAGAGCGGATCGATCGCCAATCTGGACGACAAGATCGCGCCCGCGCCCGTCGATTGCGCCCTCGAATCGCGCCAGGGCGTCGCCGAGCGACGTCTCGATGCGGCGCGAATGGGAGCCAAGGGCGAATTCGACCGCATTGCTGTGAGCGGCCGTAGCCGCCTCGAACTGATTCGCTCGCGCCGCCGCATGTGTCGCCACCTGATCCGTGTAATCGACGAAGCGCTTGTCGAAGTCGTCGCGGCGGGCGTTCATCATCACATCGATGGCGTCGAGATGTCCGGCGATGCGGGCGTTGAGCTCGTCGGAATGGACGCCTAAGCGGTCGATAACGTTATGCCCGCTGTCACCGACGAGATCATCCAGCGCTTCCAGATATTCGCGCATGCGCTCGGTCTGTTGCGAAACGGCGTCCACGAGCCTGGCGCCGCGGTGGTTGACGATGCCGTCGAAGGCCGAGATCTGCTCGCTCAGCCTATCGTGGACATCGCCCGCTCCATTCGCCGCAGCGGCCGCCGCGTCGCTGGCGAGCGCGGTGAAGCGTTCGTTGATCTGCGCCGTCTCGTCGGTCATTCTGGCCAGCGATCGCGTTGTCGACGCTTCGATCTGCGCCTGAGCGATGGCGCCCTCGGCCGAGATCGCGCCGACGAGGCGACGCGTCGATTCGTCGAACAGGGTCTCGAGCGCGCCGTTCTGCGCATCGACCGCGCCGCGCAACTGGGTCTGGCGGGCGTCAAATTGCTCGCCCCAGCGCGCGGTTGCGGCGTCGAGGGTCGCAGCGGCGTCTTCGGCGCGATCCCGGATCAGCGAGGTCAATCGTTCGCTCGACCCGGTCAGCCTGTNNNNCTGTCGCCATGGACGACGATGGTGTCGGAAAGCCCTGCGCTGCCGGCCTCGAGCCGCTCGATGAGCGCATTCGATCGGATGCTGAAGTCGCCGACGACTGCATCGGTCGTCTGGCCGAGCCGGTCGGCGACCAAGTCG
>PLUH01000035.1 GCA_003164825.1 Hyphomicrobiales bacterium
GAAACGCCGCGGCGCGCGCGAAACGGAAAACTCCTTCGCGCATATCGCGGCCGGGTTCTCCTATCATCCGCAAGCCTACGACGGGGAAGTAACGCTGGTCTGGGCCGACGAGCAAGATACGGTCGAAGACGATTCAACCGCGGGTTGGGGCGCCGTCGCCGCATCCGTCCGGATCGTGCGCATGGGCGGCGGCCACATCGCGGGTCTCAATGAACGCATCGCCGAGCTGGCCTCCGGAATGGAGGAAGCGCTTGCAGACTGAACGCGAGAATTCGAACGTCGCCGTCGTTACGGTGAGCTTCCGGCGCGATTTCGAGCTCTGCCGGGAGCTCAACGCGAGCGTTCTTCGTTTCTGGCCCGCTGCGACGANNTTACATAATCGTCGACCGCAGCGACCTCGAGCTGTTCCGATCTCTCGAAAACGGGCGTACGGTCATCTCGGCGGTCGAGGACGTGATCCCGCGCGGCTACATGAAGCTCTCGTTTTCGAAGCGCTGGTGGCTGTCGACGGTAGCGCGCCGTCCCGCGCTCGGCTGGCTCGTTCAACAGCTCGTCAAGATCTCTTTTGCGCTCGCCACACGCGAGGACGTTCTCGTCAACGTCGACTCCGACGTGCGCTTTATCAGGCCCGTCGATCCCGGGCTGTTCGCGCGCGAAGGACGAACCCGCTTGTACCACTTGCCCGGCGGAATCGTTGCCGGAATGAATCACGTCAAGTGGCACCGGAACGTGACGCGGCTCCTCGACGTGCAACCCGACTCCGTCCCGATGGCGGATTACGTCGGCAATCTGATCAGCTGGACCCGCCACATCGTGCGAGACGTGTGCGCGCGCATCGAAGCGGTCAGCGGGCTCCCGTGGCACGTCGCATTTACTCGCGGACGGCTCGTCTCCGAGTATCTGACCTACGGTCTCTATGTCGACAAAGTCATCGGACCCCAGGCGGCCGGCGTCTGGATCGACGAACGTTCGTGGTGCCATACGTTTTGGGGACCGGAGCCGCTCTCGGCGGAGGCAATGCACGCCTTCGTCAGCGAGCTCAAGGATGATGACGTCGCGTTCTCGATCGCAGGCTATACCGGAACGTCGCCCGAGGTCTGTGCCGGCGCAATCGAACTCGTCACCCGACTGGCGGAAAGCTCCCGCGGCGCGTCAGCCCCGNNACGTGCTGCGGCCAGCTGTCCGAGGCCGCGGTCAAATGGGGATCGAGCCACGTTCCCGGTGCGCCGACCTGGAACATCGTCATGAGTTCCTTATCGGGCGAACCTTGGGCCAGGTCGGGATGGGAAGCTTCACGGTAGGTGAAAATCCATGCTCGCGGTCGAAGTTTACGTCGTCGCCTCGCTGTCGCAATCATGCAAGAAAAGTGCGCGGACGACATAGCGCTACTTCGTGTCGCCGGCAACGAGAAGCAATTAGAATTCCCGCTCGCCGCATCGGTTCGGTTGCTCGCTTAAACTAAAGAACGATTCGCAACTTTGCCGACAGGTAGGAAGTCATCGGCGTGACCCGAAGGTTGGTCGCCAATANNGTTTGCTAGAGATGCCGCTGCGTGCGTAACATCACCAACCGGTGCTCGAGAGCTCGTAGAGGCGCGGTGTCTTCCGTCACAGCTGAGGCTTAACACAGTTCGGGTAACGTCGGCCATCGAAGATGCGCTTCGCCCATCAGACGGATCACCGTGCCGCTGAGTGTCGGTGCAGCCGTGCCTCAATTCCCCTGTTTCACATTTTCCGCGAGGCTTGTTTTGGTGCGTTCGAGACCCCAGGCCGAATGGCGCTCCACCCTCGCATTGGCGATCCGAAGCCAAAAGGCTTTGCGTATCGTACGCGTAGCATTTCTGTTGATGTTCGCTAGTCTAACAGCAATTACGGCAATCGCTGGATGCAGCGGGGGCAGTGCAAACGTTTCCCTTCCCGCTGCGGGCGGTTCAGGCGCGCGACCANNAACGCCCGCACCCTCAGGCAGTGGGTCGATCACATATAGTGCCTCCACTGCCTGCATCAATCACGTCACCTACAAGAACAACGTACCTCCGAATCAGAGCAACGGTGCGAGCGAAGGCGACTTCACGCAAGGATTTGACCGTAGTTGGTGGGGCCGCACTCGCGGGGACGGTACGGCGAGCGCACCGCTCGGTAGCTGGGTAAGCGGTTTCCAGACGACCTGGGGACGCTACCAATTTGACACGTACTTCGGTGACTCATCTGATGGTACGGGTTACGACCCGTTCTATTGGGGTGCTGACACTGCTGCTGCTGGGACACCGAACGGTTTGCGGATCGAGGCGAAGTACCCCAATCCGCTCATCGGAAACATCAACGTTGTAAACGCGTGGCAAACAGCTTCAGCGACCGCACCGTTCACGCTGCCCGCTGAGGGCGGAACGCTGACGGTCGATGTCACCAATCCCTCGAGCGCCCAGAATGGGTGGAAGATTGGCCAGGGCGTCAAGGGCCAGTCGATCATCTTCTATGGAACGTTGTCCTCGGGCGGCGCACCCCCCGGTTCGACAAGTGGCTCTGGTTCAAACCCTTGGGTGATTTCAAACATTCACATCGTTGCTGGCACACCAGGCACAGTCATAACGCCCGGACGTAACGACGAGCTAGGCTTCCGTGCCTACTATTGGCCTGACTACTACAGCGGCACGCTGATGACACCGATTAACTTGCAGTACGGCTTCTTCGTGGCGCGCGTACGATTGCCCAATCCCTTTCCTGCCCTATCGCCGGCATTTTGGATCTTGCAGGGTCAGGACGTGCAATCCTGTCCGCATGGTAACCTTTCCGACGAATGGGACATTCAGGAGATGTTCTCTAATCAAGTCCCATTCACAAACCAAGGGGAGATCCTCTGGAACTCGGGCTCTGGAACACCGCAGAATTGGGGCGGAAGCTATAACTGGCCACCTTACGCAGGTATCACGAGCTCGCCCTCAACGGCCTATCATGACTACGGGGTCGTCATGGAGCCAG
>PLUH01000311.1 GCA_003164825.1 Hyphomicrobiales bacterium
GCATACGTTGCGGCTGACGAGGCGACGCCGGTCGCCTCGGCCGTCGCCTGCGCCGTTCCGCCCGCCGTTCCCGCGCCGGCCTGAGCATAGCCGCCATCGCCGCCCGTGGCGGTAGCGGTAGCATAGCCTGCGCCGGCGTTGGCTGTCACATTGGTCAGGGCGGTGGCTGTTCCCGCCGCGCCCGCATAGGCGCCGTCGGTCGAGCCGCCTGCGCCGCCAGTAGCGCTCGCCGCATCGCCCGGGTTCAAAGTGTGGGCGCTGAACGCAGCGCCGAAAGGCGACTCGGATTTCAATCTCAGCGACCTCGCCAGGACGACGCTTGAGGGCTGCGAATACGGGTTCGGCCAACCCTGCGCGATTGTGTCGATCAACGGCTTCGACACCCGAGAGAAATCCGGCCAATGGCCGAGGCAGCCGCCCATGCTGTTCTGGCGACCGAGCGAGTTCGACCTAACGGTTCTGCCATTCGTCCCGGCGACCGTGCGGCCGAAAACCTCCTCTTACAAAACCGCGACCGCACCTCGCGCCTTCGCCCTGACGACGAGCGGCGCCTGGCTCTGGCGTCCCGGCGCGACCCCGCTTCAGGCCATCGACAAGACAATGGCCGATTGCGCCGCGCAGTCCAAGACCGCGCCTTGCATCCTCTATGCGGTCAACAACCGAGTGGTGTTCGGCGCACGGTGATCGATGGATCCATGCCTCGTTTGCATCAGTCCTTGACCTCGGTGTCCGGGCGGTCGTCGCCCCGTTCCTCTTCCTCATGCCACCGGCCCGAACTGTCCTCGTATTCGATCGGACCGCCCTGGCCGGGCGCCCGCTGCTCGCGCGCCGCCCGGGCGGCGGCGGCGTGGGCCGCCTCGCGGGTGGCGAAGGTCTCCGAATAGACGTCGCCGACTTTGTAGGCCCAGCCGCCGTCGTGCTCGACGACGGCGTAGGTGAGATGGCTCATGGTCGAAAACCTTCCTTGAAGTTGTTTGCGTCGCCGATGACCCGTCAGTCGGCCAAGCGCGCCCGACGACCGGCTCATCTGGCGGTTTCGCCGCCCGCTTTCAATGGCCTTGTTCATGGCGGAGCGGTTCGCGCCGCGAGCGTCAGCAGCGTCACGCCGGCGACGGCGGACAGAATCGAGGCGATGAAGACGGCGATCTTGGCGGCTTCGAAATCGGCCTCCGACTGGAACGCCTCGCCGGCGATGAACAGCGACATCGTGAACCCGATTCCGGCCAGCGCCCCGGCCCCCGCCAGCTGCGCCCACGAATAGGCTTTCGGCTTGACCGCGAGCCTGCTCACGACTGCGAGCGCGGACGCCGTGAGGATGCCGACCGGCTTGCCGATCACCAGCCCGGCGATGATTGCGGCCATCAGCCGCTCGCGGCCGCTGAAGGCGTCGATCCTGAGCGCGACGCCGGCGTTGGCGAGCGCGAACNNGCTCGAGCGCGCGCCGGCGTTGCGCAACAGGCGATCGGCCGGCGACTCGAGGCGGTCGTGGATCGCGTCGAGCGCGCGCAGAGCCGGCGTCAAGTCAGACATTTGAAGACCCCCGGTCCGGCTCGGACGGCGTCAGCTTATTTCAGAGGCCGAAACGGCAATCAATCTCACGGTGAACAAGGTCGGCTTGACGACGAAGCCAGCGCCGCATGACGGCTGCGCGCGCCTTATGGAAGGGTCGGGGACGCGCTTTCGACCGTCCGCGCCTCTCCCCCGCCACGAACCCGTCGGAGCGCGCCGTGGGCCAGCCCTTGACGCCCTATGCAGGCGCGCCATCTTCTCGCGGCGTCGACCTCAATGTTCCGCTTCGGCTCATGTTTGGAAACCTGAAGGCTCGCTGGAGGCAAGCGCGCGGGGCGCAACTCAAGCGGCAGTTCGAGAACGCGACCCGATGGGCCGATGATCTCGGCGACGAGCAGGCCGAGCGCTTCGGCCGCGGGTTGAATCATCTGTTCAACGACTGGGTGAAAAGATTCGGTCCGGTCAAGGACTGCGATGTGCGGAGCCGAAAGTTCGCCGTCAGGCAAATGAGGACCGACGCGCGGCGCCGCTACGAGCACGACATCGGCGCCTCCTACGCGCTCGAATTCCTCTCCTACCACATCGAGGCGTCCTATCTGCCGGGCGAAGACGCCACGTTTGTTTACGATCTGACGTCGCAAACGATCTCCGAATGGGGCGATGCGCCGCGCGATGAGGGGCCCCGATGAGACGGCCGCGTGGCGGGCCTGATCCGCTGACAACGGATGCCGAGGCCTTTTCGCTTCACCTGGAATTGGCCGCTTTTCATCGGCGCGCTAGAATGGCGGGCGGGCGCGCTTCGCGCTCCGCTGGGCCGAGGCCCGTTCTGGGGGCGTGTCGCATGCGGCTTGCAAGACTTGCGGCTCTGGCCGGAATCATCGCCTTGGCCGAGCCGGCGCTCGCCCTCGACAAGGTCAGGTTCGGCACCAACTGGCTCGCTGATCCGGCGGCCGGCGGCTTCTTTCAGGCCGCGGCCGACGGCACTTATGCGAAATACGGCCTCGACGTGACGATCGTGCCGGGCGGCCCGCAGTCGAACGGCGGCCTCATGCTTCTGTTCGGCAAGCTCGAATTCTTCATGGGCGGCGACATGATCGGCAATTACCTCTCGGCCGAGGCAAAGCTGCCGCTCATTGCGGTCGCCGCGGAGTTTCAGAAGTCGCCGCAAGTCCTGATGTCGCACCCAGGCGTCGGGCTCGATAAGTGGGCGGACTTGCCGGCGGCGAATCCCGATTACGTTGGCGCGGGCGCGATCAACACCTTCTACGCCTGGCTGCGGATCGCATACGGCTTCAGTGATGACAACATCCGGCCCTACAATTTTAATTCCGCCCCGTTCATGAAGAACAAGATGGCGATCCAGCAGGGTTACGTGACCGCCGAGCCGTACGAGATCGAAAAGCAAGGCGGCTTCAAGCCGAACGTCTTCCTGCTCTCGGACTACGGCTACGACACCTATTCGACTCTGATCGTGACCCGCAACGAAATCGTCGACAAGAATCCCGATCTGGTGCAGCGCTTCGTCGACGCCTCCGCGATCGGCTGGTACCACTATCTCTATGGCGACAATTCCAAGGGCAACGAACTCATCAAGACGGACAACCCCGACATTTCCGACGACCAGATCGCCTTTTCGGTCGCCGAGATGAAAAAGTACGGGGTCGTCGATTCCGGCGATGCGCTCAGGCTCGGCATCGGCGCGATGACCGACACGCGCTGGAAGGACTTCTTCGACAAGATGGTCGCGACCGGCATGATCGACGCCCGCACCGACTATAAGCGAGCCTACACCTTGCAGTTCGTCAACAAGGGCGTCGGCCTCGACCTCAGGCCGAAGTGAGTGGAGGGCGCCTCGCCCGTCAGGCCGCCTTCCGGCCCCGCCTGGCCGGCCCACGCCTCACCGGCTCGGGCGGCTCGGCGTTCTCGTCGAAGAGCTCCGCCAGCTTCTCCGTCATCGCCCCGCCCAATTCCTCGGCGTCGACGATCGTCACCGCGCGCTTATAGTAGCGGGTCACGTCATGGCCGATGCCGATGGCGATGAGCTCGACCGGCGAACGGGTCTCGATCTCCTCGATCACGTAGCGCAGGTGGCGCTCAAGATAGTTGCCGGGATTGACCGACAGCGTCGAATCGTCGACCGGCGCGCCGTCGGAGATCATCATCAGGATCCTGCGCTGCTCTGAGCGCCCCAGAAGCCGCTGGTGCGCCCAGTCGAGCGCCTCGCCATCGATGTTCTCCTTGAGCAGGCCCTCGCGCATCATCAGCCCGAGGTTCTTGCGCGCGCGGCGCCACGGCGCGTCCGCGGCCTTGTAGACGAGGTGGCGCAGATCGTTGAGCCGTCCCGGATTGGCCGGCTTGCCGGCCTGGAGCCAAGCCTCGCGCGACTGTCCGCCCTTCCAGGCCCGGGTGGTGAAGCCGAGGATCTCGACCTTGACGCCGCACCGCTCGAGCGTGCGGGCGAGGATGTCGGCGCAGGTCGCCGCGACGGTGATCGGGCGGCCGCGCATCGAGCCCGAATTGTCGATGAGCAGCGTCACCGCCGTATCGCGGAACGCCATGTCCTTCTCCATCTTGAAGGACAGCGGCTGCTGCGCATCGATGATCACGCGCGCCAGGCGCGCGGAGTCGAGCACGCCCTCTTCGAGATCGAATTCCCACGAGCGGCTCTGCTGCGCCATCAGCCGCCGCTGCAGCCGGTTGGCGAGGCGGGCCACGACCGAGTGGAGGTTCTGCAATTGCTTGTCGAGATATTCGCGTAACCGCTGCAATTCGTCAGGGTCGCACAATTCATCGGCGTCGACGATCTCGTCGAAACGGTTGGTGAAGGCCTTGTAGTCGGGTCCGCGCTTCTCCGGCGCGGCCGGCTGCGGCGGACGGCTTTCGGCCGCTTCTTCCGCATCGCCTGCATCGCCCTCGTCATCGAGTTCCGACGACGGCGCTTCGACCGTGTCGATCGCGCCTTCCTCGGCGTCGTCGGCGGTGTCGTCGGCCGCCTCGCGCTGCATCGAATCCTGCGCCTGCTGGTCTTCCCCCTCGCCCTCAGCCTCGTCGGCGTCCTCGGGCGGCGTCTTGTCGTCCTCCTCGTCCTCCGATTCCTCGGCGTCGGCGTCGGATTCGTTGGCGATGCCCAGCGAAGAGAGGAGCTTGCGCACCAGCCGGCCGTAGGCGCGCTGGTCGAGGAGAGCGTCGCTCAGCCGGTCGAGATCCGCGCCGGCCTTGTCCTCGATGAAGGGGCGCCAAAGCTCGACCAGACGCGCGGCGCCGCGCGGCGGCTCAAGCCCGGTCAGGCGCTGCCGCGCCAGCATGGCGACCGCGTCCTCCAGCGGCGCCTCTTCGCGCGTGCGCGCCTCGGCGAACGGGCTCCTGTGGTAGCGGTCGTCGAGCATGGCGGCGATGTTCGAAGCCACGCCCTGCATGCGGCGCGAGCCAATCGCTTCGACCCGCGCCTGCTCGACCGCGTCGAACAATGCGCGCGCCGGCGGGCTCTGCGGAGCCAAGCGCCGGTGGATCGCGTCGTTGTGGCAGGCGAGGCGGAGCGCGAACGAATCGGCGAGACCGCGGACGATCGCGGCCTCGCGCGGATTGGGCTTGCGCGGCGGCTCGGGCAGCCGCGCCTTGACCCCTTCCGGCGAAGTCATGAGCGACGGCTTGTCGGCCGAGTAGGTGATCTCGAGCTCGGGATGACGCGCCAGCGCCCGCGTGCACGACGCGAGCGCCCGCTTGAACGGCTCATTGGGCGCATCGGCCTTGCCGGCCGGCTTGCGGTTATTGGTCGGCTTGACGTCGACGCTCGACATTCGGGGCCTTC
>PLUH01000201.1 GCA_003164825.1 Hyphomicrobiales bacterium
ATTCGCAATGTCCGCTTCACGTCCGATTCCTCGACCTTCAATCGCTCGCCACCAACCTTCTTTTTAGAGACTGTGAAGCTGATTGAGCTTTGACCCTAAGGGGCCTGCGTCCGCGCCCAGACCTTCTGATAGACGGCGCTGATCTGATCGGCCTCCCNNATCAGCGGCTCGAGCGCGGCTGCGAGCGCGTCGGCGTCGCCGACCGGCGCCAGCACGCCGTCGTCGCCGTCGGTGATGACCATTTCCGCCGCCCCGGCGCGCGCCGCGACCACCGCGTCGCCCGCCGCCATCGCCTCGAGCATGGTCAGGCCGAAGCCCTCGACCCGCGAGGCGAAGACATAGATCGAAATCCGCTGGTACCAGAGCGGCACTTCCTCGATCGGCAATTCGCCGAGGAACCGGATGCGCTCCGTCAAGCCCGCAGCCGCGACCTGCTGCTTCAACCCCTCCACAAACGGCCGGTTGTCCACGGTCGTAAGCCCGATCACGACCGCGGAGAAATCGGGGTATCGCGGCAGAAGCCGGCACATCGCCTCGACGAACAGGTCGCTGCCCTTCTGCCGCCGCACCCGGCCGAAAGTTCCGATCGCATATCGTCCCGTGAGGCCGGTCTCGGCGAAGGCCGCGCCCCGGTCGGCGGGCGGGGAATAGAGATCGACGTCGATGCCGTGATGGATGACCGTCGCCGGGCGCGACAGATATTGCGCCGCGGCCTCGCTGGTCGCGATCAGGGCGTCCATCCGGGCGATCAGAAAGCTCGTGAGCCAGGTTTTCGGGCGCTGGGAGGCCGAATTGAAGATCAGCGCAAAGCGGTAGCCGAGCAGGTTCAGGAACAGCCCGGCGATCATCTCGACATTGCGGCGCGCGTGCCAGATGCGGACCTTGCCGTGGCTCGGCGGACGGAAGCGCAGGCGCAGAAGATCGCGGACGGTCAGGGCGGCGATTCCGTCCGGACGATCAGGCCCCAGCCACGCCGCTCGCCAGCGGCTGGCGATCAAAGGGGCGATCGTCCTGTTCACCGCCGTGCCGCCCGAATAGCGCCAGTTCAGATTGGGAATGAGGACCTCAAGCTCGCCGAGGGCCTCGTCATCCAATTCCCGGTTCATCCCGCCTAGCCCGATCCCGACGCCGCCGACGGCCATCTCTAGAGAGGACGCGAACAGAAAGCTCGCGCAATCTCTTTACGAAAATCAGAATCCATGCTACACCTTTTTCCACTGGCCGGATTGATCCGCGTCTTGACGGACGCCCCGGGGGCGCGGAGCAAGGCGAGGAGAAAATCCGGATGGGAAATCCGCGTAAGCGATTGAAAAGTCTAGATTCAGACGAGTGAATTGAAACATTTGGAAATTTGGATTTTGTTGCGCCCGGCTTGGATTTCGTTGCGCCCAGCTTGGATTTTATTGCGCCGGGCTTTGATTTCGTTGCGCCCGGCTTTGATTCTGTTTCCGCCACCGGGGCCACCCCGCGCTGATCGCCGGAACCCCTTATTGCTTCGTCCGGCCATAGTACAACTGGCGGTGGATGGCTTCGGTCATCAGCGAGTACATGGCGCCGGTCGCCGCGTGGATGAAGCCCGCCCAGCCGGACAGAAAAAAGCGGTTCCAGAAAAAGATGCGCAGGAAATAGATCGGCGGACTGAACATGAGTTTGAGCTTCGACGGCTTCCGTCCCTGCTTCAGCCGCTGCTCGGCCTTGAGCCGCGCGTAGACGATCTCCTTCTTCATCTGTTCGTTGAGCGGCAGCGAACGTTCGTGGCGCAGAAGCCCATGGCGCGCGATCGGCGTCTCGCCCTCGTCGGCGACCAGGCCTTCGTGGATGATGAGCGCGGGGTCGAAGCGGGCGCGACCGCGCCGAACCAGGCGCAAGATGTGCTCCGGCCGGGTCCAGCGGCTCACCGGCCTCGACTGCCCGTAGAGGGTCAGCGAGCGGCGCACCTTCCAGCCGGAAATGGCGTCGTCCGCCGCCATGAGGCGCGGCAGCGAGGCCCTGAGATCGTCGTCGAGCCACTCGTCGGCGTCGATGCTGAACACCCAGGGCTGCGTCGCCCGGTCGAGAGCCAACTGCTTCTGCCGGGCGTAGCCGAGCCAAGGCTGGTCGATGAGCCGAATGGGGAAGCCGCGGCGCGCGAACTCATCGACGATTGCGAGCGTCCCGTCGGTCGAGCCGGAGTCGACGACGATGATCTCGGCAAAGCCGCTCAGGCTTTGCAGACACTTGCCGATGCAGGCGCCCTCGTTGAGGCAGATGATTGCCGCGCTCGCCGCAAGCGCGGCCGAGTCGGCGGGATGGACGGGAGAGACAGTCGCGGGATGCGTCAGAGCCATCGAACGCGGGTTTACATGAGATCGCCGGTTGAAGGAACCTCGCCGCTTGCGCGCCTTAGCCGCCGCCACCATATCGCACAAATGACAAATTCCTTCGAGCTCCCCGCCCCGTTTTTCACCCTCGATTCCGACAGCTCCGGCCAGGGTCCGGGCGCCGCTCCGGCCGCCGATGACGGGGCGATTCTCGACGATTATTCGCGCGTCGTCACCGGCGTCGTGGACCGGGTCGGTCCGAGCGTGGTGCGCATCGACGTGAAGAAGCAGGGCCGCAGCGCCGGCTCCGGCTCCGGGGTCATCATTGCGTCCGACGGCCTGGCGCTCACCAACAGCCATGTCGTCCAGGGCGCGCGGACGGTCAGCCTCACGACGCTCGAAGGCCGCGAGCTCCAGGCGCGGGTGCTTGGCGACGATGCCGACACGGATCTGGCGCTCTTGAGGGTCGAGGCCGACGTCTCGCTGCCGGCGGCGAAACTCGGCGACAGCGCGAGGCTCAAGCGCGGCCAGATCGCCATCGCCATCGGCAATCCGCTCGGCTTCGACGCCACCGTGACCACGGGCGTCGTCTCGGCGCTCGGACGCTCGCTGCAATCGCGCACCGGCCGGATGATCGAGGACGTGGTCCAGACCGACGCGCCGCTCAACCCCGGCAACTCGGGCGGCCCGCTGGTGTCGTCGGCCGGAGAGGTGATCGGCATCAACACCGCCGTGATCATGGGCGCGCAGGGCATCTGCTTTGCGGTCGCCTCCAACACCGCCAGTTTCGTCGCCGGCGAGATCGCCCGCCATGGGCGCGTGAGACGCGCCTATATCGGCGTCGGCGCGGCGACGACGGCGATTCCGCGCCGCATCGCGCTGAGGCTCGGCCTCGAGCAGGCGACCGGCGCGCGTCTTCTCAGCGTCGACCAGGCGGGGCCGGCGGCCCATGCGGGGCTATTGTCGGGCGACCTCATCATCGCGCTCGACGGCAAGCCGGTGACCAGCGTCGGCGACCTCTTGCGCGCCCTCGACGCGGAGAAGATCGACCGTACGATCAGCGTCGACTTTCTGCGCCGCTCGGAGCAGCAGAGGGTATGGATCGGACCGGTGGAGCGGAAGGCGGCGTAGCGGCTCCCTCGACTGCGACTGAACCCGAGCGCGACTCGCGCCGAACGGCGGGCAAATAGGGCGAGGGAAGAGCAGTCCGAACAAGGAGTTGCCCGGAGACGCGAACAGGGAGCTTTCTCGCCCGAACAGGGGCGTTTGTTCGCGTTAACAGCGAGTTTTTCTCGCATCAACAGGGAGTTTTCCGCCGCTCCGCGCTGGCGCGCCGGCGGGCCCGAATTTCCCGGCGTTAGTCGGCTGTCGACCGCTTCGGATGCATGAGCGGTCCCGGAAGGGCCCGCTCCGCCTCGTCCTCGAGCGCCTGCTCATGATAGCGGATGAACCTCGCGGCCAAGACTGCGCCGATCACCGCCGCGATCAGGGCCGCGACCGCCACCGGGCGCGCATAGTGTTCGAACGCGCGGCCAAGCCAGAAGCCGCCGAGGCCGAATATCGTCGCCCAGACGATTCCGCCCGCCGCGTTGTAGAGAAAAAACTCCTCCCAATTGTACCGGTTCACGCCGGCGAGGAAGGCGGCGAACGCGCGCAGGACGGCGACAAACCGGCCAAAAAAGACCACCTTGCCGCCGTGTCTCAGAAACAGGTACTGCCCGAGCTTGAGCCGCCGCTCGTCCAGGCGGATGTAGTGGCCATACCGGTAAAGGAGCGGAAACCCGAACTCCCGCCCGACCCAATAGCCGCAATTGTCGCCAATGATCGCGCCGGCGGCCGCCGCGCCGATCACGCCGTAGATTCGAAGCGTCCCTTGGCCCGCGAGGATCGCGGCGGTGATCAGGACGGTCTCGCCGGGCATCGGGATGCCGGCGCTTTCCATCGCGACGATGAGAAAAATCGCCAAATAGCCATAGGTCGCGATCGCCCCGTGCAGATGCTGCGCGAGGTCCATATCAGGGGAACGCCTTGGCTCCGGTCAGGCGCCGCGCGTTGGCGCGCACTTTCCGCCGCGCAGGTCCGGCGGCGGCCTCAGCGATGGCGGTCAATCCCGCCGAGACGTCGTGAGGCGTACGCACGCCGCCGAACGCGGCCTTGATGCAGAATGCGCCCCAGGCCGCTTGCGCGGCGAAAGCGCCCTCGACCACGGCGTCGACCTTCTCCTGCACCATGAGCTGCGCCTCGCGCGCCTTCTCGAATCCGCCGCCGCTCACCGCAAGCAGACCTTGGGTGCGAGCGGCGATGGTCAGCGCCGCGTCGACCCCCGCCTGGGCGTTGGCCTTGGCGATGGCGAGAGAGCGCTTGGTGAGACGTCGCGACACTTTGAGAGCCCCCTCGTTCAACCCCGGGACGAACCCGGCCGCGTAACATGGGGGAAGATCGGCGCTGCGGCAAGTCCAGGGCGCATCCGACCTTTGGACGAACGCTCCGTCAGCTAAAGCGGCTCGATGCGGTACTGAATGAACCCGGTGCGCTCGGCCACCGCGTCGTAGAGCCTGCGGGCGACCGCGTTGGTCTCGTGGGTATTCCAGAACACCCGCGGCGCTCCCGCCTCTTTCGCCGCGCCGACGACGGCGCCGATCAGCGCCCGGCCGACGCCGCGGCCCCGCTTGTCTTCCCCGACATAGAGGTCCTGGAGATAGCATTGCGGATTGAGGAGCCAGGTGCTGCGTTGAAACAGGTAGTGGGAAAAGCCGATGAGCCGATCGTCGCGCTCGGCGACGAGCGCGTGCACCGGCTCCAGCGGGTCGAAAATGCGCGCCCAGGTCGCGCTCGTGACCTCGGCGCTTTCCGCCGCCTGATAGAACGTGAGATAGGCCCGCCACAGCGGCGCCCACTGCTCGCGGTCCGTACGCGTGATCGCGCGCACTTTGAATTCCGGCAATGTCGCCCTCCCGCGCCTCATCCGAACCGCGAAAACCCGCGCGAGCTTGAGGATCAAGGGTTCGCAGCGTCTTGACAAGCGCCCGCCCGGAGGACTGCTCTCCCGGCGCCACCGGCCTCGCCCGTGACGGAGCCCTAAAAATGAACCGCTCGCCCTTCATTCTCGCCGGCGTCGCCGCACTCATGGGCGCGGCAGGCGGCGCGCTCGCGGCCGCAGGCGTTCACGCGAACGGGGGCGAACTCGCCTTGAGGGGCGCGGAGTTCCTGATCCTGCATGCCTGCGCGGCGCTGGCGATCGCAGCCTTCACCGGCCTCGCGACCGCGCCGGGGCGCGCGCTTGTCATCGTCGGCTTCGTCATGGAAGCGGGCGCGACGCTGTTTGCCGCCGAACTCGCGATGCGCGCGTTCACTGGCGAGCGCATCTTTCCTTTCGCCGCCCCGATCGGCGGCACGACGATGATCCTCTCCTGGCTGGCGCTGGCGGTCGTGTTCGCGGTCGCGGCCGTGAGGAGGACGACCCGAGTCGGCCTATAGGGCAAGGATCGAATGTCGTTTTTTGATCGGACGGTTTCTGCTAGCGTGCAGCGGGGCAATGGAAGCTGCAGGAGGATCAGATGCAGACCATCAACCGCAAGCAAAGTCGTACGCCCTCGTACGGCGCATTGTTGGCCGGTGCGGCCTTCGTGGCGGCGCTCGCCTTCGCGGCGCCGGGCGAGGCGTTCGCCGCGTGCGGCGGCGGGACCGGCGCATCCACCGGAACGCACGCCCCGTCGACGGGCGCGGGAGGAACCCACTCCGGCTCGACCCCGTCCGCCGGCTCCACCGGGACAGGCTCGTGCGGCGCGAGCGCGACCGCGGGCGGCTTGAGCGGCGGCGGCCTCACGCCTTCGCTAGCCGGGGTTCACACGGGCGCCATCACCGGCAACGGCGGGAAGCGGAACAGCTCGACAACTTCCAGCAACACCGCAAGCACGCTCACCACCTCGCGCACCGCAGCCGTCGCCAACACGACAAAGGTCGCAGGCGGCGCGGTGCATACTGGAGGCGGTGGCCACCTCTTCCACGCGGGGAAGCGCCTCTAAGCGGCTTCACGCGGCCGGCCGGGAAGCGGCCAGCCTTTAGAGCCTGCTGCATTTCGGTAGAATCGATGGCGTTAGCGCACCCGCCCCCTCTTGCGGGGGCGGGCCGGGGCGGGGAGTCGCCCTGACTGGGGAGATTATCGAATGCGCCGCCGCTCGCTTGTCTCGCAGGACAGCGCGACCCCCCTCCTTGGTCC
>PLUH01000112.1:0-158 GCA_003164825.1 Hyphomicrobiales bacterium
AGGGGGATTGCCCTCGCTGCGCCGCCGTGGCAATCGACGCCGGTGACCGACATCGCCGACGCCGAGCGCCGTTCCGCGCCGCGCATTTCCTTCGTCTCGCTCGGCTGCCCGAAGGCGCTCGTCGACAGCGAGCGGATCCTCACGCGGCTGCGCGCCGA
>PLUH01000112.1:171-25934 GCA_003164825.1 Hyphomicrobiales bacterium
GTGATCGTCACCGGCTGCATGGGGGCCAAGCCCGAGGCGATCCGCGACGCGTTTCCCAATGTGTCGGCCATCACCGGCCCGCAGGCGTTCGAAAGCGTGATGGCGGCGGTGCGCGAGGCCGCGCCGGCGCCGCGCGACCCGTTCGTCGATCTCATCCCCGGCGAGGGCGTGCGGCTGACGCCGCGCCACTACGCCTATCTCAAGATCGCCGAAGGCTGCGACAACCGCTGCACCTTCTGCATCATCCCGTCCTTGCGCGGGAACCTTGCCTCGCGCGCGGCCGGCGACGTTTTGCGCGAGGCCGAGCGGCTGGTGAAAGCAGGCGTCAAGGAGCTCATCGTCATCGCCCAGGACACCAGCGCCTACGGCCGCGACCTCAAATACGCCGCGAGCGAATGGCGCGGTCGGGAGACGCCGGCGCGGTTTCTCGACATCACCCGCGAATTGGGAACGCTCGGCGCCTGGGTCAGGCTGCAATATGTCTACCCCTATCCGCATGTCGACGAGGCGATCGCGCTCATGAACGGCGGCAATGTGCTGCCCTATATCGACGTGCCGTTCCAGCACGCTTCGCCGAAAGTCCTGAAGGCGATGCGCCGCCCGGCGAGCCAGGAAAAGACCCTCGAGCGCATCCGCGCCTGGCGCGCGATCTGCCCGGAGCTGGTCATCCGCTCGACCTTCATCGTCGGCTTTCCCGGCGAGACCGAGGAGGATTTCAGGTTCCTGCTCGATTGGCTCGATGAAGCGAAGCTCGACCGCGTCGGAGCTTTCCCATACGAGCCGGTCAAGGGCGCCGTCGCCAACGATCTCGGCCTTGAGCCCGTGCCGGACGCGATAAAGACGAGCCGGCACAAGCGCTTCATGCAGCGCGCCCAGGCGATAAGCATGAAGAAGCTCGCCGCCAAGGTCGGCAAGCGGCTCGAAGTCATCGTCGACGAAGGCGGCGCGACTCAGGCGAAGGGGCGCACCAAGGGCGATGCGCCGCAGATCGATGGCGCCGTGCACATCGCGACCCGCCGGCCGTTGCGAGCCGGCGACATCGTGACGGTCAGGATCGAACGCTNNCGACGCCTATGATTTGTGGGGGACGGACGCCTGGGCCGCAGTGGCCCGCGACGCCGGATAGACGCGCTGATATTGTTCTGAAGCTAGACGTCATTTTGGAGAGGTTCAGAAAGGCGGCGCACCGTGGCATATCCAGCCTA
The DNA here is from genome assembly GCA_003164825.1 of Hyphomicrobiales bacterium. Lineage (GTDB taxonomy): Bacteria > Pseudomonadota > Alphaproteobacteria > Rhizobiales > Beijerinckiaceae > Roseiarcus. The sequence goes on from PLUH01000112.1 coordinate 1,377, forward strand.
TCTGTCAGTCAAGGGCGCGAAGCAGGGGCAGTTCAAAGGAGAGAGCACTCTGGCGAGCCGCAAGAATTGGATCCCCATCCTCGCCTTCGAAATGGCTCTGGAATCGCCGCACGACGCTGCGACCGGGCAGGCCTCGGGGATTCGCCGGTACAAGCCGATCGTGATCGCCAAGGAATGGGGCGCAGCCTCGCCGCAGGCAATGACCGCGTGTGCAACGAACGAGACGCTGACCTCGGTCACGCTCGACTTCGCCAAAGCGGATAGCGATGGCAAACCCACCACATACCAGACCATTATTCTGACCAACGCAATAATTGTTCAAGTCTACCGAACGAAGGGCAAGCTGGCCCGTCCGGGCCACCCGCTGTCCGCCGAGCTTCACGCCGAGCATAGCGGCTCGGTCGATGTGCACGAACTCGAGGAATGGGAGTTCGTCTTCCAACAAATAGAGTTCAGCGACGTCGACGGCTTGACCACATTCACCGACGACTGGGAAGCGCAATAGCCGAGCGGGACCAAGAGAGCGGCCCAGGCGATCACCGCGGTTTGATCAAGGCTTTCGCGTGAGGCGCGCGCGAGCCCGCAAGGACGTTGTATGCGCAGGGATGACCATTAAACCGCCCGAACCAATGTCCGCTCCTCNNATGGCGATCACCATGGCGGTGCTCGACGGCAACATCGTCACGGTGGCGCTGCCGACGATGGCGCGCCAGTTCGCCGTCGCGCCGGAGAGCGCCACATGGATCATCAACGCCTTCCAGCTCGCGGTCACCGTTTCGCTGTTGCCGCTGGCCGCGCTCGGCGACATGGTCGGCTACCGGCGCGTCTATTGGTGGGGGCTCGCCGTCTTCACCGTAGCCTCGTTCGCCTGCGCGCTCGCGCCGACCTTCGCCGTGCTGACGGTCGCGCGCCTCATCCAGGGCCTGGGCGCGGCCGGGATCATGAGCGTCAACATCGCGCTGATCCGCTTCATCTATCCGCACTCGCGGCTCGGCCAGGGGGTCGGCAACATGGCGGTCGTGGTCGCGGTGGCCAGCGCCGCCAGCCCGAGCGTCGCGGCGGCGATCCTTTCGGTCGCCTCCTGGCATTGGCTGTTTCTCGTCAACGTCCCGATCGGCGTGCTGGCGCTGGCGATGGCGGCGCGGACGCTGCCGGCGACGCCGCGCGCCGCCGGCCGCCTCGATCTGATCAGCGTCGTTCTCAACGCGCTCGCCTTCGGCCTCTTCATCGCCGGGGTCAATCGGATCGGCCAGGGGGGAAGCCCGACGCTGGCGCTGATCGAGATCGGCCTGGGCGCGGCGATCGGCGTGGTCCTGGTCAAGCGGCAGCTCAAGCTCTCGGCGCCGCTGCTGCCGGTCGACCTCTTGCGCCGGCCGGTGTTCGCGCTGTCGCTGGCGACGTCGATCACGTCGTTCGGAGCGCAGAGCCTGGCCATGGTGGCGCTGCCGTTCTACTTCGAGGACACGCTCGGCCGCTCCGCCGCCGCCACCGGCCTTCTCTTGACGCCATGGCCGGTCGGAACCGCCCTGATCGCGCCAATCGCCGGGCGCCTGGCCGATCGATTCATCCCCGGCATCCTCAGCAGCATCGGCCTTCTCGTGATGGGAGCGGGCCTCGCCCTGGTTGCGCTTCATGTCGGCGATCCGGACCCCGGCTCGCTCGTCTGGCGGCTCGCCATCTGCGGCCTCGGCTTCGGCTTTTTCCAGTCGCCCAACAACCGGCTCATCATCGGCAGCGCGCCACGCGAGCGCAGCGGCGGGGCGGCCGGCCTGCAATCGACCGGACGGCTGATCGGCCAGTCCTTGGGAACGGCGCTGATGGCGGTCGCGTTCGGACGTGCGCCCCAGCATGCGACGTCGATCGCGCTTTGGGGCGCCGCGGCCCTCACGCTGGCCGGGGCGTGCGCGAGCGGCCTGCGGCGAGCGGACTGAGCGCGAAAAGCTATGAGCCGCCCGGACTGCAGAACGAATCATAGAGCGCGCTAATGATCGACCGCGCCTTGTCGCTGGCGATGCTGTAGTAGATCGTCTTGCCGTCCCGGCGCGCCGAGACGAGGCCCTCGAGCCTCAGCCTCGCCAATTGCTGCGACACCGTCGACTGGCGCCTCGCGAGCAGCGCCTCCAGTTCGCCGACCGACTTTTCGCCGTGCAGGAGATCGCAGAGGATCATCAGCCGCGACTCGTGCGCCAGCGCCTTGAGAAACTCGCTCGCCTCGCGCGCGCGCCGCGCCATGCGGCCGACGTCCACATTTGGTTGGGGCTGGAAGGCGTCCATGAGCGCCATGGCCGCCTCAGGGATCCCTATAGTCCTCCAGCCGGCCGATCGCCGGCGGCCGGCTCTGACGCAGGGACTTGCCGACCGTCTCGACCCGCCGCAGCACTCGCAGCATGTTTCGCGACGACATCTTCTCGAGGTCGCGCTCGGAGAAGCCGCGCCGGACCAGTTCGGCGAACAGGTGGGGAAAGCGGCTGACGTCCTCGAGCCCGACCGGCGAAGCGCCGCCGAAATAGTCGGATCCGACGCCGACATGGTCGAGTCCTGCGGTCTCGACCAGTCGCACGATGTGGTCGGCGACCTGCTCGAGACTCGCCTTCGGCGCCGGGCCTTGCTTGGCCTCGATCTCGGCAAACTGCGCCTTGGGATCGGCCGCCAGCGGCGCCTTGCCAAAAGGATCGCGCGAACGGCGCAGCCAGTCGCGCAGCGGCTGCGAGACGAACCCGGGCACGAAAGTCGCCATCACCAGGCCGCCGTTGGCCTTGAGCCGCTTGAGAACGTCGTCGGGCGCGTTGCGCGGATGATCGCAGAGCGAATAGGCGTTGGAATGCGACAAAGCCACTGGCGCTTCGGTCACGTCGAGCACCCGGCGCATCGCCTCATGCGACGTATGGGCGAGGTCGATGACGATGCCGAGGCGGTTGAGCTCGCCGACGACCGCCCGCCCGAAGGCGTTGAGGCCGCCGTTGCGCGGCGCGTCGGTCGCGGAATCCACCCAGTCCAGGCTTTCGTTGTGGCACAGCGTCATCAGCCGCACGCCGGCGGCGCGCCAGATGCGCAGCGGGCTCAGCGAATTCTCGAGCCCCACGCCGCCTTCGACCGCGATGAAGGAGGCGATCCTGCCCAGGGACTTCGCCCTCGCGTAGTCCGCCGCCCGCCGCGCCGGCAGGAACACGTCGGGATGAGCCTCCTCGATGCGGCGGATGAGGTCGATCTGCTCGAGCGCGGTGCGCGCCGGATGAGGCGCGTTGGTCGGCTGGAAGGCGGCCCAGAACTGGGCCCCGACCATGCCCTCGCGCAGACGCGGAATGTCGGTGTCGGCGCGCTCATGGACGCGGGTCAAATCGTAGGCGATGACGTCGCCGCGCGCCGCGCGGTCGACGCGGATCACCCACGGGAGATCATTGTGTCCGTCGATCAGCGGCGCGCGCTTGAGGACATCCCGCGCCACCGCGAGCGCATTGTCCGCCGTCACGGATCCATCGGCCATCGCGCCGCTCCTTTTCGTTCAATTGACCGGGACAGCGACAAACCGCACCTCGCCGTCGCCGTTCGACACCAAGAGCAGCGCCGGCTTCTTCGAATCCGTCTTCGCGCTGTCGATCGCTCTCGCAACGTCGCCCGGGTGTTCGACCGCCTGATGATTGACCTCCTCGATCACGTCGCCCGCCCGCAAGCCCCTGTCCGCCGCGGCGGAACCGGGATCGACCGACGTCACGACCACGCCTTTGACGCTGTCCTTGATCTTGAAAGTCTTGCGCGCCTCGGCGCTGAGGGCGGAAAATTCCATGCCGAGCGCCTTGGCGACTGCATCCGGCTGCAGCGCGTCGTTGCCCTCGGTGGCGAGCGCGGTCTTCTGCTCTCCGTCCTCGAGCCGCCCGAGCGTCACCGTCTTGGTCAGTTCCTGGCCGTTGCGGACCACCACGACCTCGACCTCCCTGCCGACCGGCATCGACGCCACAAGACGCGGTAGGTCGCGCGACTCCTTGACCTCCTGGCCGTCGAACTTGACGATGACGTCGCCCGCCATCAGACCGGCAGGTTTTGCCGGGCCCTTTGCGTCAATGCCGGCGATGAGAGCGCCGCGCGCCGAGCCCAGATTCAGGCTGTCGGCGATGGTGTCGTCGACCGGCTGGATGCGAACGCCGAGCCAGCCGCGCCGGGTCTCATGGAATTCGCGCAACTGCGCGATCACCGGAACGACGGTCGCCGACGGAGTCGCGAAGCCGATGCCGATCGAACCCCCCGAAGGCGAAAGGATGGCGGTGTTGATGCCGATCACCTCGCCCTGCAGATTGAACAGCGGTCCACCCGAATTGCCCTTGTTGATCGAGGCGTCGGTCTGCAGAAAGTCGTCGTAGGGGCCGCTGTCGATGTTGCGGTTGCGGGCCGAAATGATGCCGGCCGTCACCGTCTCGCCGAGGCCGAACGGATTGCCGACCGCCATGACGCCGTCGCCGACGCGCATCTTGCCGCTGTCGCCGAAGTTGACGGTCTTCAACGGCTTGTCGCTCTCCACCTTCAACACCGCGACGTCCACCTTGGAGTCTTTGCCGACGACGGTGGCTTTGAGTTTGCGACCGTCGGTGAAGATGACGACGATGTCGTTGGCGTCCCCGATCACATGATTGTTGGTGATGACGATGCCGCTCGGATCGATGACGAAGCCGGAACCCAAGGACTGAGCCCTGCGCGCGCGCGGTTGCGGATTGATGCCGTGATTCTTGAAGAACTCCTCGAACATCTCGTCGAACGGCGTGCCCTTGGGCAAATCCGGAGCAGCGCTGTCCTTATCGTCGACCGTCTGGGTGGCCGAGATGTTGACCACGGCTTCGGCAACCGCATCGACAAGATCGGCGAGATTGGTCGGCCGCGCCTGGGCGAAGGCGGGATTGGCCGGCGCCAGCGCCAGGGGAGCGCCGAGGAGCGTCGAAGCGACCGCGAGCGCGACCACCGACCGGGCATTGCGGCGATGCGTCGCCGACTTTCGCAGCGCGTCGTGCAGCATGAGTTTCTCCTCACATTCGTCCATCGGTCCGGCGGGACATTGCTTCGCCGGAAAAGCGGTTAGAGCAGCGAGCGGGACGCCCAGACGATCCCGACGCCGAGAAACGCGGCGCCGAGACCGATCCCGCGCAATTTCGACGGATCCTCGCGGGCGGCGATCGCCATGCGCGTGCGCATCGAATTGGTGAAGCCGGCCATCAGCATCCCTTCGATCGCCAACACCAGCCCGATGGCGACGCTGAAATCGCGCATATCTCAGTCCGCCTTGGCCGACGGCGCAGGCACAGGAGCCGTCGCGGCTTCGGGGGCCGGCGTCGGCGTCGAGAAGTAGCGGAAGAAGTCCGACTTCGGACTCATGAGCGCCCGCGTCTGCCCGTTGGCGAAACTGTTCTGATAGGCCTGCATCGAGCGGTAGAAAGCGAAAAATTCCGGATCCGCGCCATAGGCCTCGGCGAAGATGCGATTGCGCTCGCCGTCGCCCTCGCCCCGGATCTGCTCGGACTGCTGCTGAGCCTGCGCGGTGATGACGGTGACCTTGCGATCGGCCTCGGCCTTGATCTGCTGGCTCTGCTGCGACCCTTGCGCGCGATAGGAAGCGGCGCGCTGCTGCCGCTCGGTCTGCATGCGCCGGAACACCGCCTCCGAGTTCTCCGCCGGCAGATCGGCGCGCTTGATGCGCACGTCGACGACCTGAAGGCCGAAACGCTTGGCGCCAGTGATCATCTGGTCGCGGATGTCGGCCATCAGCGCGTCGCGCTTGTCGCGCACGATGTCGGTAATCGAGGCCCCCGATAGGCTGCGGCGAAGCGCCGAATTCAGCATGCCGCCGAGTTGCGCGTCGGCGCCGCGGGTGTTGGTGACGGATTGATAAAAGAGCAGCGGATCATCGATCTTGTAGCGCACGAAGGCGTCGACCTCCAGGCGCTGATTGTCGGACACCAGCACTTCCTGGCGCTCGTTGTCGAGGGCGAGAATGCGCTTGTCGATATAGACGACCGTGTCGACGAACGGCCACTTGAAATAGAGGCCCGGGGCGTCAATCAAGTCGCGCACCGGTTGGCCGAAACGCAGAATCAGCGCCTGTTCGGTTGGATCGACGACGAACGTCGCCATCGACGCGACAATGATGGCGACGATTGCGATCGCGGCCAGAACGACGCCGTTCAGGGACCACCTCATTTGCCGCTCGCTCCGGGCTTGGACTGCAACGGTTCGAGCGCGATATAGGGCACCGGCGGGCTGGCGGAGTTCGAATCGACGATTGTCTTGTCCATCGGGCCAAGCACGCGCTCCATCGTCTCGAGGTACATGCGCTCGCGGGTCACGCCGGGCGCCTTCTTGTACTGCTCGTAAATCTGGTTGTAGCGGGAGGTCTGGCCTTTCGCCTCGAGGATCGTCTGCTCGCGATAGGCGTTGGCTTCGGCGACGATGCGGGCTGCGCCGCCCTCGGCCTCGGGCACGACCTTGTTGGCGTAGGTCTCGGCCTCGTTGACTGCACGCTGCTGGTCCTGTTGCGCTGCGGTCACGTCGCGATAGGCGGAAAGGACCTGGCTCGGGGCGTCGACGGACTGCAGTTGCACCTGCTTCACGAGAACGCCGGCCCGGTACGTATTAAGCAGGTCCTGCATCCGCTTTTGCACATCGGCCTCGACCGACGCCCGGTCGGTGGTGAGGATGCCGTCGATGGTCTTCAAGCCAACGACCTCGCGCATGATGCTCTCGGCCACCGCCTTGACCGTCTCGCGCGGATTGAGGATGTTGAACACGTAGTCTTCAGGCTTGGCGGGATCGATCTGCCAATTCACCCTGAAGTGAACGTCGACGATATTCTTGTCCCCGGTCAGCATCTGGCTCTCTTCGGGAATATCTGCGCTTGCGCCAAGGCTGCGATAGCCGACCTCGGTGATCTGCTGATCCCAGACCGGAACCTTGATCACCGAGCCGATCGGCCAGGGCCAGTTGGTGTTGAGGCCGGCGGCGGTCTTGCCGGTGTAGCGGCCGAACACGAGATTGATGCCGACTTCGCTCGGCTGGACCGTATAGAACGTTCCCCAGGCGAACCACAGCAGCAGCGCGGCGAGCACGAGGAACAACGCCCCGCGGCCGCCGAACCCCTTCCCTCTGCCGCCTCCCGATCCGCCCGGGGTCAATTTGGCAAGGGCCTCCTGCACGCGGCGGATGATCTCTTCGAGGTCGCCGGTCGGAGGCGGACCGAACGGCCCCTGGCCCCATGGGCCGCGCCCCGGCGACTTCCAGGGTCCGCCGCCTTGATTATTCCAGGACATCCAAACCTCTTCCCAGCCGCCGGCCGGTGCGCTGGCCGCTTATATAGGCATGTCCGGGGAACCGGCAACGGACGCCCGCGGCGCCTGCCGTCCGCGGCAGCCCTGGATCATCGGACCTTGCCTCAATCATGGGGCGCCGTTTCGCCTTCCTGGCCTATCGTCCGGGGCTCCGCCGCGCGCGGAGCGAGCGGGGTGATCCTCAGCGCGGCGATCCGATTGCGCTGCTTGCGCAGCACCTCGAAGCGGAAGCCGTGAAAGCTGAAGGTCTGGCGCGGCTCCGGAATCGAGCGCGCCTCATGAATGACGAGGCCCGCCACCGTCGCGGCTTCGTCGTCGGGCAGGTTCCAGCCCATCGCCCGATTGAGCTCGCGGATGGTCGCCGAGCCGTCGACCACGACCGAACCGTCCCGCTGCTTGCGCACGCCCTGCACGGCCACGTCGTGCTCGTCGCGAATATCGCCGACGATCTCCTCGATGATGTCCTCAAGCGTTATCAGCCCCTGCACGACGCCGTACTCGTCGACGACCAGCGCCGAATGCATCTTGCGGCCCAGGAACGCCTGCAGCTGGTCGCGAAGGGTCGTCGACTCGGGAATGAACCACGGCTTAAGGGTCAGATCCGCGATATTGAGCTTGCTTGCGTCTCCGCCGGCCGCGACATAGGCCCTGAGCAGATCCTTGGCGTGGAGTACGCCAATGATATTGTCCGGCTCGCCGCGCCAGAGCGGCATGCGGGTGTAGGGCGACGCGATGACTTCGCGCACCAGCTCCTCGGGCGGCAGATCAGCGTCGATCAGCCGCATCTTGGTGCGATGAATCATCACGTCCGAGACCGGGATCTCGGACAATTCCAAGAGGCCGCCGAACATGTCGCGCTCGTCGCGCTCGACCTCCCCATCGCGATGCAGGATGTCGACCGCCCCCATCAACTCGTCATGGCCGGAAACGCCCGCATCCTGGTCGCCGAGCGAGACGCCGAACACCCTTAGGACGCCGCGCACCAGCGCCTCGACCGCGCTGACGACCGGACCGAAAATACGCACGAAGAACAGGACCAGCGGCGCGATCAGGAGCGAAACGCGGTCCGGATCGGCGATGGCGATCGTCTTCGGCAGCACCTCGCCGAAAACGACGATCAGCGCTGTCATGATGATGGTCGCGGCCCATACGCCGTGATCGCCAAACAGGCTGAGCAGGACGCTGGTGGCGATCGCCGACGAGCCGATGGTGACAAATTGGCCGCCGAGCAGCATCGCGCTGATGAGGCGCCCACGCATGCCGATCAGGCGGGTGACGAGTTTCGCCCGGTTGTCGCCGGCCATCTCCAGCGCATGCATGCGCGCCCGCGACGCCGCGGTCAGCGCGGTTTCGGCGCCGGCGAAGAACGCCGCGGCGACGATGCTCAAGGCGATGACGACAATGTCGAGGCTGTACGCCATGGATCGGTTTTAGCACGGGCGCATGCGCGAGTAATGCAGGCGAAGGCCGACTTTCAGGTCCAAACGGCCATCTCGCGGGTCAGGAAAGCCGAGACGGCCGCCTCGTCGACGTCGCGAGCGACGAAACTCTGCCCAATGCCCCTGGCGAGAATGAAGGTCAGCCGGCCACGGTCGACTTTCTTGTCCTGGCGCATTGCGGCCAAGAGATCCTCCGTCCTCGCGTCGAAGCCGGGAATGTCGCGCATGCGGGTCGGAAGGCCGACCGCCTTCAAGTGGGCCTCGGCCCGCGTCGCGTCCTGCCCCGAGCACAAGCCGAGATCGCGGGAGAAGCGGAAAGCCGAGACCATGCCGATGGCGACGCCCTCGCCGTGGACGAGCCGCGCCGAATCGTAGCCGGTCAGCTTCTCGAGCGCATGCCCGAAAGTATGGCCGAGATTGAGCAGCGCCCGCTCCCCCCGCTCCGTCTCGTCGGCGGCGACGACCCGCGCCTTGGCGGCGCAGCTGACCGCGATCGCTTCGGCGCGCGCCGGACCGCCGGCGAACGCGTCGCGCCAGTTCGATTCGAGAAACTCGAAAAAGCCCCGGTCGCCAATGAGCCCGTATTTGACGACTTCGGCGTAGCCGGCGCGAAATTCGCGCTCGCTCAGCGTGTCGAGGCACAGGGTGTCGGCCAGAACCAGCGACGGTTGATGAAAGGCGCCGACGAGATTCTTGCCGTGGCGCGAATTGATCCCGGTCTTGCCGCCGACGCTGGAATCGACCTGGGCGAGAAGCGTGGTCGGGAGCTGGACCAGGCGCACGCCGCGGCGCAGGCTCGCGGCGCAGAATCCGGCGAGATCGCCGATCACGCCGCCGCCAAGCGCGATGACAATGTCCCGCCGCTCGATGCGCGCCTCGATCAGCGCGTCGCAAACGCGGGCGAATTCGGCATAGCCCTTCGTGGCTTCGCCGGGCGGGCAGACGATCGGCGTCGAGCGTAATCCGGCTTGATCCAGGCTGGCGCTGAGGCGGTCGAGATAAAGCGGCGCGACGCGGGCGTCGGTCACGATCGCGCAATGGACGCCCGGCGCGATCCTTGCGATCTCGGCCCCCGCCTCGTCGAGGACGCCCGGCCCGATCAGGATCGAGTAGGCGCGCGCGCCGAGCGGCACTTCCACTTTGCGCCTCGCCTCCTGGACCGGCGCGACATCCTTGCCAAGGGTCGCGTCGAGTCGCCGCAGGATGGCGTCGACGACCGTGTCGTGGGAGCCGTCGAGCGATTCGATGGTGAGGTCGGCGAGGGCGTAGGTCGGCGTCCGCTCCTCGAGCAGCCGACGGAGGGTCTGTTCCGGATCGGCCGTCTTCAAGAGCGGGCGGTTGGATTTCTTGCGCACGCGGGCGAGCAGAATGTCGAAACTCGGCTTCAGCCAGATGGAGACGCCATATTTTGCGATATTTTGGCGCGTCGTTGCATTCATGAAAGCGCCGCCGCCGGTCGCCAGCACCAGCGGCCCGCCATTGAGCAGGCGGGCGATCACCTTGCGCTCGCCGTCGCGGAAATAGAGCTCGCCGAACCGCTCGAAGATCTCGGAAATGGTCAGTTGCGCGCCGGCTTCAATCTCGGCGTCGGCGTCGACGAACGGCAGTCCGAGCTTGGCCGCAAGCCGCTTGCCGACCGAGGTTTTTCCGGCCCCCATCATGCCGACGAGAACCACCGAGCGGCCGCTGAGCGCGGCCGCCACCCGCCCGGCGTCGACCGGTTGGCCCTGACCCATGAACTCTTCCACTCGCCCAAAGCCCGTGTTCGCGCCGTCCCATACAGGACCCCGGCGGCGAATGCGAGACTGGCCGGCGCGCCCGCTTCGCCAGCCATCGTCAACCGTCTTGCGCGCCGCGCGGGTTCTTGCAACCATGTCGTTCGCGCGACAGCAAGCCTGCAGCGGTCGACAACGCCGGCGCCGTGTCATAAGGCTCGGCCATAATTGAGAAAACCGCGTCCGGAGGGACGCGTTCGGGTCGAGGGAGTGGATCGCCTTGCAATGGGACGCGCGCGGCGCCTCGCGGCGCGGCGCAACGCTTGAGGGAGGCCGATATTGAACGCAGCCAATCACGAAAATCGCGTCGCGGGCCCCCGTCTGGTCGCGATCGTCGGACCGTTTCAGAGCGGCAAAACCAGCCTTCTCGAGGGGATCCTGGCGCGCGGCGGCGGCGTGGCGCGGCAAGGCACGGTGCGCGAAGGCACCAGCGTCGGCGATTCGAGCCCGGAGGCGCGCAGCCACGCCATGAGCGTCGAGTCCAATGTCGCCAGCATCGATTACCTCGGCGACCGGCTCACCTTCTTCGACGCTCCTGGCTCGATCGAATTCATCCACGACATGCGTTACGCCCTGCCCGTCTGCGACGCCGCCGTCGTCGTTTGCGAGGCCGATCCGCGCAAGATCCCGGCGCTCCAGGTCATCCTTCGCGAGCTCGAAGAGCTCGGGTTGCCGCGCATCCTGTTTCTCAACAAGATCGATCAGGCGGGCGGGAGCTTGCGCGAGACGCTGGAGATGCTCCAGCCGGCCTCGCGCACTCCGCTGCTGTTGCGCCAGATTCCGGTGTGGGAGAACGGCGTCGCCACCGGATTCATCGATCTCGCGCTCGAGCGCGCCTTCGTCTACCGCGAGGCCGCGCCGTCCAGCGTCATCGAAATGCCGGCCGGCGTCGTCCCGGAGGAAAAGCAGGCGCGCTATCTGATGCTCGAGAAGCTCGCCGACTATGACGACGCGCTGATGGAGCAATTGATCAGCGACATCGACCCGCCGAAGGACCTCGTCTTCGACGACCTGGCGCGCGAATTGCGCGAGGGGCGCGTCGTGCCGGTGCTGATGGGCTCGGCGACCGGCGGCCATGGGGTCACCAGGCTGCTCAAGGCGCTCCGGCATGAATCGCCGGGCGTCATCCACACTCGCAAGCGGCTCGGGATCGACGACAAAGGCCCGGCTCTGGCGCAGGTGATCCGGACGATCCACACCGCCCACGGAGGCAAGCTGTCGCTGGCCAGGGTGCTGCGCGGCGCCTTCGCCGACGGGGCGACCGTCGTCAACTCGCGCGGGGTCGAGGAGCGCATCGGCGGCCTGGCCCGGCTCATGGGCGCGGTATCCTCAAAACTGACGCGCGCCGAGGAGGGCGACACGGTCGCTTTCGCCCGTCTGGAGAACCTCGCCACCGGGGACCGAATCGCCGACGGCAGAGCTCAGCCGGCGGCCGCCGCGATTCCCGCCGCCCCGCCCCCCACTCAGGGGGTCGCGATTCGCGTCAAGGACCGAAAGGACGAGGTGAGGCTCGCGAGCGCTTTGGCCAAGCTGTGCGAAGAGGATCGCGCGCTCTCCTATGTCCAGGACGCCGAGATGTCCGAACTGAAGCTGTTCGGGCAAGGCGAGATGCACTTGCGCGTCACCACCGAGCGGCTCGCCGACCGGTTCGGGGTCACGATCCAGGCGCATAAGCCGTCGGTCGCCTATCGCGAGTCCATTCGCGACGCGGTCACCGTGCGCGGGCGGCACAAAAAGCAGTCGGGCGGGCATGGCCAGTTCGGCGACGTTCTGGTCGAGGTCGGCCCGCGCGGCCGCGGCGAGGGTTTCGCCTTCGCCGAGCGGGTGCACGGCGGATCGGTGCCGAGGCAGTATTTTTCGTCCGTGGAGGCGGGCGCGCGCGACGCGATGACGCGCGGTCCGCTCGGCTTTCCGGTCGTCGACGTCTCGGTGACCCTGATCGACGGCTCTTATCATACGGTGGACTCGTCCGACATGGCATTCCGCGCGGCAGGCAAGCAGGCCCTGGACGAGGCCCTGGTCAAGGCGCGCCCGGTGCTGCTCGAGCCGATCCTGTCGGTGACGATCTACGTGCCGACCGATGCGCTGGCGCGAGCCAGCGCGCTGGTGAGCGCGCGGCGCGGCCAGATCCTCGGCTTCGAAGCCCGGGAGGGTTGGGCAGGCTGGGAGGCGCTCCGGGCGCTGATTCCGGAGGCCGAGATCGGCGATCTTATTGTCGAATTGCGCTCCGCGACCTCGGGCGTCGGCGCGTTCGAAACCAAATTCGATCACTTGGCCGAGCTTTCGGGGCGGGCGGCGGATCTGGTGGTGGCCGCGCGTCAGAAGGCGAACGCCTGAACTTCGGCGAGCGTCGAGCGCGCGCCGGCTGTACAGGCGCGTGGCCTTCGCATAAGGGAGCAGCGCCCCGCCTCATCTTGGAGACGACGCCGATGACTGAAGCCACGACCGAAGCGAACCGCCTTGCGACAGTTTTCGGCGGGTCGGGATTCCTCGGCCGTCATATCGTCAGGGCGCTCGCGCACAAGGGATGGCGGATCCGCGTCGCCGTGCGGCGCCCCGATCTCGCCGATTTCCTGAGGCCGCTTGGCGGAGTGGGACAGATCCAGCCGGTTCAGGCCAATGTCCGGTTCCCGGATTCGATCGCCGCGGCGCTCGAGGGCGCAAGCGCAGCCGTCAATGCGACCGGCGTTACGGCCGAGAGCGGGGCGCAAACTTATACGGCCGTCCATGTCGAAGGCGCGCACGCGCTGGCCCGCGCCGCGAAAAGCGCCGGCGTCGCGACTTATGTGCATGTCTCGGGGATTGGCGCGGACCCGAAATCCTCTTCGCCCTATATCGCCAGCAAGGGCCTGGGCGAGCAGGCGACGCGCGATACGTTCCCCGATGCAATCGTCATGCGCCCGTCGGTCGTGTTCGGCCCGGAGGACGATTTCTTCAACCGCTTCGGCGCGCTGGCATGCCATCTGCCGGTTTTGCCGCTGTTGGCGGGCGGCGAGACTCGCCTCCAGCCGGTCTATGTTGGCGACGTCGGACAGGCGGCCGCCGCCGCGTTCTCCGGCTTGGCGAAAGCAGGCACGATTTACGAGCTCGGTGGTCCGAGGACGATGACGCTGCGTGAAGCGGCCGAGCTCGCGCTGCGCGCGATCGATCGCCGTCGACCGCTGATCAGCGTGCCGCTCGGTCCGTCGCGTTGGATCGCAGCGTCGACTGAGTTCGCCGCCAGGGCGACACTCGGGCTTTTTCCGAAATTGTTGACGACGACCCGCGATCAAGTCGATTTGCTGGCGTCGGAAAACGTCGTCTCCGCCGAGGCGGAAGCCGAGGGACGCGTCCTGAGGGCGCTCGGCGTGGAGCCGCAGGCTGCCGAGACGATCATCCCATCCTATCTGGTGCGGTTTCGCCGGACGGGACAGTATGAGGTTCAACGTTCGGCGTGATGTCTTTGGGCGCGGCTGTCTCGGCCCGGTCCGGCGTCGCGTTGACGCCTGAGCGTTGATGGATTGATATTGATGTGGACCGCGATTTCAGGGCATGAAGGCGCGGCGAAACTTCGGGGTCGTTTCGAGTTGGGGACATTCGGTGATCAAGTCTGAGCTCGTGCAGCGCATGGCGGCCCGCAATCCGCATCTCTATCAGCGCGACATCGAGAACATCATCGACGCCATACTCGGCGAGATCGCCAACGCCCTCGCCCGCGGCGAGCGCGTCGAACTGCGCGGCTTCGGCGCGTTCTCGACTAAGCAGCGTCAGGCTCGCACCGGCCGCAATCCGCGCACCGGCGACAAGGTCCCGGTCACCGAGAAGCTCGCGCCGTTCTTCAAGACCGGCAAGGAAATGCGCGAGCGCCTCAATCGAGCCGCGATCGAGCGGGTTTAAATCCTTCGTGCAGCCGCTCGGGCATGAGCCGGGTCGGGCTCGGCGGGTTGGGCGGATGGGGCTTGCATGGTTAGGTTCCTGAAGATCGCCGTCTACGCCCTTGCCGCCATCGTCTTGTTGGGCTTTGCCTTCGCCAATCATCACTTGGTGACGGTTTCTTTCGATCCGTTCGCTTCGATCGACAGCGCTGCGTTGTCAATCGACGCGCCGCTCTATGCGATCGCCATCGTGGCCGCCATGCTCGGCGTGGTCGCGGGCGCGTTCGCAACCTGGTTGTCGCAAGGGCGCCATCGGCGAACCTCGCGCCAAAGCCGGCTCGAAGCAAACAAATGGCGAGCGCAGGCCGAGGCGCTGAAGGCCGCCCAGCCGCAGGAGACGCCGCGGCGCGCCTTACCGCACGACCGCTAATCGACGGCGTGCGGTTCTTCCCGGCCGAGGATGTTGACGCGCGCTCGACTTTCCCGCGTTGGTCGAGGCCCTTGGCGAAGCGTCATCTGGCGCCAGTCCGGCGGTGCGAGCCTTTAGCGCCCGGGCGGCCGGGGGTTGAGCTCAGCCGATGAGGGCGTCGAGCCAGCGGGTCAGAGATTCGCCCGGCTCGGCGGGCACGGCGTATTCGGGCCTGGCGACGGTCTGGCGCGCGCGCGCGCGCGCTTCCCCCGGCGTGACGCCGTAAACCTCGTGGAACAACCGGCTGAAGGCGCTCACATTCTTGAATCCGAGCTGATAGGCGATAAATCCAATCCGCCGATTGGAGAATTCGGCCGCGGTAATCTCCTGATAGGCCCGGCTCAGCCGCACCTTGCGAATATATTTGGCGATGCCGCCGGCTGGCTCGAACAGCCGATAGAGCGAGGCCCGAGACAGGCCAAACTCGGCGGCGATCGAATTCGCGCTCAAGTCCGGCGACGCGAGTTTGCGATCGATGTAGCGCCGAACGGTCACGAACGTGGCCAACGGCGGCGGGACCACGCGGTCGCCGGCTCGCGCGAGCGCCGGCGCGATCGATTTGGCCGCCAGGGCGACCAGACCCTCGGCGATCGCGTCGAAATCGGTCAGCCGCATCTTTGGCGCCGACCCGGCGAAGGCCCGCATGGTCGCGCCTATGACCGCCCCGGCGGGCGACTCGGCCTTGAGAACCAGACCGTGCAGCGCATTTTCATCCGAGACGAGCGGCAGAATCCGGTCGCGCACGGTCCACAGCGTCACCCCGTCCACCAACCCATCCGGCGCCGATTGACGCATCGTCAGCGACTGCGACAGGTCGACGAACATGACGTCGCCGGGATCGGCGCGCATCGCGCCATCGCCCGCGAGCCCCGTGGCCGAGCCATTGATCTGGAGGCAGATCGCAATCCGCCCCTGGGCCGCGCTCGCCGACCTCCGAACGAGCGAAAGGGGCGAATTGCGGCTTGCGCTCAACACGTAACGCGCCGAGGCGTGGACATCGATCTCGCCCCGGAAAGCCGCAATCTCCGAGGGAGTCGCGCGGACTTCGAACACCTCGCCCAGCGCGCAGCGCCACTGGACGAACAATTCCGTTGGGGCGCAATCTTCGGGCTTGAGGCGCAGTCGACGCAGACTGGGCGACGGAGAACTCCCCATCCCTTCATCCTGCGACCTTTTCAGCCGCGCCGCAAGCGAAGCATGAACGCCGCCGAAAGGGTCCCGGCCGCCATGCGCTTCGGCCGCGGCCTCGCATCGAATGCGCTTTTGGGATTGGCGTCCAATCGAGTTGACGTAGGGGCCTTTTCGCGATAGCTGGTCGATTGCTTACTAAAGGTAAGGGCGTTCATAACCCAATTGAGAGCGAACCCGCAAAGATCACTCGCGGCGCTGCATCGGGTCCATAAAAGTTTCGCCTTTTGCTGCACGATGTATTTTTATCGGGCGGCGCAAAACAACATTAATGCCAGCACCGGGGGGCATGCCCAAACACGATCGTAATGGACGCCTCAGTTTTCTACTTCAGTCGAGTGTATAGAATATTCGGATGGACTGCAGCTTGGTGAAATCGGGCGGAGCGCGAGCGTCCGGCCCGGCAAACCCGAGGATGGTATGAAAGCCGTTCTGCTTGGAATCAGTTCGGGCCTCGATCAGGCGCTCGCCCGTCTGAACGGCGGTCTGCTAAACTCGGCGTGGGGCATGGACATCGGCTCGGGATGTCGCATTTCGTTGACGGCCACGCTCGATAAGACCAACCCCCGCGGCGTCCACATTGGAGCCGATACCGACGTATCGTCCCGGGCCGACATTCTGGCCCATGATTCCGTCCATCTTCAGCACGTCGACACCCGGATCGGCGAGCGCTGCCACATCGGCGTCGGCGCGGTCCGCTATCCCGGGGTCCAGGTGGGCGACGGTTGCATCGTCGCCCCGGGCGCGGTTGTCATGCGTGACGTCGCCGCCGGTTGCGTCGTCGTCGGCAACCCGGCCAGGGTGGTGGAGAAAGACATCCGGACCGGAAAATACGGGGTGAGGCTCGACGCGGCCACCCCGGAAGGCCCCGATAGACAGCCAGCCGCGCCGGACAAACGCGACAACGAAGCGCGCGACAAGATCGGCGCTCTTTCATAAGCGCGGCGCGTCCTCGGGCTCCAGAGCGGACTGGTCAAAGCGCGAGCCAAACCATTATTTGATCGTTGAATTCATCGCCCGCCGCTGCCTCCACGTCGGTTTCCCGTCCGGGAGGGCCAGCGGCGAGGCTTCGTAGACTCCGCGCGCGACGGCGCGGGCGACGCATTCGGCGGCGAGCATGCCGATCTCGGTCAGGTCGCGAAGGTCGGCGGGGACGCTTGCCCGCGCCGTCGCGGCGGCGAAGACGACGTCGTTGTCCATCGGCGCGTGGGCGGGACGCAGCGCGAGCGCATAGCCGTCCTGGGCCATGATCGCGACGCGCTTGACCTGGGTCGTGGTCAACGCCGCGTCGGTGACGACGACCGCAAGGTCGGTGCTTGACGGCGTGTCGGACTTGAGGCGGAGCGTCAGCTGGTCGTCGATTTCCTTCGGGCCGAAGCCGAGGCCGCCGAATTCGGCCCCGCGCTCGTAAGGCGCGGCCCAGAAATGCAGGCTTTCGCCGCGCGTCGCCCGCCCGACCGAATTGACGACCACGAGCGCGCCGACGCGAAAGCCGCTCGAGGTCACGGCGCTCGCCGAGCCGAGGCCGCCTTTGAGGTTGTAGGTCGTTGCGCCATAGCCAGCGCCGGCGGTTCCGAGCGCGAAGAGGACGGCGGCGCTCGCGGCCGCCTTGAGGCCCATGTCCCAATAGGGCGGCTTGCGGCCCCAGCCCTTGTCGCCGCCGTTGAGAAGATCGAACAGGCTCGCGCCTGGCACGATCGGAACGCGCGCCCCGCGGTGCTCGTAGCCGCGTCCGATCTCGGCGAGATAAGCCATCGCGCCGCCCGCCGCGTCGAGTCCGAAGGCCGAGCCGCCGGAGAGAACGAAGCCGTCGACGCGCTCGACCGTCATTTCCGGCTCCAACAGCGCCGTGTCGCGCAGCGCGGGCGCGCCGCCGTTGATCGCGATCGAGGCGACCGCCGGTTCGTCGAACAGGATCATTGTGACGCCTGAGGCCAGCCGGGCGTCGTCGGCGGAGCCAACCCGCACGCCGTCAACGTCGGTGATGAGATTGGCCGCCATCAAATGTCCTTCATCAGCCGGATCGCGTCATAGACCGCGGCGTGGATGTTGCGGCTCGCCACCGCATCGCCAATCCGGAACAGGCGATAGCGGCCGTCGGGATTGCTGCTCACGGTCTGTGGGCGCCCGGCGATGAGCGCGTCGTAGTCGACTTCGCCGCGGTTGATCGAGCCCGCCTTGAGCTCGAAATAGAGGTCGTCCACCGGAACCGCGCCGTGCTCGACGACGATCATGTCCGCTTCCTTCTCCACCCGCCGCCGGCCGTATTCGTCGTAGAAGGCGCCGACGACGCGGTTTCCCCGGCGGGCGATCGATTCGAGCCTCAGGTTCAGCGACACCTTGGCGTCGGCGCGGCTGAAGGCGCGGAAATAGGGCGGATAAGAGGTGCCCCCGACATCCGGCGCGAGCATGCGCTCGGGGGTGACGATCTCGAGCTTCGCCCCGGAATCGGCGACGTATTCGGCGGCGCTGAGGCCCGGGTGAGCGCCGTTGTCGTCGTAGACGATCACCTCGCCGCTCGGCCGCGCGGCGCCCGAGAGAAGATCCCAACTGGTCACCGCGAATTCGTCGCCAGAGTCGAGGAACTCGATATTCGGCGCGCCGCCGGTGGCGATGACGACGACGTCTGGATCGAGGCCGAGCACGTCGTCCGCGCCCGCGAAAGCGTTGAAGCGAAAGGCGACCCCGAGTCGTTCGCATTCGCGCATCCGCCAGTCGACGACGCCGATGATTTCACGCCTGCGCTTGAGCGCGGCGGCGAGCACGATCTGACCGCCGGGCCTGGCCGCGGCCTCGAGGACGACGACGTCGTGCCCGCGCTCGCCCGCGACGCGCGCCGCTTCGAGCCCGCCCGGGCCCGCCCCGACGACGACGACTTTCCTTTTCGGACCGTTGGAACGCGGCACGAGATGGGGGATCGTCGCCTCGCGGCCGGTCGCCGGGTTGTGGATGCAGACGGCCTGGCCGGCATAGATCGAATCGATGCAATAGCCCATGCCGACGCAGGGGCGGATCTCGGCTTCGCGCCCCTCGGCGATCTTGCGCGCGATGTGGGGATCGGCCATGTGCGCGCGGGTCATGCCGACCATGTCGAGCTTGCCGCTCGCAATCGCGTGGCGCGCAGTGGCGACGTCCTGGATGCGGGCGGCGTGAAAGGTCGGCAGACGGGTCTCGGCGCGCACTTCGCCAGCGAAATCAAGGTGAGGGGCCGAGCGCTCGCCCATGCCCGGGATGACGCGGCTCAGCGCCTCGTCGCTGTCGATATGGCCCTTGATCACGTTGAGAAAGTCAATCAACCCCGAACCGGTCAGGCGGCGCGCGATCGCCATGCCCTCGTCGCGGCTCAAGCCCCGACCCCAATCCTCGTCGCAGACGAGCCGCGCGCCGATGAGGAAATCGGGACCGACGCGCCGCCTCACCGCCTGGAACACCGCCATGCCGAAGCGCAGGCGGTTGTCGATCGACCCGCCATATTCGTCCGCGCGCTTGTTGGTGGCCGGCGACCAGAACTGGTCGATCAGATGGCCGTAGCACTCGAATTCGACGCCATCGAGCCCGCCGGCCTTCACCCGCTCGGCCGCGTCGGCGTAAGCGGCGATCACGCGGGCGATGTCCCAGTCCTCCATCGCCTTGGGGAAGGCGCGATGAGCGGGCTCGCGCACATGGGAGGGCGCGATCACCGGCAGCCAATCGTCCTTGCTCCAGCTGGTGCGGCGCCCGAGATGGGTGATCTGGATCATCACCGCGGCGCCCTTGTCGTGCACGTCGTCGGCGAGCTCCTTGAGCCACCGCACGCATTCGTCCTTATAAAGGAGGATGTTGCCGAACGCCTGCGGACTGTCGGGCGCGACCACCGACGAACCGCCGATCATGGTCAGCGCGATGCCGCCCCTCGCTTTTTCGGCATGGTAGAGCCGATAGCGCGCCTTCGGCATGCCGTCGTCGGTGTAGGCCGGCTCATGCGCGGTCGACATCAGCCGGTTGCGCAAGGTGAGCCCACGCAGCTGGAAGGGTTGCAACAACGGATCGACGGACATCGGGCGGCCTCGACACTTCGGCGGACTATCGGAAGCGCAAGGCGCGGGGTCAATCCGGGCCGCTCCCGACGCGCGGCTCGCGGCTGCCGCACACATCGCGGCGAAGGAGTATAGTTCATGGCGAGGCTGATTCGTCGGGCTTCCAAACGGGCGAACGAAGGATATCGGGGGCAGTGCGGGATGAACTGAACGAACCGCTGGGGTTCCTGTCCGGCGCAGCGGCCGCGCCGCCCGCGGGCCGATGGCGCACGGCCGGGCGCGCGGTTCTTGCCGCAGCAGCTCTTGCGGCTGCGATCGGTCTTGTCACGCTGGCGCGACGCGACGCGCCGCTCGACGGCGAGCCCTACGCAGTGGCGAAGGTCGAAGTCGCGCCGGCGCCGTCCGGGCCGGCGGCTCCCGACGTCACTGCAAGCGTCCATGAGGCCGCAGCGCCGCCGATCGCCTCCGCCGATCAGGTGGAGGCGGCGAGCGGGGTGAAGGTCACGCGCCCCGGCGGCGGCGGCCCGCCAAATGCACGCATCATCGATGTCGAGCGGGCGCTTGCCGACAGGCTCAACGCCGCGCCCGACCCGCGCCTCATCGAGACGTCGCGCACCGGCTCATTGCCGCGCGTCGGCGCCGACGGCGCTCGGCCGTTCGAGGTCTACGCCAGGCCGGTGCTGCTCGACCCGAAATTGAAAGCCGGCGCGCCCCGGATCGCGCTGATGGTCGGCGGCCTCGGCCTCAACGCCGAGGGCGCCGAAGCTGCGATCGCCAAACTGCCGGGCGCGGTGACGCTTGGGTTTGCGCCCTATGGCGCGGGAATCGAGGAGCGCGCTGCGGAAGCGCGGGCGGCAGGGCACGAGACTGCGTTGCAGGCGCCGATGGAGGACTTTTCGGATGGGACCGGCGAGCCGGGGCCCCATACGCTGAAGACGTCAGCCTCCGACGCCGACAATCTCGATTCGCTGCGCTGGCTCCTGAGCCGGTTCGCCGGCTATGTTGCGGTGGTCAATCACCTCGGCGGCAAATTCACCGCCGATACGAGGGAGTTAACGCCGGTTCTGACGGAAATCGCAGCCCGGGGCCTCGGCTATCTCGACGACGGCGCTTCGCCGCGCAGCGTCGCGCCGGACGTCGCCGCGGCGCTGGCGATGCCGTCGGCGCGCGCGGATGTGGTCATCGACGCCAACCCGACGCCCGAGGCGATCGAAGCGGCGCTGGCGCGGCTCCTCGATCGCGCCCGCGAGCGAGGCTCGGCGATTGGCGTCGCCTCCGCGTCGCCGATGAGCGTCGAGCTTTTGGCCCGATGGACGAATGGGCTCGAATCGAAGGGCGTCGCCCTGGTCCCGCTTTCTGCCTTGATGTCCCCATCCGCGCAAACCAACCCGTAGCGACGAGGCCATGAGCCACGAACTGCCCTATCGGCCCTGCGTCGGCGTCGCTCTGATCAACGGCGCCGGCGACGCGTTCATCGGCCATCGCAAGCGCAAGCGCAGCGCGGAGGTCCTGGACGCCCGGTCCTGGCAGATGCCCCAGGGCGGAATCGACGCCGGCGAAGAGCCGCTCGCCGCGGCCAAGCGCGAGCTGTGGGAGGAGACCAGCGTGCGCTCGGTCGAATTGATCGCCGAGCTGCCGGGCTGGCTCAAATACGATCTGCCTGACGGGGCGCGCGGACGCTGGAGCGGGCGCTATCGCGGGCAGACCCAGAAATGGTTCCTGTTCCGGTTCGTCGGCCCGGACAAGGAAATCGACGTCCGCCGCCCGGCTGACGGCGCCCACGAGGCCGAATTCGACGACTGGCGGTGGGAGCGCTTGGAACGGCTGCCGGAGCTTGTCGTGCCGTTCAAACGTGATGTCTACGAGACCGTCGCGGCGACGTTCGCGCCGCTCGCGCGTCCCGCCGGGCGGTGAGCAGGCGCCGCGGTCTTATTTCCCGGCTCTGACCGACGCGGTCGCTTCGGCCATTTCCTCGTCCATCTTCTTGCGCAGACGGTGATCGGAAAGGTCAGTGTCGCCGCCGTCGTAGTCCGCTTTCAGCGCGGCGGCGACTTCGGCGTCGCTCTTGCCGACTTGCGCGGCGACGAAGGCGCGGGCGTATTTTTCCGCGTCCGCTTGCGGGAGCTTCTTCATTTCGGCAACCCAGAGCGCCAGCGCTTTGTTGCGCCTCGCGACCGCCTTGAAGTGCAGATCCTCGTCGTGGGCGAATTGCTTCTCGAACGTGTTCTCACGATCCTGGAAAGCGTCGGACAAATCGGCCTCCCTGACTACGCGGCGAAAGCGCGCTTCCCCCGCCGTTCCCGGCCAGCTCTCGGCGCCTTATGACGGTTTCTGGAGGGCGGCGCAATCCGGACCTCGTCGCAGGTTCATTGGCGCCGCCAGACTCTCGGCGTCTGATGTCAATCAATCCCCAACCCGGCTCTTGCCGCCTCGACCAGAGTTCGTGTTTCGACCTTGTCTCGGGGGACCGCGGCGCCAAAGCCCCAGACCGGTCCCGGCCAACCCGGGTCGCCGACCGTGCGGGCGACGACGTGCAGATGAAATTGGCGCACGACGTTGCCGAGCGTGCCGATGTTGATCTTGTGCGCCCCGGCATGAGCCTTGAGAAAACCGGCCGCCGACGCCACCTCTTCGATCAACTGTGTCCGGTCGGCGGCGTCGAGATCGGTCAGTTCGACGACTCCGTCCCGTCGAGGGGCCAGGATGAGCCAGGGCCAGCGCGCGTCGTTCANNCTCGTAGAGCAGCGGTCGTCGCCCTGGATCGCCGCGTCGCTTCGCTCCTCGCGATGACGGTTCTCATGCTGCCCAAGCCGCTCCGTCGTCGTCATTGCGAGCGACAGGGCGTCGAAAGACGCCCGTCCTTCCGGACGGGCTATGGCGAAGCAATCGAGGCGCTCGTAGAGCAGCGCTCGTCGCCCTGGATCGCCGCGTNNCTCGCGATGACGGTTCTCATGCGGCCCAGGCGGTCCCATGCGGTCCGCCCGGCAGGCCGAGTTTGACCGCGATCGTCTCTGCAACGTCGGCGAGGCTTGAGCGCGGGCCGATCGGCCCGGCGGGAGCGCCGCCGCCGAAGGCTAGGATCGGCACATGCTCGCGGGTGTGGTCGAAGCCGCGGAAGGTCGGATCGTTGCCATGGTCGGCGGTGATGACACAAAAGTCTTGCGGCCGCATCGCCGCTTCGATGGCGCCTAGGCGCGCATCGAATGCTTCGAGGCAGGCCGCATAGCCGGGGACGTCGCGGCGGTGGCCCCATTCGGTGTCGAAATCGACCAGGTTGACGAAGATGAGGCCGCCGTCAGCGGTCGTCCTTAGCGCGTCGATGAGGAGAGCGACGTTGCCGTCGTTGCTTTTGCCCTTGCGCTCGTCCCCGGTGTCGCGATGGGCGAAGATGTCGCCGATCTTGCCGATCGAAACAACAGCGCGGCCCGCGCGGGCGGCCCGCTGCAGCAGGTTGCCGTCCGGCGGGGAAACCGCGAAATCCTTGCGATTGGCGGTGCGGACGAAATCCTTGGCGCTTGCGCCGACGAAAGGCCGGGCGATGACGCGGCCGATGTTGAGCGGATCGCAGAGCCGGCGTGCGATTCGGCATAAGTCGTAGAGCCGATCGAGACCGAAGGCCTGCTCGTGCGCGGCGATCTGGAGCACGGAGTCGGCGGAGGTGTAGCAGATCGGTTTCAGCGTCCGCAGATGCTCCTCTCCGTAGTCTGCGATCACCGCGGTGCCCGAGGCGTGGCGGTTGGCGAGAATCCCGGCAAGCTTGCCTTCGGCGATGAGCGCATCCGTCAGGTCCCCGGGAAAAGCGGGGATCGTCTCGGGAAAATAGCCCCAGTCGAAGTCGACCGGCGTTCCGGCAAGCTCCCAATGGCCGGACGGTGTGTCCTTGCCGCGGGAGGTCTCGACGCCGAAGCCCCACTGTCCGCGCGGCTCGGGGAGCGCAAAGCCCGGCGGCGCGCGGCTGGTCGAAGCCTTCATCGCCTGGCCGAGCCCGAGCGCCTCCAGGCGCGGCAGCCTCAAGGGGCCGCGCCTCAAGCCCTCGCGGTCGCCCCGCCCGTCGGCGCAGGCTTCGGCGATATGGCCGAGCGTGTCGGCGCCCTCATCGCGGTAAGCCTTGGCGTCCTCGGCGCCGCCGCAGCCGACCGAATCGAGAACGATCAGAATCGCGCGGGCCATGGCGGCGCCTCACTGGCTGACGACGGCGTCGAGCGTCGCCTCATTGGCGAAGGCGGCGGCGAACAAAGCCCGCGTATAGTCGTTCTGGGGCGCGCGGAACACATCCCGCGCTTCGCCGCTCTCGACCACCTTGCCGCGCCGCATGACGATGATGTCGCTCGCGAGCGCCCGCACGACCCTTAAGTCATGCGAAATGAAGAGATAGGCGAGGTTGCGGCGCCGCTGCAAATCACGCAAGAGATCGACGATCTGCGCCTGGATCGACATGTCGAGGGCCGATGTCGGTTCGTCGAGGACGACGAACCGCGGATCGAGCGCCATCGCCCGGGCGATGGCGATGCGC
>PLUH01000391.1 GCA_003164825.1 Hyphomicrobiales bacterium
GGGTCTTCGCGGCCAGCAACGCCGTCATCGTCGCGGCCCTGGTCTGGTGGCGGAAGCCTCAGAAAGCCGCCGAGAGCTTACCCGCGGAGCGTCTGGTCAGCGCCGTTCGCGCGGGCGTTCGCCATGCCGCGAACAATCAATATTTGCGCGCGACACTGATGCGCGTGCTCGCGTTCTTTCCCTTCGCCAGCGCCTATCTGGCGCTGCTGCCGCTCCTGGCGCGGCATCAGATATCGGGAGGGCCGCAAACGTACGGCATTCTTCTCGGCGCGATCGGGGTCGGCGCCGTTGGGGGGTCGCTGACAATGAGATGGCTGAAGGACGAACTCGGTCCGGACCGCCTCGTAGCCGCGGGATCGTTCGTTGCCGCATTCGCGCTCGTCCTGTTCGGGCTCGCGCACGAGCCTATTATGGCGATCTGCGCATGTCTTCTCGCCGGCGGGTCATGGACCGTAGTGATGACCAAGCTCTATGTTTCGGCGCAGGTCGCCCTGCCGGATTGGGCGCGAGGCCGTGGGCTGGCGGTATTCCTGAGTTTTATCTTCGGCGCGACAACTGTCGGCAGCGCCGTGTGGGGAAAGCTCTCCGCGATGGCTGGGCTGCCGATCGCCTATTTCGTCGCGGCAGCGGGTGTGGTTCTCGGCGTTCCGCTGGCTTGGCGGTGGAAGCTTCAGACCGGCGTCGGAATCGATTTCTCCCCTGCCGCGCACTGGCGCGCGCCGACAGTCGCGCGAAAGGTCGAGAATAACCAGGGGCCCGTTCTCGCAGTGGTGGAATACCGCGTCGAGGCCGCAAACCGCGCGGCGTTCCTGGGTGCGGTCGACGAACTGGGCCACGCGCGAAGGCGTGACGGCGCCTATGCGTGGGGTGTTTACGAAGACGTCGCCGACGTCGGGCGCTTCGTGGAGACATTCACCATCGACTCCTGGCTCGAGCTTATGCATCAGCGGGAGCGGGTGACCAATGCCGACGAGATGCTCGCGAACCGGGTTCGCCATCTGCTTGCGGAGCCGCCTCGCGTCACGTTCTGCGTGTCCTCTGAGCGTCCTCACCGGGCTTGGAGAACCCACGGCGCTCCGACCATCGGCCATCCTTGAATGGACCGATTGTTCGACACTCCGGCGCGCGCGGCGCTAGCGCTAACTGGCGCGATCCTGCTGGGTCGCCTTGCGGAGGAACANNGAATGAATCCGGAGAAGTTCGCGCTCGTCGTCGGCATCGCCGTGTTTGTGGGAGAACGGACATCCCTGTTCTGGGACATCTTTCTGAGCTTGCACGGCGCGACGGCGGCTACGGGTTCGTGCGCTCCACGTCCGACAGGTTGGTGCGTAAGTTCACCAGCTCCTTTCGCAGGTGCTGGAAGTCCGCAGCGCTGAGCCCCATCGCTTTGACGAGCTCGCTGCGAAACGCGAGGGCCTTTTCCCGCACGCTTCGACCCTGCGGCGTCAGGCGCACGCGCACCTGCCGTTCGTCCTCCGGATCGCGGCGCCGGGTCAGGTGTCCCATAGTCTCCAGCCGCTTCAACAACGGTGTAAGTGTGCTGGAGTCGAGGAATAGCTTGCCGCCGAGGTCGCCGACGGTCTGGTCGTCGCGCTCATACAACGCCACCAGCACGATGTATTGCAGATAGGTCAGCCCCAGTTGGTCTAGCACGCGTTTGTTGAGACGGTTGACCGCCAGATTCGTCGAATAGATCGCGAAGCACAGGAAATCGTCGAGTTTCTTGGCGTCGGCGGGATCGTTGGGGGGCAGGGGCTGGACCAAGGTCTTAATTCCTCTGAAGGCGGCGGCGCCTCCGCCGGATAGGTCCCTCAAAAATAGTTAGCGCACGATTTAATCGCAAGCTTGACATCGAGATCAGGGCGTGAAAGTAGTTATCGTGCGATCTAATCGCACGATATCAATCCTGTCCGCCGGCCCTCAATCAAGGAGAGTTGCAATGACCACGATCACCGCATCCGAAGGCATCGACCAGTCGCGCCGCAATTTTGACAGCCCTGCCAGCCAGGGCGTCCTCAGCCGGCTTCTGGGACACGCATCCTCATCCATCGTCGCTGGCGCCGAGGACACCTCGATCCGGCCCTTCCGCGTCGATATTCCAGAATCCGCCCTGGCCGACCTGCGTCGGCGCCTGGCGGAGGTCCGCCTGCCGGAGCAGGAGACTGTCGCCGACCACTCGCAGGGCGTCCCGCTCAAGACCGTCCAGCAGCTTCTGCGCTACTGGCGGTCCGGCTATGACTGGCGAAACGTGGAGGCGCGTCTCAACGCCGTGCCGAATTTCATCACTGAAATCGACGGGCTGGACATCCACTTCATCCACGTCCGGTCCAAGCATGAAGATGCCTTGCCGCTGATCGTCACGCACGGATGGCCCGGTTCGATCACCGAACAGATGAAGATCATCGATCCGCTGACCAATCCGACCGCGCACGGGGGAAAAGCATCCGACGCTTTCCACGTCGTGATTCCGTCGATGCCCGGCTACGGTTTTTCCGGGAAGCCAACCACGACCGGGTGGGACCCCGCCCATATCGCCCGTGCCTGGACCTCGCTGATGAGGCGCATCGGGTACACGAAATTCCTGGCGCAGGGTGGCGATTGGGGTGCGATCGTGACCGAGTTGATGGGCGTGCAGGCGCCACCGGAATTGATCGGCATTCACACCAACATGGCCAACGTAATTCCGCTGGACATCGACAAGCTGGCCTTTTCCGGCGCACCGGCGCCGGCCAATCTCTCGGCCGACGAGAAGCTCGCGTACGAGCGGCTGAGCTTCGTCTATGCGAAAGGCATCGGCTACGGCTTCCAGATGGGGCTGAGGCCGCAGACATTATACGGAATCGCGGACTCACCCGTCGGTCTGGCGGCTTATTTCCTCGATCATGACGCGCGCAGTCTGGAGCTCATCGCACGTTCCTTCGACGGGCAGACCGAAGGGCTCACGCCGGACGACGTTCTCGACAACATCACGCTCACCTGGCTGACGAATACCGCGATCTCGGGGGCTCGTCTCTATTGGGAAAACAAGGGGGCGTCGTTCTTCGCCGTCAAAGGCGTCGCCGCCACGGTCCCGGTCGCCGTGAGCGTCTTTCCCGACGAACTCTATCCAGCCCCGCGGAGCTGGGCAGAGCGGGCGTACGCCAACCTCATACACTACAACAAGGTCGACAAGGGCGGTCACTTCGCCGCCTGGGAACAGCCGAAGCTCTNNGATCTAAACAAGGCTCCCTGGCTGCGAGCCGACCATGGCGCCTTCGGCCTCGAATGGCGCAAGGCTGAAGGTCGATTGAGGGTCTCCTTCCGGGAATCGCTGCGGTCGTCGGGGGCCGCTATCGGGCAGTTTTTGGACATCCTCCCGATCCGTTTCTCAACGTCCGCTTTTCCGACTCGCATATCCAAA
>PLUH01000259.1:0-688 GCA_003164825.1 Hyphomicrobiales bacterium
ACGCCCCCATGTGAGGACGAGGAGGCGGTGCGATTCCATCAACCTGCAACGCGCTCTAGGCAGCTTCCAGCCGCCGGATTTCTGCCTCGAACTGGAAGCGCAACTGGGCGCCTTCCTCGTCCGGCAGCCAGTTCGTCATCTGCGGAAAAACCGTGCGCCAATAGAGCGTGCGGCGCGCGTCCCACGGAAACGTCTGCGCCGCCCGCGCCTGCGCAAGCACGCGTAAGAGTTCCGCGCGCACTTCGTCCGGATCGGCGCGATAGACGGCGGCCGGCTCGTCGAGACCCGGAAGGCTGGGCTCGCTCTCGCCGAACAGGTCCAGTTGTCGGGTCATGGGCGGCGGCTTCGTCTCGCGAGCGAATCGGTCAGGTAGTTTGCGTAAGGCGAAGATCGCGAGCAAGCGGCCCGATTCGTCTTGCCGACTATTGATCCCTGTTGTGACCGCAAACCTCCTTGTTGCGCGCGAAAATTCTCCCTGTTATCGGCAAAAAAGCTCCCTGTTATTTTCCCTTCGTCGCCGTGTTAGAAAGCCCAAACCGGACGCTTTCGCGGTCGGCGAGCGCGCGTAAGCGTCCACCTGAAAGGTGTTCGCCGCCCAAACCGCACGCCAAATCCTCTATGCTTTCAGCCGCTTGCCAGTTTTCTCTTTACTCGATGGGCCCGTCGTGTTATTCTGATTTTAAGAAGC
>PLUH01000259.1:726-3228 GCA_003164825.1 Hyphomicrobiales bacterium
GGCGCGCCGTCGCGATCCTGGATGAGGGTCGGCGAGCCGGGATCGGCGAGGCGGATGAGCGCGGTGTCGGATGACAACTGGCCGACGATGTCGAGCAGATAGCGGGCGTTGAAGCCGATATCGATCGGCGCGGAATCGTAGTCGGCCTCGATCTCCTCGCTGGCGGAGCCCGAATCGGGATTGTTGACCGACAGCGTCATCTTGCCCTCGGCGATCGCGAGCTTGATCGCCCGGCCGCGCTCGGACGAGAGCGTCGATACGCGATCGACCGCCTTCTCGAACGGCTCCTTGTCGACGACGAGGCGCTTGTCGTTGCCGGTCGGGATGACGCGGGCGTAATCGGGGAACGTGCCGTCGATCAGCTTGGTCGTCAGCACGACGTCGCCGAACTGGAAGCGCGCCTTGGCGGTCGAAATCTCGATCCCTACGTCCTGGGTCATGTCCTCGAGAAGCTTCTGCACTTCGCTCACCGCCTTGCGCGGGGCGATGACCCCGGGCATGCCGACCGAGCCTTGCGGCGCCGGCGTCTCGACCCGCGCCAGGCGATGGCCGTCGGTCGCGACCGCGCGCAGCATCGCCGTCCCATCGACGTCCACGGTGTGGAGGAAAATGCCGTTGAGATAGTACCGCGTCTCCTCGGTCGAGATCGCGAACTGGGTGTTCTCGATCAGGCGTTTGAGCTCGACCGCCGAGAGCGCGAAGCGGTGCGAGAACTCGCCCGAGGTGAGATCGGGAAAGTCGGACGCCGGCAGGGCCTGAAGGGCGAAGCGCGATCGGCCGGAGCGCAGGATCAGTTGCCCGGTGTCGCCGGCGGTTTCGAGGCTCGCCTGCGCGCCCTCCGGCAGCTTGCGCACGATGTCGTAGATCACGTGCGCCGGAACGGTCGTCGCGCCGTTCTGGGCGACGTCGGCTGGAACCGACTCGGAAGCCTCGAGNNATGGTGTTGCGCCGCTCGACGATGCGATGGACGTGCCCAAGCGCTTTAAGCAAGACCGAACGCTCGATGGTGACCTTCATCGCATGAAATCCCGAGGTATCCCTGACGCCCGACGCGCCCCGCAAGCGGGGCCGCGGACTCTGCCAAGGCGTTTCAGCCGGCGCAAGGGCGGGAGTCGATCGAAACCCGTCTCCTCAAGGATTTTCGCCAATTCGTCAATTTCGGCGCAAGCTTTACCGGCCCTTAAACCGCCGGCCTTACCTTCCTGGACCCGGCGGGGCGCGTTTGGCCCGGGGCTCCCTCATCGGAGACGCCGCGAGCGGGATCAGCGATGTTCGGCCGAGGGGCTAGGAAAACCCGTAAGCGGATCGAGCCCAGCCTCAATTGGCGCGGCGAGAGCGCCTCGGACGACCTTCGCGCCGACCCCGCCGACCGACCGCCGACCAGCCGCCGGACCAAGAAATCCGCATCGCGATCGGCTGCGCGGACCGGCAGGAGACGCCGCTCCTGGCTGGGGCGCTTCGTCTATTGGGGCGCAGTGCTGTCGGTGTGGGGGTTGATCTCGACGGTTGCGCTCGTCGTCTACTACGCGAGCCAGTTGCCGCCGATCGATCAGCTCGCGGTGCCCAAGCGGCCGCCGAACATCGCCATCCTGGCCGACGACGGCTCGCTCATCGCCAATCGGGGCGACACCGGCGGCCCCGCGATCACGCTGATCGACCTGCCGCCCTATCTGCCGAAGGCTTTCGTCGCGATCGAGGACCGGCGGTTCTACGACCATATCGGCATCGATCCCGTCGGCGTCTCGCGCGCGCTGATGCGCGACGTGATCGGGAGGAGCGGCATCGAGGGCGGCTCGACGCTGACCCAGCAGCTGGCGAAGAACCTGTTCCTGACCCAGGAGCGCACGCTGTCGCGCAAGATCCAGGAGGCGATCCTGGCGCTGTGGCTCGAGCGCCGGTATTCCAAGGATCAGATCCTCGAGCTCTATCTCAACCGCGTCTACTTCGGTTCGGGCGCCTATGGGGTCGAGGCGGCGGCGCAGAAATATTTCGGCAAGAGCGCGCGCTTCGTGACCCTGCCGGAAGCCGCGCTGCTCGCGGGGCTGATGAAGTCGCCGACCAAGCTCGCGCCCAACCGCAACCTCAAGGGCGCCAACGAGCGCGCGGCCGAGGTCATCACCGCAATGGCCGAGCAAGGCCACATCACCGAGGCGATGGCCAAGTCCGCGCTCGCCAACCCGGCCCAGGTGGTCCACGACAAGAGCGCAGGCTCGATCAACTACGTCGCCGACTACGTCATGGACGCGCTCGACGACACGGTCGGCGCGATCGACGACGACATCGTGGTGACGACCACCATCGATCCCAAGATGCAGGCGGAGGCCGAGCGGGCGCTGACCGACGAACTCAACGCCAAGGGCGCCAAGTTCGGCGTCGAGCAGGGGGCGCTGGTGGCGCTCGATCCTGCCGGCGCGGTCAAGGCGATGGTCGGCGGACGCAATTACGCCGACAGCCAGTTCAACCGCGCGGTCGCGGCCAAGCGCCAGCCCGGCTCGTCGTTCA
>PLUH01000364.1 GCA_003164825.1 Hyphomicrobiales bacterium
AAGCGAAATTCGCTCACGTGCAGGTACTCGTCGTCCGGCCGCAGCACGCAATCGGTGAAATGCCGCCGGTTGGGCGAATCCGGGAAAGCCTGCGGCTCGAGCGCCAAGCCGGCATGCGCTCCGTAAAGCTGGCCGTTTAACCCCGGCGCGGGGCAGTTGAGCGGCGCTGCATCGTAGAACTGGACGCCAGGCTCCGTCGAGAACAGGCTCATCGTCAGGCCGTTCCGAGGCGAACGCACCGCCGCTATTTGCGCAAGACCTTCGGCGTCGGGCTGGAGCGCGGCGACAAAATTGGTGTCGTATGGCGTTCCGCTCGGATTGCGAACCGGGCGGGGGCTGCGAAAGTCGTATGGCGTACCGGCGACGGCGCGGATTTCCCCGGTCGGAATCAGCTCGGCGTCCGCGGGGGTGTAAAAGTCGGCGAACAGCGTCACCTCATGGTCGAGAATGTCGGGCGAGCCGTCGAGGTTGAAATAGCTGTGCTGAGTGAGATTGACCACGGTCGGGCGGTCCGAGACCGCCGAGAGCTCGACCCTAAGCGTCGCGGGCTCAACCAGGCGATAGACGCATGTCGCGGTTAAGGCGCCTGGAAAGCCGCTGTCGCCGTCCGGCGATTCAAGCGTCAGTTCGACTGAAGAGCCATCGTATGCGCCGAGCTTCCAAATCCGGTGGCCAAATCCATGCGGGCCTCCGTGCAGCGTGTGCTTCTGGCCGGGCTTGCGCTCGAGTTGATAGGCGACTCCGTCGAGAACAAATCGGCCGTTGGCGATCCGGTTGGCGAACCGTCCCGGCACCGCGCCGAAAGATGGCGAGTAAGCGACGTAGTCGTCCAACGTGTTGAGGCCGAGCACGACCTGCTGCAAACCGTTGGAGGCTGGCACGACGAGGTCGCGCACCACCGCCCCATAGGTCAGGATTTTCGCGCTCGCCCCTGCGCTGAGACGCAACCGTGACCTCGAATACGGGCGTTTGGTCGATCTGACCGAAAGCATTTGCGCTCACTTCATCCCCCCATTGCTGCGCTTCCCACGGGCCGCGCTTCAACTTCATCCCCCGACCGCCGCCTGCACGTCCGTGCGGTCGAGCTCGGCGCGGATCGAGGCGAAGACCTCGCGAAACATCGCTTCCGTCAGCACGCCGGTGTTGGTGTTGTAGCGCGAGCAATGATAGCTGTCGAAGAGGCGAATCCCAGCCGACGCAAGCGCATGGCGCGCCCCATGAGCGAACGGATACTTTGCCGGGCCGAGGTTGATTGCGCGCAAGGCGCTCTCATGTGCGATCCGGCCGAGCGCGAGCATGACCCGCAATCGCGGTAGAGCAGAGATCGCCCGCGTCAGATACCGGCGGCAAGTCGCGATTTCACTGGGGGTCGGTTTGTTCTGCGGCGGAACGCAGCGCACGGCGTTAACGATCGCGCAGTCGACGAGCTTGAGCCCGTCGTCCGGGCGGCGATCGTAGATCCCTGAGGCGAAGCCGAACTCGAGCAGAGTGCGGTAGAGAAGATCCCCGGCGTAGTCCCCGGTGAACGGGCGGCCGGTCCGGTTGGCTCCGCGCAATCCCGGGGCGAGCCCGACTATCATGAGACGCGCGTGCGATTCGCCAATGGAAGCCACTGGCGCATTCGACCAGTCGGGGTATTCGGCCCGGTTCGAGGCCCGGAACGCCGCGAGCCGGGGACAATCCGCACAATCGGTCGCCGGGCCGACATCGAAGGCCACGGACCGTGGCCGCCCGACTTACTCGCGCAGCTCTTCAGCCGGCTGCTGGACCGGCCCATACTGGCCACGGCGATGATCGGTGGGGCGCGGTGGCCGGTCGCCGGGATCGCGCCCGATCCGTTGGATCAGATGGGCGAGATCGATGAACTCGTCGGCCTGACGGCGCAGCTCGTCCGCCACCATCGGCGGCTGGGTCGAAATCGTCGATACGACCGCCACCCGGACGCCCTTTCGCTGGATCGATTCGACCAGCGATCGGAAGTCGCCATCGCCGGAGAACAGGACCATGAGGTCGAGATGCGGCGCCATGTCCATGGCGTTGACCGCAAGCTCGATGTCCATATTGCCCTTGACTTTTCGGCGCCCCGTGGAGTCGACGAACTCTTTCGTCGGCTTGGTCACGACCGAATAGCCATTGTAATCGAGCCAGTCGACCAACGGCCGAACCGACGAATACTCCTGATCATCA
Source organism: Hyphomicrobiales bacterium (assembly GCA_003164825.1). Classification (GTDB taxonomy): domain Bacteria; phylum Pseudomonadota; class Alphaproteobacteria; order Rhizobiales; family Beijerinckiaceae; genus Roseiarcus. The sequence goes on from PLUH01000364.1 coordinate 2,188, forward strand.
ACCAGGGCTGTGTAATAATACGCTCGAATCAGCCGACCCTTTGCCTGAAATTCTTTCAGGAGACGCTTATAGTCGATATCGAACCCGAGAGCTTTGGCGCTTGCATAGAGATTTGCTCCATCAATAAACAGGGCGATCCGTTCCAATGATGACATATTGAGGTTCTTTTCGCGTTTCGATGATTAACATAGATCATCTGTTTAAAGGCCTTTGGGCGACCGCAGCAGATGACATTTTTATGAATCCATGATCAAGCCTGAAATACGGCCGGACATGGGTCCATTCTACAATTTTTCGTGCTCCGGTCCACGATTCTGAACTCGGGCCGACCCGCCCTGCCCGAAGGCTTGGCGTCTTTTGCCGTTTCCGTCGCGCCGCAGGCGGTCGAGTCAGCACAACCGACGACGCGAACAACCAAGACATAGAACGCATTTGGCCCTAATTCCAGAGGCTGGGGCTTGAAATTTCGCGTCGTCCCGGCCCGCCCTCTGGTCAACAGTTCGTGGGGAGGCGAGCCGCGAGGATTGACGAGGCGGCGCTGCAAGCGTTTGTTACGACCTGATCGACCGGCCAAACGGCGCGGCGCGACCTGTTCCGGCCCGGCTTCGGGCGGCTTCAATTGGGGAGGGGTGATGAAACTCGCGCGATATGGCAGGGCGGGCAAGGAGAAACCGGCGCTCGTCGACCGGGCCGGGAAGCTCAGGGACCTCAGCGAGGTAATAGAGGACATCGACGCCGACACGCTCGCTCCGCGCGCGCTCGCGCGCCTGGCCAAGGTCAAGCCGGAATCCCTGCCCGCGGTGCGCGGCGCGCCCCGAATCGGGCCGTGCCTGCGGCGGGTCGGCAATTTCATCGCTGTCGGGCTCAATTATGCCGACCACGCCGCCGAATCGGGCATGCCGGTTCCCAAGGAGCCGGTGCTGTTCACCAAGGCCCCCAACTGCGTCGTCGGACCGAACGACGACGTCGTGATCCCGAAAGGCTCGATAAAGACGGACTGGGAGGTCGAGCTCGCGATCGTGATCGGGTCCCGCGCAAGCTATGTGAGCGAGGACAAGGCGCTCGCCCACATCGCCGGCTATTGCATCTGCAACGACGTGTCGGAGCGCGAATTCCAGCTCGAACGTTCCGGCCAGTGGGTCAAGGGCAAGAGCGCCCCCACTTTCGGCCCGCTCGGGCCGTGGCTGGTGACGCCGGACGAGATCGAGAACGTTCAGGCGCTCAACATGTGGCTCGACGTCAGCGGCGAGCGCATGCAGACCGGCTCGACGGCGACGATGGTCTTCGGCGTCAAGACGCTTGTCTCCTATATCTCCCAGTTCATCGCTCTCGAGCCCGGCGACGTCATCACCACCGGCACGCCGCCCGGCGTCGGATCGGGCAAGAAGCCGCCGCGGTTCTTGAAGGCCGGCGATACGATGTCGCTCGGGATCGATGGGCTCGGACAGCAGGCCCAGCGGGTCGTCGCCTGGAAGGCCGATTGAGCTGAAAGCCCGATGAAGCGCCTGCGGTCGTGGACGGGCGTCGTCTTCGCCGCCTTCTACGCGCTGGCGTTCCTCGCTCTCTATGTCGATTATCTCCGGCGTGCGGGAACGTGGTTCGCCGACCTCCCGCTCACGCTCGCCGCCCTGCCCTTCACGCTGACCATGCGGGCGCTGAACGGGGGGTCTTATGCGTTCGGCGGCGACATGACCGGGAGGGTCGTCGCCGCGGGCGTGTTCGGCTCCGCGCTCGCCTATTTGATCGGGCTCGCCCTCGCGGCCGTTGTTCGCCGCCTCGCCCAGCTTTTTCTCGCCGCGCGCTGGTCGGCCGATTGAGTAGCGGACGCTTCAGCGCCTGCCCCACCCTACGCGCCATCACCCCGCGCCTCTCTAACAAGCGCCTCGTAGCTCGTGCGGGACAGCGGAGACGGCGGCGAACAGAGATCTTCGCCGTTCTCGAAGAAAACGTAAACCCGGTCGTGGCCAATCGCGGCGAACATCTCCGTCGCGACGAAGCTGCTTCTGGGCGGCGCAGCGTTGAACGCCCTGACGAACGTCGCCGTCTCCACCTCGGTGAAATCCTCGATGTCGAGGCCCCGGCCCCGCGCCGAGGCGATGGTCATCTGTTTGTTTTGAACCGAAACGCACCGCGCGCTCGGGTCCTGGGCGTCGGCTTTTGAAACTGGGCCGCCGATCGCAAGAATGATCGTCAAGCCGGGGATGATCCCGCGAAGCATGATTCTCTCCTGACCATTTTGACTGTCGCTCAAGCAACGTCTGGTCAGGTCGCGCCATCATGGCGAAGAGCGTCGGCGACGAAGCAACCCGGGCATTGTCGAGCGCCCGGCGTTCCCTCGCTTTGCCTCCCAACGGTAAACCCGCCGGGTTGCAATGACGCGCGCCGCAATTCGATTCAGACCGAAATAAGCGACGCTGTGCAGCGAAAGTAGGTTCGAATCTCCTCGATTGCAACCGGATTGTTGTGCGCGAGAGCCCCTGACCTCTGGGAAGACGGGTCGCTGGACGCGCCGGCGTGCGGCGCCTTACCGCCCGAGCATCAGCATGAGATTCTGCACCGCCGCGCCCGAGGCGCCTTTGCCGAGGTTGTCGAATTTGGCGACGAGCAGCGCCTGGCGGCGCGTTTCGTTGGCGAACACGTGGATCTCGATGTCGTTCGTGCCGTTGAGCGATTCCGGCTCGATGCGGGCGGCATCGTCGCTCTCCATCACATGGAAATGCTTCTGGCCCCGATAGTGCTTCTTGAACGTGGCGATGAGGTCGGCGGCCCTCGGCGTCCGCGGCAAAGCATCAAGATGGAGCGGAATGCTGACCAGCATCCCCTGGGGGAAATTGCCGACCGACGGCGCGAAGATCGGCCGCGCCGTCAGGCCTGAATAGAGCTGGATCTCGGGCATGTGCTTGTGCTCGAGCTGAAGCCCATAGAGCTCGAACGCCGGCGCGCGGCCGCTTTCGTAGGCCTCGATCATCGACTTGCCGCCGCCCGAATAACCGCTGACCGAGCTGATCGACACGGCCGCGTCCCTGGCGATGAGGCCGGCGTCGGCGAGCGGGCGCAGAAGCGCAATCGCCCCGGTCGCGTGACAGCCGGGATTGCTGACCCTTCTGGCGGAGGCGACCGCCTCGGCCTGGCCGGCGACGAGCTCGGGAAAGCCATAGGTCCAGCCCGGCGCGACCCGATGGGCGGATGACGCGTCGATCACGCGGGGCGCGCCGGCGCCCATAGCGTCAATGAGATGCGCCGCCTCTTTCGCCGCTTCGTCCGGCAGGCAAAGGATGACGACGTCGACTTCGCTATAGAGCTTCTGCTTCGCAGCCTTATCCTTGCGAGCCTCGGGCGGCAGGCTCAGGAGCTCAAGGCCGGAAACGCCCGCGAGCTTGTCCCTGATCTGCAGGCCGGTGGTGCCCGCTTCGCCGTCGATGAAGATATTCGCCGCCATGGTCGCCTCCGCTCAAGTCCGAATGCCCAAAAGAAGAGTCGCGCTCAAGCGCGAGCTCGCGCTTATTCAGCGTCGTCGGGGCCGGATGGGCGGGCGGGCGGTCATGGGACGCGTCTTTCGTACAAATGCCCGTCATGGTCAAGGCGGAAAGGCGCCGGCTCGGCGCCGCCGCCGCCAGTGGACCTGCTATGGCGCGATGGTCGCGGTGAAGGCGACGGAAGGTTCGCTCGTGCGGCGGTTCGCCGGGTCGGAGAAAAACGCGTAATAGTCCGGCTTGGCGAAGTGGGCCCCGTAGAAGGGATTGGCGTACGTTCCGTTCGCCATCGCATAGCCGAAGCCGTCCTTCGACAACTGGGGGGCGGCGATCCTGACCAGGTTATCGACCGGATAGCCGTCGTTGCCGGGGATCGAGGTTCCGGGCGGCTGCAGGCCCGTAATCGCGACGCCATTGGCCTCGCCGGTTATCCCCGTGATCTCATAGAAGCCGTCGCCGTTGGGCGCGTCCTTCGTCATGAACGTGCCCGACGCGGCGACCCCCTCGCCCTGGTAGCTCCACTTCCACGTGGAGGCCTGGGCGCGGCCGGCGAGCAGCCCGACCCCGATGGCAAGCGCGAATGCGAGCTTCACCAGCCCCCTCCTCGACGCCCAGCGATCCTTCGCGGCCCCCGGAGAAGCAGCCAGCCAGTCGGCGCTTCGCGTCAGCGCTTCGAGAACTGGAAGCTCGCGCGCGCCTTGCGGTGGCCGTACTTCTTGCGCTCGACCACCCGCGAATCGCGAGTGAGAAAGCCTTCCTTCTTCAGCGCGGGCCTGAGGTCCGGCTCGTAATAGGTCAGCGCCTTGGCGAGGCCGTGACGCACCGCGCCGGCCTGGCCGGAAAGGCCGCCTCCGGTCACCGTCACGGTCAGGTCGTACTGGGTGATGCGGTTCACGACCACCAGCGGCTGGCTCAGGATCATGCGCAACACGGGTCTCGCGAAATACTGGTCGAGCGGCTTGCCGTTGACGGTCGCCAGGCCCCTGCCCGGCTTGATCCACACCCGCGCCACCGCGTTCTTGCGTTTTCCGGTCGCATAGGCGCGCCCGTACTTGTCGAGCTTCTGGACGTGGATGGGCGCTTCCGCGGCTGTCGGCGCCAGGTCCGAGCCTTTGAGGTCGGCGAGCGAGGAAAGAGTCTCAGCCATGGATTTCAGCGCTCCGGCTGTTCTTGGGGTTGAGTTTCGCGACGTCGAGCACGGTCGGCGTCTGCGCTGCGTGAGGGTGGTCCGGACCTTTATAGACGCGCAGGTTGCCGAGCTGCTTCTTGCCCAGCGGCCCGCGCGGAAGCATGCGCTCGACCGCCTTCTCGACGATGCGCTCTGGGAACTTGCCCTCGAGGATCGACTTGGCCGAGCGTTCCTTGATGCCACCGATATAGCCGCTGTAGTGGTAATAGACCTTCTGGTCGAGCTTGCGGCCGGTGAACACAACCTTGTCCGCGTTGACCACGATCACATTGTCGCCGTCGTCGACGTGAGGCGTGAAGCTGGCTTTATGCTTGCCGCGCAGCCGCATGGCGACGATCGAAGCCAGGCGCCCGACGATGAGGCCCTTGGCGTCGATGAGAAGCCACTTCTTCTCGACCTCGGCGGTCTTGGTCGAATGGGTTTTGCCGAACATGATGGGTCCGCTCGATTTCAGGAGGCGCGCTTCTGCCGTGGCAAGCGCGAAATGTCAACCGTTAAGGGCAGGATTCGCCAAGAAAACTAGCTGCTTGACGTGAGCGGTATCGTAATACCGCAACTAATCTCGTTTTCACCCCCGCAAACGAAGGGGTTCACGACACCCTCTGATCGGAGCGGCCGCCGGGTCGTGTGGGGCTTCAGCAGCTTGCTCAAATCGTCGAGGGAGAGCGAGTTACTTTTGGAGTTGAGCACCGAGGCCCAGGCGAAAAGCCCGTGACGTTCGACTAGCGCGCCGGCGCCGAGGCAGAGCGGAACGGGTCGCTAAGCCACCTTGCGGCATGGTCAAAAACAAGGCAATCTATGATGTCGGCAACCAATCGGGATCGCCGCCTTGTCGTTCCCCGCACGCCTTCGAAATTGGTCCTTATGGGCGTTGGCTGCCCTCTGGGCAGTCTTGTCCGCAATAATATACGAACTCTCCCAGCACGCTATATACTCTGCAGTATTGGATTGGCTGAAGGATCAATATGCCGAGGAAACCAGACAAATTCTGGCATACGCTTCGGCGCATGTAGTTCCCGTGGTCGCCGCTGCGTTTATTTGTATTGTTTTCTACTTCCTAGGTGCGTTCCGACCCAGGCACGAACACGGCCCCGCAAATCCGGCCCACAATCCTGTCAGTCCTCCTATTCGTCCGGCGACGGCGGCCGCTGCTTCTGCGGCTTCCTTGACCTCCGCCAAGGCGGAACGGGCGGCTTGCATGAAGGCGGACGCTGAATTTGACAGAATCAAACGCGAGTTTGAACGCTCGCCATTGTCGGTGGAAGACTACAAGAGAATTGAAGACAATATACATAGAGATTATTCTCCGCACGACGTGCTGGCGAAAGCCGTTAATATAAGAGTGGAGACTGAGATTATCCCTATTTTTGACAAGATGATTGACTATGAACTATTAATTAGAAAGCAACACAATCTCCCCTTTCCTCAAGACAGGATCGATAGCCTGAAACAGCGTTTCCGAGACTTAATTAGAGAGTATTGGGAGCAAGTCGTAAGTGCAAGCTGTCACGATGCGGAGCTGCATGTTATCGAGAATACAGGTTATCTGGAAGACTACAAGCGTAAAGAACTGCGCAAGAGGGAGAGCGATCTGCTAAATCAATCTCCGGTAGTTCTTATCAATATTGTCGATCAAAAGCTGCAAAGCGCCATGGCGGAATCGATCCTTTCTTCTTCACAGCAATCTAACAATTAGAACCACCGCGATCGGCGGGAAACCCAGCGAATAACTGGTATCAGGTACGCTCCGCCACCGTACCGACTCCAGGTCGCCCCTTCATTCAGTCCCCGCGGGCAGGAATCGAATAGGTTCCCGTCGCATGCGCGACCATGTCGCTCTCTCCCGCCGAGTAGAGCGCCACCTCGCCGACCGCGAGCCGCTTGCCGAGCTTGATCAGCTTGGCCTTGCCGATGAGGTCGGCGGGCGCGGGCTTGCGCAAGAAGTTGATCGACACGTTGGTGGTGACCGCATGGGCGACCCGGCCGAGCTCGCCCAGGATCGCGACATAGAGCGCGACGTCGCAGAGCGCGAACATTGCTGGCCCGGCAATGGTCCCGCCGTACCTCAGGTGTCTCGGATGGTGGACGAGGCGCAGCGTTGCGGCCATCGGCGCGAGGTCTTCGATCCGAAAGTCGCCCCGTTTCCAGAGCTCCGGGAAGATCTCGACGAGATAGGCGCGCAATTCGTCGATCGTGAACGGTCGCGGCTTGGCGTGGCTCATGATCCCAAGTACCAAATTCACCCCGGCCTCTCTACTGGCGCGCCGCTCGCACAGGCGAAAACCCGTCGCCGCCGCGGGGTTTTCCTCGCGGCCCGGAATCGAAGTCCCACATTCTTTTCCAACCCAAAGTCAAATCCCGCCGAGCCGCGCGTGGGCGAGTGATGGATCTCGCTCAGAGCGCGCTCGAGCATTTGGCTATAATTAACTAGACTCGTTCCGAAAACTCCCTCCACTGGACCCCTGAGACGCGATCCGGTGAAGCCTTGCCGCGCCGAGCAACGATGCGGGGACCGCGACGAAAAAAGCCCCGCGTCCGGAGGGCCAGGCGCGGGGCAAGTCGCGTGCGGATTGCCTCGGTGGTCAAAACTCGAGGCGCGCGACTTCCGTTACGTTGCCTCGCGTCGAGCCTCACGCCAATCGACAAAAATGCGGAGCTACTTCGTGTCCGTTGCGGGCGGGAACAACCGACAAGCGGGTCAAAGTCGAGAAGCTGGCAAATGCGATTGGTCCAGGGTTCGACCGCGAGCGTAATCAGCGGAGTCCCCGCCTCGCGACGGACGACGGAACCA
>PLUH01000238.1 GCA_003164825.1 Hyphomicrobiales bacterium
TAACGCCGCGCGTGGTCCGTGACCGTCACGTAGCGCGCCGGCGCGTCCTCTTCGATCGGCGGAAATGGCTCGAGCGGCGGAAGGAAATAATTGTCGGCCGTGTCGTCGTTGACGAGCGACACTTCGCCCGCGAGCGCTGCGCCGCCCTCGGCCCAGAACGCGTGAGCGATGAACGGCACGAGCGTCAGGCTTTCGCCGGGCTCGAGCCGCACCCGGTCGCCGGGACCGAGATCGAGCACGCTCACGTCCTTGAGCGCCCGAAACCGCTGCTTGAGCGGTGCGCCGTGGGCATCGACCTTGAAGAGCTCGACGACGAACCGCGCGCCGCCGCGGTTCACGATGTCCTCGGTCTTGACCTCGTGATAGTGATGAGGCGCGCGCTGGTCGTCCTCGGCGAGGATCGCCTTCTCGCCGTAGAGCCGGCCCCGTCCGGCGCGAAGCTCGCGCCAGTCGCCCATGCGCAGCGTGAACAGCGTCAGCCCCTCGCGCGCGAACAGGCCCGGCTTGAATTCGACCACGTTCCAGCCCATGCCGCGTTCGGCGATCAGTCTCGCGGCGTCCGGGCTGGAGCGGAAGTCGGCGTCCCGCCACAGCGCGAAGGGCGGCAGCGCGACGCCATAGCGGCTGCACAAATCGAGCATCCGGTCGATGCGGCTGTCGATGAACGAGCGCTTCACCGGCCGAGGTCCCGCGCCCGTCGGCTCGTCCGCACGCCGCATGCTCCCCTGGCGCCAAGCGCGCGCAAACCCGAGCGTCCCGCTCAGCTACCGGCCTTCTTGGCGGTCTTGGCCTTCTTCGCCCTCTCGATCCCCTCGAGCACCAGGCCGCGCGCTTCCTCGGCGTCGCCCCAACGGAGGATCTTGACCCATTTCTTGGGCTCGAGATCCTTGTAATGGGCGAAGAAATGCTCGATCTGCTNNGGCACGGCGAGCAGCTTCTCGTCGCCGCCGTGCTCGTCCTCCATCAAGAGAACGCCGACGATCCTGCAGCTCATCACCGCGCCGGGAACGATCGCGCGGGTGTTGGCGACGATCACGTCGCATGGGTCGCCGTCGTCGGACAGGGTATGGGGGATGAAGCCGTAATTTCCGGGATAGCGCATCGAGGTGTAGAGAAACCGGTCGACCTGCAGCGCCCCGCTCTCCTTGTCCATTTCATACTTGATCGGCTCGCCGCCGATCGGCACCTCGATCACGACATTGACATCGTGCGGCGGGTTCTTGCCAATCGAGACAGCGTTCAGATTCACGTCGACCCTCCCTCGTCACGGCCGCGCGCAGGCGCTGACATCGGCGAATTCAGCGGCTCGTCAAGCTGACCTTATAGGCGGAACGGCCGTTCAGCCAAACCCGAAAGCGACCCGCTCGCGCTGCTGGCCGCCGAAAGTCTCGCGCGCGCGGCGCAGCACGCGCCCGCCGAGTCGGCGGTAAAAGCTGACCGCCCGTTCGTTGTCGGCCAGCGCCCACACGACCAGGTTCGACAGCCCATGGCCAGCGAGATCCTTGCGCGCCGCGTCGAACATGCGCCGGCCGAAGCCGCAGCCCTGGCATTCCGGCGCGAGGTAAAGCTCGAAGATCTCGCCGCCATAGCCCAGCGCCGGCACGCGGTTGCGCCCGTAGCTGACGTAGCCGACAACCGAGTCGGAGAATTCGAGCACCAACAGGGGCGTTCGCCGCGCGATCGCCAGGCGCCACCACGCCGGCCCGCGGCGGGCGATCATCCGCTCGAGCTCGCGGCCCGGTATGACGCCCCGATAGGCCTCGCGCCAGGCGGCGTCGTGCACGGAGGCGATTTCAGCCTCGTCGCCGAGCCGCGCTGCGCGAATGGAAATGACCGTCTCGACCATGGAGGGATGTTAAGTCGGCCCGTAGGCCTGCCGCAAGGTCTTGACAGCGGCGTTGGATGACTTTTTTGCTCTTGCAAGCTTGCCTTTGAGTCGGCGCATTGGCGCCGGAATATTTGCGCAATCGCCGTTCAATGCGCTTCGCGCGCCGGACCAGGAGCTTCGAGACCATGCCGCCGCGATCACCATGGGCGCGCTTGGCGTTGGGCGCCGTCGGAATGGCGGCGGCGATCGTTGGGGCAGCCGGCGCGTGCGCCGACGTCCTGCACGTGACCTATCGGGTGTCGTTGATCGGGCTTCCGATCGGCGCCGTCAATCTCAACGCCGACCTCACCCCGACCAGCTACTCGATCCAGGGCGACGCGAAACTGACTGGTCTCGCGCGGCTCCTCAACAATGCGCGGGGCGCTTCGGCAGGCAACGGAGCGATCGTGCAAGGCCATGTGTCGCCGGCCACTTTCGCCACCATCGCCGCAAGCTCGAACATGACGCGCACCATTCGCATGGCGCTCGCCGGCAACGCCGTGACCGGCGTCGACATCTCGCCGCCGTACGAGGACAGGCCGGACCGGGTTCCGCTTGGGCCAGGCGACGAGAAAGGCGTTGTCGATCCGGTCGGCGCGGTCATCATTCCGGCGCCCGCCTCGGGACCGATCGTGTCGCCGGCCGCGTGCGATCGCAAGGTTCCGATCTTCGACGGCTATACCCGCTTCGACATCGACCTCACCTATGTCGGCGAGCGGCGGGTGGCGACCAAAGGCTACGAGGGCCCGGTCGTGGTCTGCGCCGCGCGTTATGTCCCCATAGCCGGCCATCGGCGCGACCGCCCGGCGACCAAGTTCATGGCCGACAACAAGGACCTCGAGGTCTGGCTGGCGCCGATCGAACACGACCACGTGCTGATTCCGTTCCGGGTTTCGGTGCGCACGATGATTGGCACGACCGTCGTCGAGGCGACGGAATTCCGCGTCGACGAAAAGTAGGCGGCGAAAGCCAGCGACTGCGGCCGGTCGGCCCGGCCCTCGCGCCGCCGGCAAGGCTAGTTGAGTTCGTCTTCCAGCATCGGCAGCGGGAACACGCCGACGCCGTCTTCCGCCAGCGACCGTGCTTCCTCGAGGGTGGCGCGGCCGCGAATCGCGCGCTCGGGCTCCTCGCCGAGATGGATGGCTCGCGCCACTTGCGGAAATTTCGAGCCGACGTCGTCGGTGTTGGCCTCGATTTCCCGGCGCATGCGGGTGAAGAATTCGCGCGCCTGCCGGCGCCGGCCGTCGACAACAATCTCGGGACCCGATTCGCCCGCCGCGCGCTCGCCGCCGACGACGGCCGGCGCCATGATCGCCTTGTCGACCTCAGTCGAGTTGCATTCGGGGCAGGCGACCAAGCCGCGCTTGCGCTGCTTCTCATAAGCGGCGCTGTCGGGGAACCAGCTTTCGAATGCATGCCCTTCGGCGCAGCCGAGCGCGTATTTGATCATCGTTCAGCCCGCCAATAGCCCGTCGAGTTCGCCCGCCGCCTCAAGAGCCTGCAAATCGTCACAGCCGCCGACATGCGTCTCGCCGATGAAAATCTGCGGCACCGTCCAGCGGCCGTTCGCCTTCGCCGCCATCGCCGCCTGGGCAGCACGATCCCCGTCGACGCCGATCTCCTCGAACGGCGCCGCCTTGGTCCGCAACAGAGCCTTTGCCGCATGGCAAAAGGGGCAAGACGACTTCGTATAGATGACGATCGGCGGCACGCGTAAACAATCCCTTGGCGCGCAGAGTCGCGCCGTTCCCACTATATGGGAAGTTACGCGCCGGTCACAACCCGGGCGAACACCAGCACGTCCACCCGCTTCGCGCCGGCCCTCAGGAGCGCCCGGGAGGCCGCGTTGGCGGTCGCGCCCGAAGTCAAAACGTCGTCGATCAGCACGATGTTGAGCCCGCGCACCGGCGCGCCGGCGGCGGCGCGAAACGCGCCCTGGACGTTTTCAGCCCGCTGCGCGCGGGTAAGGCCGATCTGGCTCCGCGTCGCCTTGACCCGCAGAAGCGCGCTCAGGTTGCACGGCTTGCCGGTCTGGCGCGAAATCTCCGCCGCCAGCGCCGCCGCCTGGTTGAACCGCCGCCGCCACAGCCGCAGCGCATGCAGCGGCACCGGCGTCAGGAGATCGGCGTCGGCGAGCACATCCGCGCCTGCGCGCGCCATCCAGCGGGCGATTGGCTGCGCGAGCTCGGCGCGGTCGGAATATTTGAGCCGGTGCGCGAGCGTGCGCGCCGGCCCGTCCTCGAACCGCGCCACCGCGCGGGCGCGGGCGAACACGGGCGGATCGGCCATCGCCTGGGGCGAGATGAGGCCCTGCCCGAGGTCTTGCTCGAACGGCGTTCCGAGACGCTCGCAAAACGGCCGCTCGATGAATCGCATCGCGCTCCAGCAGCGCGGGCAGAGCGCTCCATGCAAATCCGTCGCGGCGCGGCAGGCAAGGCATGTCGGCGGATAGAGGGTGTCGAGCGCGGCCTGAGCCAGGCGCGTAACGAGAGCGCCGCCGCGTCGCGTCCAAGACGGGCCGGCCGCCTGCTCCGAATCCAGCGCCGGAATGGCGTTCATTGGCGAACGTTAGCCCGAACCGGGGCTNNCCCGGGCGGCGCAAGACCTTGGGGAGCGGCTGTCGCTGGTCAAACGGCGGTTCGTCGCCGCCGGCGATTTCGGCTCGCCCGGCCCGCACGGCGCGGTTCAGCTTGCCGCCGGCGGGCAGGTCGACTGGGTCGTCCGGATCGCTCCGACTCGGGCGAGCNNTCGCGGATGGCCGCCTCGACCTCGCCGTCTCGCTCCTGGCGCTGCAGAGCGTGAACGATCTGCCGGGCGCGCTGGTTCAGATGCGCCGCGCGCTGAAACCCGACGGCCTCCTCATCGCCGCGCTGATCGGGGGCGAGACGCTGACCGAGCTTCGCCAGAGCCTGACGATCGCCGAGAGCGAGCTTCTCGGCGGCGCGTCGCCGCGGGTCGCGCCGTTCGTCGACGTGCGCGCGCTCGGCGGTCTCGCGCAGCGCGCTGGGCTGGCGCTGCCGGTCGTCGATCTCGACCGCGCGATCGTCCGCTACGCCGACATGTTCGCGCTTGTCGCCGACCTGCGCGCGATGGGGGCTACGAACGCGCTCGAAGCTCGCGCCCGCAAGCCCCTGCGCCGCGAGATCCTCGCCCGAGCCGCCGCCCTCTACAGCGAACGCTTCGCCGATCCGGACGGGCGTGTGCGCGCGACTTTCGACTTGGTGTGGCTCGCCGGCTGGGCGCCGCATGAAAGCCAGCCGAAGCCGCTTGAGCCCGGATCGGCGACGATGCGGCTCGCCGACGCGCTGAAGAGTCGCCGCTGACGCTTCAATTTGCGCCGGTGGGATTGGCCGCCAGGCGGGCCTGAGGCGCTTTCGCCGGCCGTAGCGACCGGCCGGTGAGGGCCACGCCGCCCAACACCAGCGTGAGTCCCGCCCAAGCCGAGGGCGCAATCGGTTCGGCGAGCGCGACCGCCCCGCCGACGACCCCGATCAGCGGCACGATGTAATTGTTGAGACTCGCGAAGGTCGGTCCCTCCTCGTTGACGAGCCGGAAATAGACGTAATAGGCGAGCGCGGTGTTGAAGACGCCGAGCGCGCCCATCGCCAGCGTCGGCGACAGGGGGATCTGGAAGAGCGTTGCGAGCGGCGGCGGATTCGTGAACGCCAGGCCGGTCAGCGCCAGGACAAGCGTCGAAATCGTCATCGAGGCGGTCACCGCCCTGACGGCGCCGATTTCCCTCGTTGCGGCGCCGGAGATGATCGCGCCGGTCCCATAGCAGACGCCCGCTGCGAGCGCGAACGCCCGCCCCAATACGGAATGGGCGCCCCCTTGCGCTCCCGGCGACCAGAAGGCGACGCCGACGCCAGCGAAGCCGATCGCCAAGCCAAAGGCGCCGAGCCATGTCCAGCGGTCGCGCGACCCGAGAAAACGGCCGAACAGGAACACGAAGACAGGCTGGGCGCCCATCATCAGCGCCATGTCGGCGCTGGTCGTCAACGTAGCGGCCTTGCCAAGCAAGACGAAGGGAACGACCTGCCCGATCAGCGCGAGCGCGAGGAGATTGCCCCACAACCCTGGGCGTGATCCCGGCCAGATCTTGCCGGAGAGCGCGCTCACAAGCAGCATCGCGGCCGCCGCGACGCCAACCCGGGCGAGCGCGATGCTGAACGGGTCGAAGGCGCGCGAGGCGATCTTGATGAGAAGAAAGGACGAGCCCCAGAGAAATGACAGGAATGCCAGCGCCGCATATGCAGCCATGAGGCTCTCAAAGGTTGGTGGGCGCGAACCAGGCGGTTCGGACCGCGGACGTCAACGGAAATTGGTCGAGGCTATCGAACTCCGCGACCGTCGTAGGCCAGATCGCGCAGCTCGCTCCAGGAAGCGCCGCGCACGTCGGCTTGCAGTCCCCTGCCCTTGAAGCTCGCGCGGCGCAGCTTGAACGGGGCGCGCGGCTTGGTCTCGGTCACGACGTGGCCAAGCCATCGTCCCAGCAGCATACGCATCATGACCCCAACTTCTTAGGTTCGTCCTTTTCGTGGGCTTATGGAGGAGTCGCTTAGGATCCTTGGTAGGGAAGACCTTCGTCTTCGAGTTGAGCCTGAAGCAACCCGGCTAGATAGTCCTCCATAGCCGTAAAGTCTAAATGCCCTTCGTCCCACGCTCTATCGGCGGCGATGAGCGCCCTTTCGTATGCTTTCCTATCCTCTCGAATGCGTTCAGGGACAATTTTTCTCCCCGGTAGCAAGGATCCCGATCTTACGCAAAGCAAGTAGTAACAGACCGCTCTCGCAGTCCTACCATTCCCCTCGATAAATGGATGAATCCAATTTAGTCGCCAAAGACCATATGCAGCTAACTCCGTAGCGGTCCAGATATACCAATTCTCCTGCACCGTAGAAATAAAGCGATCCATCCAATCCGAAACCTCCTTAAAGTGCGGGGGCTTATGATTGCCGACGTAGATAGGTTCCTCTCTAAATCTTCCGCCGAATTGCGAGATATTCGCTACCGCGACGTGATTAAGTGCCCAAAGCATGTATTTATCGAAAGCGGTAGCTCCTTCTTTCAGTCCAATTTCGATACAGTTAGTCAACAACTCGTACCGCCTATTCAGGTTCTGTTCCTGAATACGGTCATATAACTCCGGTTCTTCTTGCTCTAGAACAAACATTGGTTTTCGGCTGAGAGGGGGCGCTCAGCCGAACCCCTCACGCAATTGCTGGCGAAGTTACTCGAATCCTGAGGGTAGACTCGCGGGCTGATTCCTTGGTGATTCGGGAGCCCTGGGGCGCATTCCCGTAGACAAAGCTAGCGCGCTGTTCGAGCAGCTGCTCATCCGTGACAACGACAGTCTTTGCGCGCTCGAGAAGCCTCGTAAGCTCAGGCCTCTCCGGGGCTCGCTTCAAAGCTGATTTCCGTTCGGCCATATCCGTCTCTCCCACTTGATCCGAAGTCCTAGGCGCTTGCGGATCGCATTCTTGTGCCCAGCGGTTCCCAGACTTGTCTATTTCGGTTCTACGTCGTTAAACGTCAACGGAAATTGCGCCCCGCGGGCATCGCCTGCGTCGCGTCGGCCGTTTCGAGCGGCAGGAGCGGCGGGGCGCGCGGATCCTCGAACGTCGGGGGCTTGGCGAATCGGTTGCCCTGGCGCTTTTGCGCCATCGTCATTTGCGGCCGGCGGACCTCGTCGGCGCGGGCGAGGGCGCCGATCGTCGCGCCCGCCTCCGACAGCATGCCGAGCATCGGCGTCAGATCGTCCATGCGCTCGGCGACGATATGGATGACGCCCGATTCGCTCTGCAGCTTGCCGGTCACGGCGACGAAGCGGGCGCCGAGCACGATCGCGCGCAGGCGTTCGAACGCCTTCGGCCAGACGATGACATTGGCGATCCCCGTCTCGTCCTCGAGCGTCATGAAGATGACGCCCTTGGCGGTGCCCGGCCGCTGACGCACCAGCACCAGGCCGGCGACCGTGACCCGCTCGCCGTTCCTGACCGACCGCAGCGCGTCGGAGCGCAGGATTCCGCGCGCGGCGAGGCGCGCGCGCATGAACGACGTCGGATGCGCCTTCAAGGACAGCGACAGGCGCCGGTAATCTTCCACCACGTGCGCGCCAAGCGGCATCGGCGGCAACCGCGCGTCCGGCTCGGTTTCGCGCGCCGGGCGGCTCGCGAACAGCGGCAGATCGTCCTGGTCGCCGACCCGGTCGAGGCCGCGCACCGCCCATAAGGCCTGCCGCCGGTCGAGGCCGAGCGAGCGGAAGGCGTCGGCGTCGGCGAGCCGCTCCAGCGCCGCGGACGTGAGGCCGCTGCGCAGCCAGAGGTCGCGCACGGAATCATAAGCCTGCACCCGCCGCTCCACGAGCCGGCGCATGTCCTCCTCCTTGACGCCGACGATCTGCCTAAGACCTAAGCGCACCGCATGCGTCGCGCGGATATGCGCCGCCATCTCGGCATGGCGGGGGTGGAGGCGGCGCTCCCCTTCTCCCCGTTCAAGGGGAGAAGGTGTCGCCGGAGGCGACGGATGAGGGGCAGCGCCGTCCTTGTCGGAGAGGATAGCGCCGCCCCTCACCCCAACCCTCTCCCTGTGCACGGGGAGAGGGGGCAAAGGCTCCAGCGTGCAGTCCCAGTCCGACAGGTTCACGTCGACCTCGCGCACTTCGACCCCGTGCTCGCGCGCATCGCGCACGAGCTGCGCCGGGGCGTAGAAGCCGAGTGGCTGCGCGTTCAGCATCGCCGCGGCGAACACGTCCGGATAGCGGCATTTCATCCAGCACGAGGCATAGACCAGAAGCGCAAAGCTCGCCGCGTGACTCTCGGGAAAGCCATATTCGCCGAACCCCTCGATCTGGCGGAAGCAGCGCTCGGCGAAGTCGCGCGGATAGCCTTTGGCCGCCATGCCCTCGACCATCTTTTTCTGAAAAGTCTGGATCGTGCCGACCCGGCGGAACGTCGCCATCGCCCGGCGCAATCGATCGGCTTCCGCTGGTGTGAATCCGGCCGCGACGATGGCGATCTTCATCGCCTGCTCCTGGAACAGCGGCACGCCGAGCGTTTTGCTCAAGACCGCCTCCAGTTCCGGCGATGGATAGGAGACCTCCTCGATACCCTGCCGGCGGCGCAGATAGGGGTGCACCATGTCGCCCTGGATCGGGCCGGGCCTCACGATCGCGACTTCGATCACGAGATCGTAATAATTCGCCGGCCTCAGCCGCGGCAGCATCGACATCTGCGCCCGGCTTTCGATCTGGAACACGCCGATCGTGTCGGCGCGCTGGATCATCGCATAGACCTGAGGCTCCTCGGGCGGAATGGTCGCCAGCGTCAGGCGCTGGCCGTAATGCTGGTCCAGAAGCTCGAAGCCCTTGCTCAGCGCCGTCAGCATGCCGAGCGCAAGCACATCGACCTTGAGCAGGCCCAGCGCATCGAGATCGTCCTTGTCCCATTCGACCGTCGTGCGCTCCTCCATCGCCGCGTTCATCACCGGCGCGACTTCGTCGAGCCGGTCGCGGGTGATGACGAAGCCGCCGCTGTGCTGGGTGAGATGGCGCGGAAAGCCGATGAGCGCCTTCGCCATCTCGAGCGCAAGCGCGAGCGTCGGATCGGCCGGGTCAAGGCCGATCGAACGCACGCGATCCTCGCCGACCGCGGTCGATTCCTGGCCCCAGGTGGTCCCGTTGAGGGCGGCGATGACATCGTCCGACAGGCCGAAAACCTTGGCCGTCTCGCGGATCGCCGAGCGCGTGCGATAGGTCGTCACCGCGGCGGCGAGGCCGGCGCGCTCGCGCCCGTAGCGCCGGTAGATGTACTGGATCACCTCCTCGCGCCGCTCGTGCTCGAAGTCGACATCGATATCGGGGGGCTCGTTGCGCTCGGGCGAGATGAAGCGCTCGAACAGAAGATCGAAGCGCGCCGGATCGACCTCGGTGATCCAGAGGCAGTAGCAAACGGCGGAATTGGCCGCCGAGCCGCGGCCCTGGCACAGGATGCCCTTCTCTCGCGCGAAGCGCACGATGTCATGCACGGTGAGAAAGTAGGGCGCGTAGTCGAGCGAGGCGATCAGCGTGAGTTCATGGGTCAGCGCCTCGCGCGTGCGCTGGGGAATTCCGTCGGGATAGCGCTTGCGCGCGCCTGCCCAGGCGAAGGCTTCGAGCGCGGCCTGGGCGGTCGCATAGCCTTCGCGCAGCTCTTCGGGATAGCAATGCGACAATTCATCGAGGCTGAACTTGAGGCCGTCGAGGAAACGCATCGTCTCCGCGACCGCCTGCGGCGCCTCGGCGAAAAGCCGCGCCATTTCGTCCGGGGCCTTGAGATGCCGCTCGGCGTTGGCCTGGGTCAGGCGCCCCGCGGCCTCGAGCGTCGCGCCTTCGCGGATGCAGGCGAGGACGTCGGCGAGCGGGCGCCGCTCGGGCGCATGCATCAGCGCGTCGTTGGTCGCGATCAGCGGCGCGCCGACCTGGCGCGCGAGCGCCGCGCGTCGCGCGAGCCCCCCGCGCATGTGCTCGCCATAAGTCAAACTCGCGCCGATCCACAGGCGCTGGCCGAAGGCTTCACGCAGGCGTAGGAGAATTCCCCTCTCCCCATAGCCCGGCGAGAGACGGACGCCCTTTGGGGAGAAGGGGGGTAAAGCCACGACCTGCAGCCCTTCGCCCCGCTCCACGAGGTCATCCAGTCGGAGCCGGCATTCGCCCTTGGGCGCGCGCAAGTTTCCCGCGGTCAGGATGCGGCAGAGCCGGCCGTAAGCCGCGCGATCCTTCGGATAGGCGAGCACGTCCGGCGCGCCGTCGTCGAAGGCGAGCCGCGCGCCGGGAACGACGCGCGTGGCGCCCATCGTCCCGGCGTTCTCGCGCGCGAACACATGCGCGCGCACGACGCCCGCGAGCGTATTGCGATCCGCGATCCCAATTCCCGCAAGCCCAAGCTCGGCAGCACGCGCGACCATCTCCTCGGGATGCGAGGCCCCGCGCAAAAACGAAAAATTCGTCATCGCCGCCAATTCGGCGAACCGCGGCTCAAGCCGGATCACCGCTCCCTTCTCCCGCTTGCGGGAGAAGGTGGCCGCGCGAAGCGCGGCCGGATGAGGGCAAGCGCGTACTTCACCACGGCAAACCGCATGGGGCGGCGATTGTCTCCAGCACGCTTTCGCGCGCCGTCAGAATGTCGCGATTGCCGAAGCGCAAGATTTTGTAGCCTTCCCGCGTGAGCCATTCGTCGCGCACGGCGTCCCGCTTGCTTTCAGTGTGCTGCGATCCATCCGCCTCAACGACGAGCCGATGAGCGATGCAGAGAAAGTCGACGATGTAGAAACCGACCGGCGCTTGCCGGCGAAATTTCAGCGTCTGCATTCGGCGATCGCGCAAAGCGTACCAGAGCTTGCGCTCCGCCTCCGTCGGTTCGCGGC
>PLUH01000009.1 GCA_003164825.1 Hyphomicrobiales bacterium
TGCGTTGAAATGCGTTTCTCCTCACTGCGGCACCGCCTCATTGTAATTTTCAAACATCCATGCGGTACGCGTCGCCGTCTTTGACGATGCGGCCAAAATCGAGGTCGCTCTCGGCGCGAACGAAGTTCTCTGGCGTGACGGGACAGGTAATCACTGTTGGTTCGAATTTCTCCCCCGCGGAGGCGACCTTTTCGATGTCGGGCAGCTTCCATGTTTTCTCAAACAGCGGCTCCTTCGGTCCGTAGAAGCGAAAGAGGATCTCGAATTGTCCCTCACCGTTTGTGGGGATCCAATTTGTCTCCTCGCCGTCGTGATTTCTCGGTCCGAAGNNGAGGAACGACTGAATCGCTCCATGCCGCGGATGAAGGCGTGGGTGGCTCTGTCGTATGTCGTCGCCGACCAGTACTGGGTGATTGGAGCCTTCGCCGGCACGGCAAGGTGATAGCTGCTGGCCTTATCCAGCGCATTGCCGTCCTTATCCTTAAGAGCCATCAGGTAGAGCTGTCCGGCCTCCAGATGCTTGATGCCGATGAAGGCNNAGCTGTCGGGTTTTGCGAAGCCGGTGGACATGCCGTCGACCACTTCTTTGACCGCTTCAGACGAAGCCGGGAACGCCCAGTGGGTCGCTTCAAAGTACGGAGGTGAAAGGAGCGTCTCCAATCGGGCGTCGAGCCATGCGTTGGCTTCACGAGCGCCGCTTTCGAGCATCTCCTTCATCTTAGGGTCGGGACTGAACGGCTTGCCCCTCTCGATTCCAAGGGACTTGAGCTGGTCAATCATCGCTTTGTCCCTTTCCAGCCAGGGCTCGGTCTGGACAATACGATCGAGCGACTGAAAGTAACTGAGATCGTAGGGAATTGTGCCGTCGAACACGACATCTGTTGCGTTCACCAACACTGTTGCAGGTGGGTTTGAGGCTTGAGCTAGAGGATAGAGTTTGACCCGCTTGCCGTAGGCGACGGCTTTAGCGATGTCGGCATCAGCCCCGCCCCTGAGGATGGAGCGCAGCAGGGCGAAACCGCCATAGGTTTCGGAGGAAAGCGCGATGTAACCCTTAGGGACCTTGTCCTTATAGCCCGGCGGCAGAATCAGGAACTTGCCGCCCTTGCCTTTGTCGACCCCGTCCGGGCCCACGTCCTCAAGGGGCGCCTGCCAGAGATTGTCGACGCTGCCGGCAATCGAGCCCTCGTCGCTGGCGGGCGGAATCTCAAGCACCATCGGACCCGAGCGCGTATTGAAGAAGGGCATCAGGTAGACGGCGTCAGGGTTGGGGGTGAGCGTCTGGTTCTTCCAACTGGGCAGGCCGGACCAATAGACAATCTGGTTCTCNNCCAACCCCACCAGAGCCAGTCCGGCTACCAATGCCCTCAACATGGCGCGCCTCCTGTATGACCGGCCGATTCCCTCGGCCGGCTAGCGCTACGCGATCGCCTTACGGAGAAAACCCGCCCGCGCTTTCAAAGGCCACCTTCGCGTGTTCGAGAGGCATGCCGTAAGCGCAATCAGGATCGCGAGCTTGACNNTGCGACCCGTCGCCTGCGTCACGATAAGCGTCGCCCGGCCGGCGAGTTTCATGTTGGTCGGTTTGAGATAGACCACGAGGCTCTGGTAGCACTCGCCTGAGGGAATCATGCTTGCGGTAGTGAGCATGTTGAGCACCAGCTTCTGCGCGGCGTCAGATTGCGCTCCTCGGAGATGAGTTGCTCGAGCTCGGACACGATGGTGCAACCCTCGGCGGACAACTATCATCGCGGGGACTCCTCTCTCAGGAGAATGCTCCCCGCCGACAGCAGCGCACCGTCAGGCGCGAGCGGCAGTCATCCGGTCGGATAGTTCGCGCTGCCGCTTTAAGTTCCGAGGAGCGGAAGCTCATCGACAATCCCTTGAACATCGCCGGTTGTTGCATGATCGTTGCCGCGCGAGAACGATCGCACGCAATCGTGGCGGATGTCGGTCAGCAGTCGCATTTCGCGAGACGCCGCCACGGCGATGGTTAGCGTGCACGTCTTATCGGAGACCACGGCGCGTCCACGCGAGCAACGCGGCTCAGGCGAGCGAGCGGACAATTTCTCGATAAGCGGGCTGCGGGAAAGCCTTCAGTGTCTTCGTGCGTACGAAGCCGAGGGCCCCGAGCTGCAGGACGTAACGCGCCATGACGGCGTCGTCCGGAGCCTCGCAGATTCGAACAAAGTCGAACTCGCCCAACACCATGTAAAACTGCTCATCTCGCGCCCAAATCGGCCAGTAGTTTCTTGGCGGCGTCGAGCCGATGCGGCGAATCCTTGGCCGCCTTGATGCCAGCTTCGGTCAGGTTGAACAGCGCGATGTACGTGGTCAAGGTCTCCTCCCGTGGTGAGTGGCGCCCAATTGACCTTGACGTAAGGGGCCCTGCACGCAACAAAAAGCTCCCTCAAGAGCGGGGCGAGAGATTATGCGAAAGTTTCTCGGCGCTGTCGCGCTTTTCGCACTTTGCGGCTGCAACAGTCCGCCGCCCCAAACTCCTGTTGACGCTACGATCGTCCCCCCACCTCCAAGCCCGTCAGGGCCGCCGTCTCGCATCGCGCATCAGGGCTCACGCCTCGGCGTCGTATTCGTTCCCGTTTCGCCGGGATCTGCAGCAGCGCTCAAAATCGACTCCCACCGTGGTCTGATCGTCCGCAGTGTACTCGCAGGCGACGCTGGGGCCAAGGCGGGGATAATGGAGGGCGACGTATTGCTTTCTGTCGATGGGACGCCGGTCAATTCTTTAGCCGACCTAACTGCCGCGGTGAATGCCGCCGCGCTCCACCATAGTGCGCAGTTCGAGATGTCTCGGGATGGCGTTCCGCTCGACATCACAATTCCGCTTTGAGGCGCCCAAGGCGGCCGAAGCGACTGGGCGGCGCGGTCTGTAATTGCGGCGCGAGCGGTCAGGCGGCTCGCGACCGGTTGATTCGCGCGAGCAGCAATTCGCGAGCCTCGATCTCCCTGCGGATCGCGGACAACCGCGGTTCAGCCGCTTGCGGAAGTTCGGCAAGCAGTTTGGCTCTTTCGGCCTCGATCGCGGCCTTCAGCGTGTCGATCATCTTGGTCATCACAGCCTCCATACGCGGTGGCGGTGGTTTTCATGGCATTGAAATCACGGGCCAAGCTGGCGAGAGCGTCGTCGGTGAACCGGCCTCTGAGACCTCGCCGTTGTAGGAGGACGTTACCCCCGAACAATTTGGCGATCAACCGGCCGCTGATAGGACCACGGCGCCGTCGCAGGGCAGCCGGAGCCGTAGCTCGGTGATCGAAAACGTAGCAAGAACGTTGGCACGCGTCGCGTGCGTGGCGCCCACGTTTACCGCCGAGCCGGTTGCAGCTTCGGGAACGCACCGGGCACAAAAAAGGGCGGCTCGAAAGCCACCCTCGCTCGCCCGCGCGTGGCCGTAGCTCTCGCGCAAAATTGGTTCGAAGCTAGCCGTGGCGGGG
>PLUH01000323.1:0-6001 GCA_003164825.1 Hyphomicrobiales bacterium
CCAAAAAGCCAAGCCAAGCGCCCGTGAGCATCGTCGGCCCTCTCCAAGGTTGCGCTGCGATAGGATGCACATGCACGTCGCTTGGGCGGCCTACAGTGACCTGACCATCAGCAGGCACGGATTGGATGAGCCCCAGAGTGTGGGAAAGACTTCTACAGGACGGAAACCGGCAGCCTCGTAGAATTTCCGCGTAGCCTCGTAGTGTGGGTCGGGATGCGAGGGCGCGAGCGTCTTCACTGTGAGGAATTGAACTCCTTGCCTGCCGCAGAATTGCAACGCCTCGTCGATCAGGGCGCGACCGATCCCCTGCCGATGGAATCTACGTTTGACGCCCATGACGTAAATTTCTGCGGCAAAGGGAGTGTNNTCCGACGCGGCGGCAATGTAAGCGGCTTGGCGTCAGCAATGCCGAACCACTGCGGAAGGTCGTCTAGAACCTCGCGACAAAGATCGGCCTTGCCATGCTGGATTTCGGCCACGCGCACGATCAAAGCTTAACACCGGCGCCCGGAGGCTCAAATCGGCCGGCAAAGGGCGGTCGCGTGACCGCTCCGCCGATGCTCCCTGCAAGTTCTCGCGGACGAAAATTCTGGAGCAATTTCTTCCTGAAAATCAGAAGCCGTGATAGGATCTCACGGCCATGATCCCTGACCTCGACACCCTGCGTTCGATGACGCCGACAAACGTCGCCGGATCGCAGTCCCGCAAAGGCCAAGAAAGAAAAAATGGCCCAGGGGTCAGTGCAACTCATTGGAAAGGCTCATTTCGGACAAGGGAATCCAAGCAAATGCAAGCCTTTTTCTTTGATTGTCTTTGCCCGCGCTTGGCCGGATTTTGCTGGATTTGGCTAAATTTGGCCGTGGCTTGGAAAGCCGGCATGGCTGCTGGCCGCCGGGCCGGGCCGCCGCGGCCGCTACCCGCCGATGCGGGAGATGATGTCGCGCAGCGGCGTGCCGCCGAAGGCCGAGGTGACGAAGTCGTTGTGGTCGACCGACCCGGCGTCGACGAAGGCGACGACGCCCGGCGTGAGCGTCGCCGGCAGGCCGCTCACGGTCGGTACCCCGTCGGCCTCGAGCTCCGCGCGGATCGCTTCGTTGCCCTCGCGCGAGGAGGTCGAGTAGGCGCTGACGAAGAAGGCGTTGCGCCCCGGCCCCTCGACCCAGCGCACGAACTTGTCGCGCTCGCCGTAGAGCGCGTCGAGCAGCACCACGCCGCGGATGCGGCCCTGATCGCCGCCGACGGCGAGCGAATAGACCGCCGGCAGGTAGCCGCCGCTATAGGCGACGATGACCACCGGCATGCGGCGGAACGCGCCGCGCGCGTTGGGATAGAGCTCGCCGAGCTTTGTCTGCGCCTCGCCGAGGAAGGCGGCGAATCCGTCCGGCGACCAGAACCGCCCGGCGCTCGAATCTTGCGCGTCGACCGCGAGCTGCGGCGCCACCAGCACCGCGTTGAGGCCCGAATCAGCGAGCTGGCGCACGATCTGCTGGCGGGCGATGACGTCGCGCGACAGCGTCGCCATGTTGCCATGGAAGAAAACGATGATCACGCCCGGCCGGGAGGGATCGAAGGACTGCGGCGCCGCGAGGAGCACGCTGCGGTCGCTGTAGGTCTGGTCCTCCCAATGGATCCCCCCCCGCGGCGAGGAATGGCCAAGCCGGCCGTTGTCGTCGACATCGAGGAACGGCCGGGTCTTGCCCGTCTCCTGATAGTTCGGGATCAGACCATGATAGGGGAAAGCCGAGTTCTCGAACGAGGCGAGCGCGACATTGGCGCCGTCGATCGAGGTGACGCCGGTCGAAAGATTCTGGCCGGGCCCGACGGCCGAAGGCGCGGACGGACCGGCGCAGTCGGCCGCGAGGAGGGCCGCGCCAAGCGCCAGGCCCACCGATTGCGTCCGCCCGAAAAGACGACCCTGCATGGCCTGATCCTTAGCAATCCGTTGGCGGCGCCAAAAGACCTTTTCAAAGCCGGCTTACAAAATCGTGAAGACCGCAGCGCGTTGAAGGCTTCGGTCCAAAGGCGCGACAGTTGGCCGGTCTTTCGATTCGCGGCCCTCCCCGCGCGCCCGAACGCCCGGCCCAGGAATGAAAGTCATGCGACTGAAATAAGCCGCCGACTACACGCCCCCAGCGCCGCCGCCCGAGGCGCGCGTGTGGTGGGTGAATCGATCGGCGAGCGCCAGAAACAGCGTCGAGGCGACAAAGGTCAGGTGAATGCCCACCAGCCAATACAACTCGCGGTCGCTATGGTTTGAGAGATCCATGAAGCCCTCAAGCAGCTTGATCGCCGAAATGGCGACTATCGAGGCCATCAGCTTGAGCTTCAGTTCGCTAAAGTCGATCGCCGCGATCCAATGCGGCCTCCCGTCGCCTTCACGCTGGACGACGGGCGCGACAAAATTCGAGTAGCCGGAGAGAAATACGATAACCACGAGCGACGCCGTCAGCGTCAGGTCGACGATCGCCAAATCCGACAGGAGGACCTCTTCGTCGCTCATGGTCGGGAGTTCAGTCAGGAGTTGGTAGAGATGCAGGCCAGCCTTGAAAATCAAAGCGACCAAGCTGATGGCGAGCGCCAGATAAAGCGGGGCCAGGAGAAATCGGCCCGCGAACAGCAAGCGCTCGAACGCATCTTTGATCATCGATCCCTCGAGGTCCCAGAGATCGTCGAGCGACAATCGCTGCACAAAACTCGGCTCGGCGCACTCATTTAGTTTGAATGCCGGAAGTCACGCAAGCCGCAGAGGCTCGCATGAGGCGCGACGGTGGACGCGCCTTGCGACAACGTTCACGCGCCGTGCAGCACGCGTCGGGCGACCGCGTCGAGCTTTTTCACGAGTTCGGGATCGCGATAGGGAGGTTGGGTAATGAGGGCGAACTCGAGCGAGCGGTCCGATCCGATCGGACAGGCCTCGTGCTCGGCCGGAAGGTCGCGCAGCGTGCGCCCGACAACCGCGCTCGCCCGATCTGCGTTGTCGGCCATGACCTTGATCACCGCGGCGACGTCGACTGCGCCATGCTCCTCATGCCAGCAGTCGTAATCCGTGACCATGGCGATCGACGCGTAGGAGATTTCCGCTTCGCGCGCCAATTTCGCCTCGGTCGCGCCGGTCATGCCGATGACATCGGCGCCGCGCGCCTGGAAACCGAGCGACTCGGCCAGGGACGAAAACTGCGGACCTTCGATGCAAACGTACGTTCCGCCATCGCGGCAGGGGACGCTCTCGGCTTGAGCCGCAGCGACGAGCCGCCGGCGCAGCAGCGGAGCGATCGGATGCGCCATCGAGACATGGGCGACGCAACCGTCGCCGAAGAAGCTCGTCTGGCGCCGATAGGTGCGGTCCTCGATCTGATCGATCATCACGAACATGCCGGGATAGAGGTCGCGGTGGAACGATCCGCAGGCGGAAAGAGCGATGATGTCGGTGACGCCGACCCGCTTCAGCGCGTCGATATTGGCGCGATAATTGATCGTCGAAGGCGAGAACCGATGGCCACGGCCGTGGCGCGCAAGGAACACCGCCTGCGTCGGCCCCACGCGTCCGAAGCGCAGCGAGTCGGAAGGATCGCCCCACGGGGTCGCGATTTGCTCTTCCCGCAGGTCGGTCAGGCCGGGAAGATGATAGACGCCCGAGCCACCGATCACTCCGACAATCGCTTTGGCCATGGGCGCCCCTTTTCGACGAGCCGAGTTATTCCTGAGCGCGGCGCCGCCATCGATCGCGGCGCGCCGCCCTCGACGCCGCCACAACCGTAGGATCGAACGGTTGCCCCGCGCCGAAACCGCCCGGAGCTGAGCCACGTTCAGAGCCAACGCGCCGCGTCAGGACCCTCTAGTGCACCCACTCCCAGATCCGCTTCTTGGTCAAGTAAAGCAGGGTCGCGAACACGAAGAGGAAGATCATCACCCGAAGGCCGATTCTCTTACGCTCGGTAAGGTTGGGTTCAGCCGCCCAACTCAGAAACGCCGCAATATCCTTCGCGTAATTGTCCAGAGTCGGCGGCGTGCCATCCTTGTAGTCGACCGCGCCGTTGGTGATCGGCTGGGGCATCGCGATCTTGTGCCCGGGGTAGTATAGGTTCCATTGCAGGTCGTCGGGCTTTGTATAGCCGGTCAGGATCGCGTGGATGTAATCCGCCCCCATCTCCTGATATTCCAGGCCCGGCAGCGCGTCGAACACGAACCATGGAAAACCGCGCTCATATTTCAACGCTTTGGCGAGCAACGCCATGTCCGGGGGCGCCTTGCCCAACGTCGCGGCGGCGGCCTGATCGTTCGGATAGGCCTCCGGACGAGGAATGAGGTCGGCCGGCGTGGCAGGACGCTTGAAGATTTCGCCTTTCTCGTTGGGTTCGGCGTTGGTGACTTCGTAAGTGGCGGCGAGCGTCTTGACCTGATCCTCGGTGAACCCCGGACCGCCAGGATCGGCGAGGGTGCGGAAAGGAATGCTCAGCGCGTGACAGGTGCTGCAGACTTCCTTGTACACCTGGAATCCGCGCTGGAGCTGCGCCTTGTCGTAAATGCCGAACATGCCGGAGAAGGTCCAGTCCTGACGAGGCGGCTTTGGTTGGTCGGCCTCGTCCTGAGCGAGCGCCGCAAGCGCGCTCGCCGCGATGAGCGCCATGGCCGCGAAGGCGAGGGCTGAGAACTTGACACGGATCATTGTCGGAATTCCTCGGGGGCGGTCGCGCATCAGCCGGCTGTGACCGCCGCAGTCTTTGTCTTGGTCAGCACCGCGTCGGCGATCGACGTCGGGATCGGCCTCGTCCTCTCGGTAAAGCTCAGAACAGGCATGATGATGAGGAAAAAGGCGAAGTAGCCGAAAGTGAAAATGCGCGCGATCAACGCGAGCCCCTCCGTCGGCTCTTGCGAACCTAGATAGCCGAGACCGATGCAGATCAGGACGAACACCCAGAAGAAAAAGCGGTAGGCCGGCCGATATTTCGCGGACTTGACCGGCGACCGGTCGAGCCAGGGAATGACGGCAAGCACGACGATCGCAGAGAACAGCACGATCACGCCCATGAGTTTGTTCGGGATTGCGCGCAGCATTGCGTAGAACGGCAGCAAGTACCATTCCGGCACGACGTGCGCCGGGGTCGCCAGCGGATTGGCGATATTCGAATTGTCGGCATCGAGGAGATAGTTGGGAATGTAGAAGACCAGCCAGGCGTAGAGGATCAGAAAGACCGAGAGCCCGAACACGTCCTTGATCGTCGCATAAGGGGTGAAGGCGACCGTGTCGCGCTCCACGTCTTTCACTTCTACGCCGTCAGGGTTGTTCTGCCCGGCGACGTGGAGAGCCCAGATATGGAGCCCCACGAACGCGGCAATGATGAACGGCAGGAGGTAATGAAGCGAGAAGAAGCGGTTCAGCGTCGGTCCGCCGACCGCAAATCCGCCCCATAGCCAGTGGGCAATCGAGTTTCCGACTAGCGGGATCGCCGAAGTGAGGTTGGTGATGACGGTCGCGCCCGCAAAACTCATCGATCCCCAGGGCAGAACGTAGCCCATGAATGCTGTCGCCATCATCAGGAAGTAGATGATGACTCCGATAATCCAAAGCACCTCGCGCGGCGGCTTGAAGGAGCCGTAGTAGAGGCCGCGAAACATATGGATATAACCGGCGAGAAAGAAGAGCGACGCGCCGTTCGAGTGCATGTAGCGGATCATCCAGCCGTAGTTGACGTCCCGCATGATTCTGTCGTTGACGGACGAGAATGCCTCGGTCGCGGACGGGATATAGTGCATGGCGAGCACAACGCCGGTGACGATCTGCGCGANNAACGAGGAATGAACCAAGCCCATCAAGGGAAGACGCGATTCGAACCAACGCCCGATTGCGCTTTTGGGAACGTAAGTCGAGGGGCCGCTCATGTCATGCATCTCTGATTGTCGTTAAGGCGAAGAACTGGCGAATAGGGGGTCGACGGGCGCCGGCCGGCCGATTTCAGCGTGGCGTCGGTGAGGGAGGCGCTACCGACGCGCCGCCAGGCCC
>PLUH01000323.1:6023-6234 GCA_003164825.1 Hyphomicrobiales bacterium
CGGGCTTCACGCGATTTCGGGCTGTCTATCCGGTAACGGCCCCCGCATTGCAACCGGCACGTTTCCGGCGTTGTCGTCGATCGCCGCGCCTCGGCGCAGGTCAACGTTCGACGCGGTTTTTCGCACTGATCGATTTGGATGTCCATAGGCGGGAGCGTCGCTATCACTCCCCGCTCGACGCGCGATGGCGACATTTTCCGCCCTCAGCGCC
>PLUH01000131.1:0-279 GCA_003164825.1 Hyphomicrobiales bacterium
CCCGCTTTCGCGGGGGTGACAGTCGCTGCTTGTCATGCCCGCGGACGCGGGCATCCAGAAAGGCGAACGGGCGGCGGCTCTGGACCCCCGCATTCGCGAGGGTGACAGTGGCATCCATCGAAGGCGTTGCGCCGCCGCTTAACCCAGCCCAAGCTTTTGCGCCAGCCCGATCCGCTGCAGCTTGCCGGTTGCGCCTTTGGGGATTTCGGCGAGAAGCACGATCTTGCGCGGCGTCTTGAAGGCCGCCAGGCGCTGGCCGACGAAACCGTGCAGGTCCTG
>PLUH01000131.1:290-41951 GCA_003164825.1 Hyphomicrobiales bacterium
GACGGCGGGATGGTCCATCAGCGCCTCGTCGACCTCGCGCGGGCTGATTTTCTCGCCGCCGCGAATGATGATCTCCTTCAGCCGTCCGGTCAGCGTGAGATAGCCCTCGGCGTCGATGACGCCCTGATCGCCGGTGCGGAACCAGCCGTTGACGAACGCCTCGGCGTTGGCTTTCGGGTGATTGTCGTAGCCCAAGGTGACATTGTCGCCGCGAATGACCACCTCGCCGATCTCGCCTCGGCCCAAGAGCGCGCCCGCTTCGTCCATGACGGCGATCTCCGGGCCCGCCGCGAGGCCGACCGATCCGGGCTTGCGCACGCCGTTCAAAGGATTGCAGGCCATCTGGTGCGCCGCCTCGGTCATGCCGTAGGCCTCGATCACCGGGGCGTGGAACGCCGCCTCGAGCTCGCCGATGACCTTCGGCGGCAGCGACGCCGACGAGGAGCGCACGAACCGCAGCGGATGGCGGGCGATGATGTCGCTGTTGCGCCCGGCGCGGGTCAGGATCGCCTGATGCATGGTCGGCACCGCCGTGTACCAGGTCGGCTTCGCCGCCTCCATTTCGGCGAAGAACTTGAGCGCGTTGAAACCGGGCGTGCAGAACACGGCGCCGCCGCGCGACAGCGGCGCGGCGAGGCCGGCGATCAGCCCGTGGATGTGAAAGAGCGGCATCACGTTGAGGGCGCGATCGCGGTCGGAAAGCTCGAGGCTTGAGGCGATGTTATCGGCNNCCGGGCCGGGCGGCGGCATGTCCGGCGTCGCCGCAAAGCCGGAATGCGCCCGCTCCCGCGTGAGGCTCGGGCATCAGCGAGATCAGCCCGACGCCGAGCTTCTGCGCCGCGTCCAGCGCCGGCGATTCGCTGCCCACTTCGACGATCAGCGCCTTGGCGTTGAGATCGCCGAGGTAGAACTCGAACTCATCCTGCCGATAGGCGGGGTTGAGCGGCGCCGCGGTCGCGGCGGCGGCGACGGAAAGAAACGCGGCCGCCATCTCCGGTCCGTTGGGGAGGACGATGGCGATGCGGTCGCCGCGGCCGACGCCAAGCTCGTTCAGCTTGGCGACGGCGCCATCGACGAGCGCGCGCAAGGCCGCGTAGGTCAGCGGCGGCGCGTCATGGCCGGCGATGGCGACCGCCTCGTCCTTCCCCGACGCGATGAGGTCTCTCAATGTTCGGTGTGCGCTCATGATGACTTGCCTCCTCCGCCTCCGCCCCCGCTCCCTGCGACTGTCTCGCCCAGGAGTTTCGTCGCCGCATAGACGGCGTCGAGATGCGGCGTCGGGACACTGGCGAGGCGGGCGAGCTCGATGACCGAGCCGAGCAGCGCGTCGATCTCGATCGCCCGGCCGTGCTCGATGTCCTGCAGCATCGAGGTCTTGTGCGGCCCGATGGCCTCGGCGCCGGCGATGCGCTTGTCGATCGGCAGACGGAAGCGGATGCCGAACGCCTCGCCGACGGTTTGCGCTTCCCCCATCATCGCCGCGGCAAGCGCCCGGGTCGGGGGAAAACGGCAAATGTCCTCGAGCGTCGCGCGGGCGAGCGCGCTGATCGGATTGAAGGTGAGATTGCCCCAGAGCTTCATCCAGATTTCGGTGCGGACGTCGCTCAGGACCGGCGACTTGAAGCCCGCGCGCGAAAAGAGCTCGGCGAGCGCCGCGACGCGGGCGCTCTTCGAGCCGTCGATTTCGGCCAGCGGCAGGCGATGGCCCTCGACATGCCGGATGACGCCCGGGCTTTCGATCTCCGCCGCCTGATAGCTTATGCCGGCGATGATTGCGTCGACCGGCAGATGGCCGGCGATGACGCCGCCGGGATCGACGCTCTCGAGCCGATGGCCCTCGTAAGGGCCGCCGTGCTTGAAGAAATACCACCACGGGATGCCGTTCTGGGTCGTGAGCACCATCGTCTCAGGCGTGAGGATCGAGGCGACGTCGGCTGCGATCGGCGCGAGCTGGTGCGCCTTGACCCCGAGCACGACGAGATCGGGACGGCGGACTTCGGCGATGCGGTCGGTCGCCTCGACCCGGGCGACGATCTCCTCGCCGCCCTCCTTGAGTTTGAGGCCACGCGCGCCGATCGCCTTTAGGTGCTCGCCGCGCGCGACCACGGTGACGCTCTCGCCGGCCGCGGCGAGCCTGGCCGCGATATGGCCGCCGATCGCCCCTGCCCCAATGACGGTGATGTTCATCGTGCGTCCATATCAGCGAGGGCGGTCCCGTCGCGGTCAGATCCCACTTGCGGACCGCCCCCAATCTTAAGTCCGGCGCCGCGCCGGGGCCAAGTCGAGCCTTGAGCGCGACCTGTCGTGCGAATTTGCTTCATCCAAGCATATCGGGCAGACATAGGCGGCCACTAGGCCGCGCGAGCGTGTTGGTTGAACCGGGCGGCAAGCGCTTGAGTTCGTTTTGGGAACGAAGACCTTGGGTTCGGCGTTAGGGGGCGGGCGCAGCTCTCGCCGCCGGAAGTGGTAGATCGTTACCGATGGCCAATGACCCTCTCGGTTTGGCGGGATTACCAAAGGTGAAAGTACCGTCCGCTGAGACTCCGAGGCCCGAGGCTTTGCTGGGGTTGGCGACCGGCGTCGTTGTCGTCTCGGCGCTCTACTTCGCGCGGGATGTGCTCATCCCGATAACTCTGGCGATCTTTCTCAGCTTCTTTCTCGCGCCTATCGTGAAGTTGCTGCAGCGCGCCCGGCTGCCGAAGGTCGTCGCCGTCATCCTCGCGGTGGTCGTGGCGCTGGCGGTCATATTGTTGGTCGGCGCGATCATCGGCTCGCAAATCAAGGCCCTCATCGGGAACTTGCCGCAATATCTGTCGACCGTGAACGACAAGATCGAGTCGGTTCATCGAGTGATCAACAGCCTGATCGCCCAGGTGACCAGTCGTCTCGGCACGCTGCACGAACTCCCGGCCCCGGCGCACGGCTCGTTCGGCAACGCCGCGCCGGGACAGCCGCCGATGCCGGTCGTGATCGAATCTTCGTCGACCAGCTACCTCGAAACAGGTCGCGAGATTCTGGAGCCAATTCTCTCTCCCCTCGCAACGCTCGCGATCGTTCTCATCGTCACGATATTCATACTCGTCCGGCAGGAGGATCTTCGGGATCGGCTGATACGCCTCTTCGGCTCCAACGATCTTCATCGAACCACTCTCGCCATCGACGATGCAACGCAACGCCTGACCAGGTATTTTTTGACCCAAGCTGCGATCAACGCATGCTTTGGGCTGTTTGTCGGCGTTGGTCTGTTTTTCATCGGCTTGCCAAGCCCGGTGCTTTGGGGACTTCTCGCCGCGCTGCTCCGCTTTGTTCCCTATGTCGGGTCGATCACCGCCGCCTTGCTTCCCATTGCGCTCGCCGCCGCGGTCGATCCCGGCTGGTCCACTGCGCTCTGGACGGCTGGGCTTTTCATCATCGCCGAGGGCGTAACCGGGCAAGTCCTGGAGCCGGTGCTCTACGGCAGCAGCACCGGCCTGTCGCCGACGGCGGTCATAATCGTCGCCATCTTCTGGAGCTGGATCTGGGGACCCATCGGCCTGATCTTGTCCACGCCGCTTACACTGTGTCTGGTCGTTGTGGGACGCCATGTCCGGCATCTTGAATTTTTCGATGTGCTTCTCGGCGATCGCCCTGCCTTGACGCCGGTCGAGGCCCTCTACCAGAGATTGCTAGCCGGCGACCCGGACGAAATATTGGAGCAAGCGGAGACGCTGCTGAAAGGGCGCGCCCTTTCCTCGTACTACGATGACATCGCATTGAAGGCGCTGCGGCTGGTCGCCAGCGATATATCGCGCGGAGTGGTGCAGGATGCCCAGCTTGAAAAAATCCAGGAGGAAATGCTTGGACTGATCCAGGATCTTGAACCGCACGATGACCTCGACCCGGTGCTCACCGATAAGCAAGCCAAGGCGGCGGTGGTCGAGGTCGCGGGCGTCGCCCGCCCGGAACGCGAGACTTCTTCCCAACCGGCGCCGGAAGAACATGTCCAGGAGGACTCGCATCTACCCGAAATCTGGCGCACCGAACGAAGCGTGCTTTGCGTTCCAGGGCGCGGCGCCCTCGACGGCGTCGCGGCGGCGATGCTGGCGCAGTTGCTGCGCAAGCATGGGCTGGGCGCGCAAGCGGCGCCGCGTGACGCGTCGTCCAGGTCGGGGATCGGCGGGCTCGACCCAACCGGTGTCGCAATGGTGTGCGTCACCTACGTCGAGCTTATCGGCAGCCCGCCGCATATGCGCTACCTTTTGCGCCGAATCCAACAACGATTTCCGCACTCCCCGATCGTGATCGGGTTCTGGGAGCCGGACGATGCGCCGCAGGGGGATCGATCGGCGCAGGGAATTACCGGCCGTACCGATGTTGCGACTTCACTTCATGAGGCGGTGCGAAAATGCCTGGAGGAGGCGCATAAAGTGGAGCTGGCGGAACCCGCTCCAAGCCATGAAGGACAGGACCCGGCCGCGGATTCCGCGTCGCCCGTGGCCCATGTGGCGCGGTGAACGCCGCCGACTGAACAGCTAACCGGCGAGCGCACTCTTCGGGCCGCCCGCGAGGCGCCCGCCGGCGCTGACCGCAGCCAGCGCCTCGTGCAGGGTGTCGAAGATCCGGTCCTCGCCGACCGCCGCGGCGACGCCGTGGCGCACCAGATCCGAGCGCAGGAAGGCGTTGACGCGCGCCAGCACCAGGCCGACCCTGGCGCTCGTCAATTCGCTGATGAGGTCGCGGACCGTCCGGGCGGCGGTATAGTCGACGTCGAAGACCGCGGCGCAATCGACGACGAACCATCGGACCGGCTCCGGCGCGCCGGCGACGAGGCCTCGCACCTCGTCGGCGAACCGGTCGGCGTTGGCGTAGAAGAGGTCGGCGCCGAACCGGTAGACGATGAGGCCGGGATCGGTCGTGAGGCCCCGAGCGGCAGGCTCCCACCGCTCCGGCGCGCCGGGGACGAGCACCATCGTGTGCGGCCGGTAGCTGTGTCGGACGTGGCGCACGAGCGAGGCCGCGATCGCCAGCAGGATGCCCTGCTCGACGCCGATCGCCGGCACCGCCGCGGCGGTGAACAAAGCCAGAAGAAATTCGCCCCGGCTTTCGCGCTTGATGGCGCCGAGGCCCTGAATGTCGAGCATGCCGACGGCGATGGTGAACACGATGCTCGCCAGAACGCAGCGCGGCAGGTGCTGCAGCGGGCCGGTCAGGAACAGCAATACGAGGACCACGACGGCGGCGAAGACGAGCTGCGCGACCTGGCTCCGCGCGCCCGCCCCTTCCGCCATCGCCGTCTGGGTCGGGCTGCCATTGACCACGAAGGCGCCGCTGAGCGCCGCGGCGGCGTTGGCGGCCGAGAGTCCGAGGATGTCGGCGTTTTCGTCGACGCGCTCCCTGTCCTTCACGGCATAAATGCGCGCCGTCGCCGCGCTCTGGGCGATGATCATGACGAAGCACGAGGCGGCGACCGGCAGCAGCGCCAGCGTATCGCCCCAGCTCACGTTCGGCCATTTAAACGACGGCAGCCCCCCGGGCACCGGGCCGATGACCGCAAACCCGCGCTCGGCCAGATTGAGCCAGGCGCTGGCCGCGATTGAGCCGACAACCAGAACCAGCGGCGCCGGAAAGCGGGGCGCGAACCGGCGGGCGAGGAGAATGCTCGCGGCGACGAAGATCGACAAGGCCACGACCCGGCCGTCCGCCGACGGCGCCGCCCGCACGACCTCCCATAGTTGGACCACGGTATGGCGGGAGGCCACGGCGACCCCGAGCATGTCGCCGAGCATCGCGACGCCGACCTGCACCCCGACCCCGGTCAGGAACCCGACCAGCACCGTGCGCGACAGGAAATCGGCGAGGAAGCCGGCCTTGAGGAGGCGCGCGAGCAGAAGCAGGGCGGCCGTCTCCAGCGTCAGCATGCCGACCAGCGCCATGTACCGGTCGCCGCCCACCGGCGCCATGGGGGAGAGCGCGCCCGAGAAGATCGCAGCGGTGGCCGAATCAGCAGCCACCACCAGGTGGCGCGACGAGCCGAAGACGGCGAAGGCGATGAGGGGCAGGAGAACGGTGTAAAGGCCGGTGACGACGGGGGTCCCAGCGATTCGGGTGTAGCCGAGCACCTGCGGAATGTTCATCGAGGCGAGCGTCACGCCAGCGAAGGCGTCGCGCAGCGCCTCGCGCGGCCTGATCGGAAGGACGCCGCCGAGAATCTTGAACCCGATCGGGCGCCCTTGCACGCCTGCTTCGCCAACCGTTGGCGTCAATTCTCCATTTCCTGTGTAGGCCAAGTTGATTCGACCGTCATTTTACTATCACAATAGAGCGGCGCCGCTGGCTGTAGACGCGGTCGATGACCGCGTCCAGCGGCGCTGCATGGGGCGTCCGGAAGGACGCCCGTCTCTCGACGGGCTGATGGAGCGCGGCTAGAGTCCCGCCGCTGGCTGTAGACGCAGTCGACGACCGCGGCTACAGGCGAGGGAGGCTCGAAACCTTGGATTATCAGAAGAAGTTCCGCGTCAAACCGGGCGAAAAGCTGCGGCTCAAGAAGCTCGATCCGTCGTTCACCGGCGAGCACGAATCCGAGGCGATCGCCAAGGAGGCGACGGAACACAGCCGCGCCAAGCTCGCCCACGAGCAAAATCTGCTCTACGCCGAGCACAAGCACTCGGTCCTGATCGTGCTGCAGGCGATGGACGCCGGCGGCAAGGACGGCACGATCAAGCACGTCTTCAGCGGCCTCAATCCGCAAGGCGTGCATGTCGCGAGCTTCAAGCAGCCGACGGCGCCCGAAGTCGCGCACGATTTCCTGTGGCGCGTCCATCCCCACGCTCCGGGACGGGGGGAAATCGCGATCTTCAACCGTTCGCATTACGAGGACGTGCTGGTGACCCGGGTCCACAAGCTCATCGACAAAGCGACCTGGACCCGGCGCTACCAGGAGATTTGCGACTTCGAGGCCCTGCTGGTCCGGAGCGGAACCACGATCCTCAAATTCTTCCTCCATATCAGCAAGGAAGAGCAGCTCGCGCGCTTCGCCCAGCGCCTCGAGGATCCCGGCCGCAACTGGAAGATCAGCGAGGCTGACTATACCGAGCGCGAGTTCTGGGACGACTACATCGAGGCGTTTGAGGACGCGATTCGCGCCACCAGCACCCACGAGGCGCCGTGGTACGTGATCCCGTCGAACGCCAAATGGTTCCGGAATCTGGCGGTATCGCAGATCATTGCCGACGCCATGGCCGATCTCGACCTCGCCTACCCGCCGCCGTCGGTTAACCTCGCTGAAATCCGGCGGAAGTATCATGCCGCGGCCCACGAAGCCGTGGGCGGCGGGAAGAAAGCTTGATCGGCCGCGCCGGCCGGCGATTTCCAAAAAGTCGCCGCCGATGATATGGAAGGCGCGGCGCGGTTCGGCGCCGGCGAACAGCAACGCAGGTCGACGATCGGCGGGCGCGAGGGGCTGAAGCATTGTCGGTATGGCGGTACGCCCGCGAGCGCGTGAGCTCCTTTCTCAATGCGCCCTCAAACGCGATCCTGCGTCGGCTCTTTTTCGATCAGGGCCTCAAGCACTGGAAGGGCTACCTGTTCTCATTCGCGATGATGGGCCTCATCGCGGCCACCACGGCGCTGTCGGCGTGGATCATCGGACGGATCGTCGACCAGATTTTCGTCGGCCGCAGCCTGAAGGCGGTGTGGGAGATCACGGCCGCGATCGTGGCGATCTACACGGTCAAGGGCCTTGCGACCTACGGCCAGCAGGTCGTCATGTCGCAGGTCGGCAACGCCATTGTCGCCGACATCCAGCGGCGCATCTTCGACCAGATGCTGAGGATGAAGGTCAGCTACTACAGCCGCTCGCATTCCTCCGAGTTCATCGCCCGCCAGTCGTTCATCTCCCAGTCGGCGAGCAGCGTGCTCAACGTCCTCATCACCACGTTTTCGCGCGACGCGCTGACCATTGTCGGGCTGGTCATCGTGATGGTGTCGCAAGACCCCCTGCTGTCGCTCTTGGCGCTGATGTTCGTGCCCTTGGCCGCGGTCGGGGTGCGCAAGATCGGCGTCCGCGTGCGCAATATCATGGGGACCGAGTTCCAGGGCGCGATGCAGATGATGGAGTCGCTGGCGGAGACGGTGCAAGGCATCCGCATTGTCAAGGCCTTCACGCTCGAAGACTTCATGCGCGCCAAGCAGCAGAAGGCGATCAGCGGCTTCCAGGCGGCGTCGAACAAGCTCGCGCGGGTCAGTTCGCGGACGAGCCCGATCATGGAGAGCGTGGGCGGCTTCGCCATCGCCGCCGTCGTGCTGTACAGCGGCTACACCGTCATCGTGCGCGGCAACCCGCCGGGGAGCCTGTTCTCGTTCATCACCTCGGTGATCATGCTCTACGAACCGATGAAGCGGGTGGCGCGGCTGCATGTCGACGTGTCGCAGGGCCTGTTCGGCGTCAAAATGCTCTACACTTTTCTCGACGAGCACGACTACGAGGAAGATGAGCCGCGCACGCGCGAACTCGAGGTCACCGAGGGCAGAATCGAGTTTCGGGACGTGACCTTCGGCTACCGGTCCGGCGAAACCGTCCTGCACGCGGTCAGCTTGGTCGCCGAAGCAGGCCGGACGACCGCGCTCGTCGGCCGCTCGGGCGGCGGCAAATCGACGATGATGAACCTCATCCTGCGCCTCTATGAAGTCGGGTCGGGGCAGATCCTGTGCGACGGCGTGGACATTGCGACCGTCAGCCTCTACTCGCTGCGCCGGCAGATCGCCTATGTCGCGCAGGACAATTTCCTGTTCAAGGGCTCGGTGCGCGACAACATCGCCATGGGCCGGCCGGGCGCGAGCGAGGACGAGATCGTCGCCGCCGCCAAGGCGGCCTACGCCCACGATTTCATCATGAGCTTCGAGAAGGGCTACGATTCGCCCTGCGGCGAGCACGGCGCGCAGCTTTCCGGCGGCCAGCGCCAGCGCATCGCCATCGCCCGCGCCTTCCTCAAGGACGCGCCGATCATCCTGCTCGACGAAGCGACCTCGGCGCTCGATTCGGAGTCCGAGCAGGCGATCCAGAAGGCGTTGCGCACGCTGTGCGAGGGCCGCACCACGATCGTCATCGCCCACCGGCTGTCGACGGTGGCGCAGGCCGACGAAATCTGCGTCATCGATCGCGGCCGGATCGTCGAGCGCGGCCGGCATGTCGAGCTCCTGGCGCAGGGGCGCACCTACAGCCACATCGCCCAGACGCAGTTCCCACGCGACGCGGCGTAAGACGACGGCGTGGGTTGAGCCGCGATCACGGCCTCAATTTCGAGCCCTACTCCCAGTCCGTCGACCGTCGACTTGCGCGCCCCCTGTTTTCGATGAAGCATGTCGCGATTCTCCGACCGCAAGACGCCGCATGCAGAATCCTTTGAACTCGGTGCTTCTCTTTGCGATTCTGTGCGCAAGCTCCGTTCTCGGCTTTTTCGTCCATCCCCGCCTGCCGGAACGGCATCGATCGGCGCAATCGATCGCTCTCGTGCAGCTCGCGATCTCGCTTCTGGTCACCTTCACCGCGATCGTGCTCGGCCTGCTGACGACCTCGGTCAAGGAAGGATTTGACGTCGCCTACAACGCGCGCGGCGAATACGCCGCCCAGCTCGCCCAGATGGACCGCTGCCTGAGCGACTATGGGCCCGAGACGGCGCCGATCCGGGCGCAGCTTAAGAGCTACGCCGCCGCCGTCATCGCCAGCACCTGGCCGGACGAGCCGCCGCCGGCCGGCGTCACCTATCCGAACACATCGAACATGCCGCTGACCGGCGAAGTCCCCGTCCTCGGCGATATCATGAACGACGTCGGCCTCGAGACCCGCTCGCTCCAACCGAAGGACAACCTGCACCAGACTCTGATAGCCGCCTGCATTCTGCAATATCATGATCTGATCCAGGCCCGGTGGAAGGTGATCGAGGGCGTGCACGGGTCGATCTCGGCGCCCTTCTATTGGGTGCTGGTGTTCTGGCTCGCGCTTCTCTTCGGC
Source organism: Hyphomicrobiales bacterium (assembly GCA_003164825.1). Taxonomy (GTDB): domain Bacteria; phylum Pseudomonadota; class Alphaproteobacteria; order Rhizobiales; family Beijerinckiaceae; genus Roseiarcus. Next base: position 10,279 of record PLUH01000131.1, read on the forward strand.
ACCTTCTGCCTGACCGCGCCGCCGAACCCAATGGTGGTGACGGTGATCGCTCTATGCGCGCTGTCGATCACCGTCGTCGTCTTTGTTATCCTCGATTTGGATGAACCCTACGGAGGCCTGTTCGGCGTCCCGAGCACCTCGATGCGCAACGCGCTCGCCGACATGATGCGGTGAGGCGGCCCGGATTGAGAGCACGCTCGGCGGCTGCGGCGCGGCCCTGGATTCCCGGGTTCGCGGGAATCACATATTCACAGGATGCGGCTCGTGTGGCCCTTCCAGTAGCGTTCGCGCAGCGAGGCCTTGTAAAGCTTGCCGGTCGGCAGGCGCGGGAGCTCGGGCTCGAAATCGATCGAGCGCGGGCATTTGTGATGGGCGAGATGATCGCGGCAGAACGCCATCAATTCGTCAGCGATGTCCGCGCACGGCCCGAACTCGGGCGTCAATTGAACCACAGCCTTGACTTCCTCTCCCAGATCCTCGTTCGGCGCTCCGAAGACGGCGGCGTCGGCGACCTTGGGGTGGGTGATCAAGAGGTTCTCGCATTCCTGNNATGTTGACGCCGCCGGAAATGATCATGAACGCGGCGCGGTCGGTGAGGTAGATATAGCCCTCCTCGTCGACACGGCCGATGTCGCCGACGGTGCTCATCGTGCGGTCGGGCGAGTTCGCCTCCGCGGTCTTGACCGGATCGTTGAAATATTCGAACGGCGAGGCGGTCTTGAACCACAGCTTGCCGGTCTGGCCGGTTGGAACTTCTCGCATTTCCTCGTCGAGCACGTGAAGCTCGCCCGCGACCGTCCGGCCGACCGTGCCCTTGTGGGCGAGCCATTCGGCGCTGTCGCACATCGCCAGACCCATGCCTTCGGTGGCGCCGTAATATTCGTGGATGACCGGCCCCCACCAGCCGATCATCGCCTCTTTCACCGGCACGGGACAGGGCGCGGCGCCGTGAACCGCAGCCTCGAGCGAACTCAGGTCGTAACGGCGGCGCACGGCTTCCGGCAGTTTGAGCATCCGCGAGAACATCGTCGGCACCAGCTGGGTGTGGGTCACGCGGTGTTTCTCGACGAGATGCAGGAACTGCTCTTCGTCAAACCGCTCCATGACGATGAGCGTCCCCCCCAATCGAATCGTTCCGGCAGCTCCGACAAGAGGCGCCGAATGGTAGAGGGGCGCCGGCATCAGATAGGTCATGCCCTCGCGAAACCGCCAGTTATTCATGTAGCTCGGGAGGACCGGGTGTGGCTCGGCCAGCGGCTGATCGTAGAGCGGCCTTAGGATGCCCTTCGGCCTGCCGGTGGTGCCCGAAGAATAGAGCATCGCCGCTCCCAACGACTCGTCGCCAATCGGGGTTGCGGGGAATTCAGCCGTCGCCTCGTCGAGATTGCGAATGCGCGTCCCCTCGCCCGGACCGTCGACGATGAGGCAGAGCCCGACGTTCGGGCATTCGCGCAACGCCTCGAGCGCGACTTTGCGTCTGGCCTGCGAGGTGATGAGCACTTGCGACAGGCTGTTGTTGACGATGTAGGCGAGCTCGCCCGCGGTCAGGAACGAATTGACGTTGGTGTAATAGAGGCCGGACCGCTCGCCGGCGGCGTCGCACTCGATGAAGCGGGAATGGTTCTCCATGAACACGGCATAGTGGTCGCGCCGCTTGAGGCCGACCGCGCGCAGGAGATGGGCGAGCCGATTGCTGCGCGCCTCAAGTTCCCGGTAGGTGACCGTTTCGCCCGATCCCGCCATGATGATCGCCGGCTGATCGGCGCGCGCTTGAGCGTGCGTCCCTGGATACATCCGCTCCCTCCCAAAGCGAGGCTCGACCCTCGCCGCTTTGCGCCCCGGCCGCGCCGGGAAATCCAGACTGCCCGAGGACTTGCGCGTTGTCGAGATGAGGGCGGCGGGCCTTCAGCGGCCGAGCGCCGCGATCAGGTTGTCGACGCCGACCGGCGAAATGCGGACCAGGCCGGAATAGGGCTGGCTGAACTCGAGAATCATGAAAATGGCGCTGGCGACGGCGATCGACCCCAGGGCCACCGCGGCGACGCTGACGAGGTTGAACGCGTTCAGAAATCCGAAGCTCAGGAACAGCAGCGCCGACCAGCCGACGACCACGAACAGGAGCAGCTTCGGCACTGGACTGGCCAATTGCCGGCTCATCAGCAGGGTCGTCTGAATGACTTGGATGAAGAACGGCCTGGAGGTCGCGATGAACTCCCGCTGGCGGTCGTCGGCCGGCTTGAGGCCGCCGAAGAAGGCAGCGATATTCTGCAGGTCGGCGCGCGCCTGCGCGTAAAGTTCATGTCCCGGCAATCGGGACCCAGNNCGCCGAACGCTTTCGCTTTTGGTCCTCATTCATTTCGCGTGCACGGCGAGCCAGACGGTCGGCTCATCGGCGTCGGTCCATTCCACGCGATGACGAACGTGCGGCGGGATCTCCACGTAGTCGCCCGGAGCCAGAACTCTGGGCGCAGATTCGCCCTCGATCATAAGGCCCGCCGAACCGGCGAGGACGACGACCCATTCCGTCTGGTCCTGATCGTACCAGAAGCCGGGCGCGCTCGCCTGTCCGGTGGAGACGATCCGCTCGACGCGGGCGCCGGGAAGCTCAGCGAGAACCGCGGTCTCCTCGATGTCCAGCAGCGCCGGAACATTGGCGAAAAGGTTTCCGCTGCGGGGCGAATCCGCGCTCATGCCTGGCTCTGGGCGCCCGCCTGCTCGACGCGGATCGCGGTCTCGATCTTCTCCTCGCCGCCGCTGTGGGCCGAGCGGGTCATCGCGCCGTCCTGGCCGTCGAAGCCGACCGCGACGCGGATATAGCGCTCGTCGGGGCAGATTGGGACCGTCGCATCGAACGCGACCCAGCCGAGGGCCGGGACATGGACCTCCGCCCATTCGTGCGCGCCCGCCTTCTCCGATTCCTCGCCGGCGACGCGATAGCCGGAGATGAAGCGCGCCGGGACGCCTAGAAAGCGCGCGCAGGCGATGAAGATATGGGCGAAATCGCGCGCCCGTCCGCGCGTCAGCGCGAACGCCTCGGCGGGGGAGCCGGCGGCGTCTTTCTCATCGGGGTGAAAGGCGATGGTCTCGTTGAGGGCCGTCATGAGCCGATGCATCGAATCGAGCGGATCGGCGGCGCCTTTCGCCGCTTCGGCGGCGAAGTCGCGCAGCGCCCCATTGACGTGAGCGAGCGGGCTCTCGCGCAGATACATCTCCGCCGGCAGCCGCTCGACGGCGCCCCGGACCACGCCCGCCGCGTCGCTGGTCTCGACTTCGCCTGCCGCTGAGACGGCAAGGCGCTCGATGAGGCCATGGTGGGAGTAGGAGGCGACGGCGTTGCCGTGCCCGTCCTCGGTCTCGCGCAGCGCGCCGTCGGCGTCGACGTCGATCCGCCAGCGTAGCACATACTGGCTGTCGAACGAGAGCGGCGTCAGCCGCAGGATCTGGTTGACCGTGCGGGCCGGCGGGACGAAGCGGTGGATGATCTCGTGCGAAACCCTGATCCGCATATCGGGACCGCGCGGCCTTTCTCAGGTGAAGAGATATTGTTCGGAGATCGTGGTCGAAAGGCGCGCATTGTCCTCGATGAACTCGGTGATGAATTCGTGCAGGCCGCCCTGGAAGATCTCGGTCATGCTCGAACGCTCGAGCTTGGCGTACATCGCCCGCGCCTGGCGCTGGGCGAGGCCGCTGCGCCCGTCTTCGCGGGCGAGCGAATCGAGCGCGCGGTCGATGCTCTCGTAGCAGGAGATGAGCGAGCGCGGCATCGCCGCCTTCAGGATCAGGAGGTCGGCGATCAGCCACGGCTTGACCCGGTCGCGATAGACCCAGTGATAGGCGGTCGCCGCGGAGACCGCGCGCAGGATCGCCACCCACTGGAAGTAATCGAGCGGCCCGCCGACCGTCTCCGTCGACGGCAGGAGCAGGTGATATTTGACGTCGAGCAGGCGCGCCGTGTTGTCGGCGCGCTCGACGAAAATGCCGAGCCGGTTGAACCAATAGGCGTCGTTGCGCAGCATCGTGCGGTAGCAGGAGCCATCGAAATCGAGCGACGCCTTCTTCACATAGTCGAGGAAGCGCATCAGCTCCTCGCGATCGAGCGACCGGTTGCGGCCCCGGCTCGTCTCGAACCGCTTGAGCTGGAGCCAGGCGTCGTTGATCGCGGTCCAGGTCTCGGCGGTGAGCGCGGTGCGCACCGCGCGTCCGGCGGCGCGCGCATTCTCGAGGCAATTGCGGATCGAGGACGGGTTCGCGAGGTCGAAGGTCAGGTATTCGACCGCCGCCTCCTCGTCGAGCTCGCCGTGCTTTTCGACGAAGCTGTCGTAGGCGCCGGCGGCGTTGAGCGCGCCCTCCCATTCGCCGACCTTGTCGCTCTCGGTCTTGGGGAGATATTCGAGCCTCATCGTCGCCTCGATGGTGCGGGCGATGAAGTCCGCCCGCTCCATCGAGCGGGCGAGCCAGAACAGGTTGTCGGCGGTGCGCGCGAGCATCGACGTCAAGCCTGGCCTTCCAGGTCGTCGACGATCCAGGTGTCCTTGGTCCCCCCGCCCTGGCTCGAATTGACGACCAGCGAACCCTCCTTCAGCGCGACGCGGGTGAGGCCGCCGGGCACGATGCGCACGCCGTCCGCGCCCGACAGCACGAACGGGCGCAAGTCGACGTGGCGCGGCGACACGCCGCTCTCGAATGAGGCCGGACAGGTCGAGAGCGCCAGCGTCGGCTGGGCGATGTAGTTATTCGGATCGGCCATGACTTTGGCCCCGAACTGCTCGCGCTGGGCGACGCTCGCATGGGGGCCGACCAGCATGCCGTAGCCGCCCGATCCATTGACTTCCTTGACCACCAGCTGATCGAGGCGCTCCATCACGTATTTGAGCGACGCCGGCTCCCGGCAACGATAGGTCGGCACGTTTTTGAGCAGCGGCTCCTCGGAAAGATAGAACCGGATGAGGTCCGGAATATAGCTGTAAATCGCCTTGTCGTCGGCAATTCCGGTGCCGATTGCATTTGCGATCGTCACATTGCCAGCCAAATAGGCGCCGACGAGTCCAGGCACGCCCAAAACCGAGGCGGGATTGAAGACCAAGGGATCGAGAAAATCATCGTCGACCCGCCGGTAGATCACATCGACCCGGCGCGGCCCGAGCGTGGTGCGCATGAACACCTGGTCGTCGTCGACGAACAGGTCGCGGCCCTCGACCAGCTCGACGCCCAGCTTGTCGGCGAGGAAGGAGTGCTCGTAATAGGCGGAATTGAACGCCCCCGGAGTCAGGATCACGATCGTCGCCTCGCCGCCGTTGAGGCGCGGCGCGACTGAGCGCAGACAAGCGAGGAGCTGGTCGGGATAATCGTCGACCGGGGCGACGCTGTGGCGGGCGAACAGGTCGGGCAGGAGCCGCATCGTCACTTCGCGGTTTTCGAGCATGTACGACACGCCCGACGGCGTGCGGGCGTTGTCCTCGAGGACGTAAAACTCCTCGTCGTCCACTCGCACGATGTCGATGCCGGCGATATGGACCCAGATGTCGTGCGGCGCGCGCCGGCCGATCATTTCCGGCCGGTAGAACGGATTGCGCACGATCAATTCGGGCGGGACGATCGCCTCTTTCAGAATGGCGCGCGGCCCGTAGACGTCCTTGAGGAAGAGGTTGAGCGCGCGCGCCCGCTGCGCGAGGCCGGCCTCGAGCCGGCGCCATTCGGCGCGCGAGATGAGACGCGGAACGATGTCGAAGGGAATAAGCCGCTCGGCGGCGTCCTTGTCGCCGTAGACGCCGAAGGTGATGCCGATCCGCCGGAACATGAATTCGGCTTGGGCGCGGCGCGAAGCGAGCAGTTCGGGCGGCGTTTCCTCGAGCCAGCGCGCGACCTGATGATAGAGCGGCCTGGTCGGGCCGCCGGCAATCCCCATCTCGTCGAACGCCGCCATTCCGCCTGCCCAAACCTCTTCGCCAGCGCCGTCAGGCTCGAACGACGCTCCGCCTCGGTAATTCACCGGTCGCAACTTCCGTGCCGTCGCCTCGGGCGCGTTCGAGCGCCTCGGCGCCGCGCATTGCAGCCGTCACCGGCCACGCGCCGAAATTCGCTTCCACCTGCAGCGCGTCGGCCAGCCGAAGCCGGAACGCCTCGCGCGAAATCTCAACCGCGCCGAGGCTCGCCAGGTGCTCGGTGTTGAATTGGGCGTCGAGCAGCCGGAAACCGCCGCTCCTGAGGCGCGCGAACAGATGGACGAGCGCGACCTTCGAGGCGTCGCGGGCGCGATGGAACATGCTTTCGCCGAAAAAGGCCCCGCGCAGGCTCACGCCGTAAAGGCCGCCGACCAGCTGATCGCCCTCGTAAGCCTCGAGCGAATGGGCATGGCCAGCGGCGAACAATTCGCCATAGAGCCGCACGATCTCGTCGTTTATCCAGGTCTTCTCGCGCTCGGCGCAGGCGCGCACGACCGCTTCGAACGCGCGGTCGGCGGTGACCCGGTATCGATCAGACCGCACCGTCTTGGCGAGGCTGCGCGACACGACGAGCCCATCGAGCGGGAAGATTCCGCGCTCGTGCGGCTCGACCCAGAACAATTCCTTGGCGTCGCGGCTCTCGGCCATCGGAAAGACGCCGATCGAATAGGCCCTGAGCAGGATGTCCGCCGTCAGCTCGAATTTTCGCGGCGCGGTCCTCATGCGCGCAATCGTGGAACCGTCCGCGCGGGCCGTCAAGCCGCGGCGGCGCCCGTCGCCGGCAGGGCGTTGGTCTTGCCTCTCGACGCGACGCGTGTATGCTAATCTCTCCAAAACGTCATACTTGTCTTGTCCTGAGCGGAGGGAATGGCTCCATGGAGCGGATCACGATCAGCGTGTCCGACGAATTCGCGGCCGAGTTGGCCGCGTTCATGGCCAGCGAGCGGTACGACAATCGCTCGGAAGCGGTACGCGATCTCGCGCGTCTTGGCCTTGAGCGGGCGCACATCGACCACAGCATCTCCGGGGACTGCGTCGCGACGCTCTCCTATGTCTTCAACCACCATACCCGCGAGCTGGCGAAGCGGCTGACCGATGCGCACCACGAGCATCACGGTCAGGAGGTCGCGACGATGCACGTCCATCTCGATCACGACAGCTGCCTCGAAGTCGCGGTGCTTCGCGGCGACGCCGCAAAGGTGCGCGAATTCGCGAAGACGGTCATCGCCGAACGCGGCGTCACCCACGGTCAGGTCAGCTTCGTGCCCGTTTCAATCGACGTGGCGACCCACACCCACGGAGCCGCGTCGCGCGGGCACGCTCATGCACACCCGAAAATCTAGGATCAAGCCCTCGTTGAGAGGGCGATAGGGGCAGAGATGGGCGACATTCTATCCGGGCTATTCAACGATGAGGGCGGCAACCTGAGAGCGAAGGTGATCGGCATGTCCGTGCTGCTGATCGGGGCGAATATCGCCGCCTGGCTTTGGGCTCTGTCGGCGTTTCGCGACTATCCGATCCTGCTCGGCACGGCGATGCTCGCCTACACGTTCGGCCTGCGCCACGCCTTTGACGCCGATCATATCGCCGCGATCGACAACGTGACCCGCAAGCTGATGCAGGAAGGAAAGCGGCCGGTCGCGGCCGGCTTCTTCTTTTCGCTCGGCCATTCGACAATCGTCGTGCTGCTGTCGATCGCAATCGCGATCACCGCGACGGCGCTTCAATCGAGGTTCGACAACTTCACCAGCATCGGCGGCGTGGTCGGCACGCTGGTGTCGGCGTTGTTTCTGTTCGCGATCGCCATCGCCAACCTTCTGGTCCTCATTTCGATCTGCCGCACTTTCCAAACCGTGAAGAGCGGCGGCAAATTCGTCGATGAAGACCTTGATCTCATGCTGTCGAAGCGCGGGTTCATGGGACGTATCTTGCGCCGCTTTTTCCACCTGATCGAGCGCAGCTGGCACATGTATCCGCTTGGCGTGTTGTTCGGCCTGGGCTTCGATACCGCGACGGAGGTTGGTCTCCTCGGAATATCGGCGACCCAGGCCGCGCAAGGCATGTCGATCTGGTCGATCCTGGTGTTTCCCGCGCTGTTCACGGCCGGCATGTCGTTGATGGATACGACCGACAGCATCCTGATGCTCGGCGCCTATGGCTGGGCGTTCGTCAAGCCGATCCGCAAGCTCTATTACAATCTCACGATCACCGCCGTCTCGGTCATGATCGCCGTCGTTGTCGGCGGTCTCGAGGTTCTCAACCTGATCGGCGATCAGCTCGGGCTTACCGACGGCGGCGGCTTCTGGGGCGCGATCGGCGCGATCAACGACAATTTCGGAACGCTTGGATTCATAATCGTGGGGATTTTCGTTTTCAGCTGGCTGATCTCTTTCCTCGTCTATCGGGCCAAGGGCTACGATGAGATTGAAGTCGCGACGAGCCAGGGACCCGCTTCATGAACTCTGATCTAGGAAACGATCCGGCTCAAAGGACTTCGCCAAAACAACCGCTTCGGGTTGGGGTCGGCGGACCCGTCGGCTCCGGCAAGACCGCGCTGATGGAGCAACTATGCAAGCGCCTGCGCGACAAACTCGACATCGCCGCTATCACTAACGACATCTACACCAAGGAGGACGCCCGCATTCTGGTCGAGGCCGGCGCGCTCCCGCCAGAGCGGATCATGGGCGTCGAGACCGGCGGCTGCCCACATACCGCGATCCGCGAGGACGCCTCGATCAACCTGGCGGCGATTTCCGAGATGCGCCAGCGCTTCGCCGATCTCGATCTCATCCTCATCGAATCGGGCGGCGACAACCTCGCCGCGACCTTCTCGCCCGAACTCGCCGATCTAACGATCTACGTCATCGATGTCTCGGGCGGCGAAAAAATCCCGCGCAAGGGCGGCCCCGGGATCACGCGCTCGGACCTGCTCGTGATCAACAAGATCGACCTCGCCCCTTACGTCGGCGCCTCGCTCGAAGTGATGGCGCGCGACGCGGCGGCGATGCGCAAGGGCCGGCCGTTCGTGATGGCGAACATGAAGACTGGGGAAGGTGTCGATGCAATCCTCGACTTTTTGAGCGACAAGGGCGGGCTCGCGGCAGCGTGAGGCGGCGACCACGGCTGGCCGCGCTTGCGCCTCGGTCCCGACCCTTATACCGTCGCTGATGATGGTTCCCTTCGGGGATCAAAAGGGAACACGGTGCAGGCTGAAAAGGCCGAGGCCGTGGCTGCCCCCGCAACTGTAAGCGGNNGACCCGCGAGCCAGGAGACCTGCCATCGCTCGTGCAGCCGATCTCGGGCGAGGTGAACCGATGGTCTGTGATCTTGGGGCGCACGCCCGCGATCGCGCTGTTTTTCCTCAACAGCATGCGAGGGCGCCATGCCTGGAATCGTCTCGACTGTACTGAATGAGGGCGGCGCTGACCTGCGCCGCCGATTAATCGCCGTTTACGCCGTGCTGATCGGCGGAAACATTCTCATCTGGCTCTGGGCGCTTGTGGTCTTGGGCGATCGGCCGCTCCTGCTCGGGACGGCTTTGCTCGCCTATACCTTTGGCCTTCGGCACGCGGTCGACGCCGATCATATCGCGGCGATCGACAACGTGACGCGCAAGCTGATGCAGCAGGGCCAGCGGCCGGTCGGCGTCGGCCTGTTCTTTTCGCTCGGCCATTCCGCGATCGTGGTCCTCATGTCGATCGGCGTCGCGTTCGCCGCCTCGGCGCTGACGTCGCGCTTTGATTCGATGAAAGAGGTCGGCGGCGTCATCAGCACGATTGCGTCGGCTTCGTTCCTGTTCGCGATCGCCTTCATCAATATTTTGGTGCTGATCTCCGTCTACCGGACCTTCCAGGCGGTCAAGCGCGGCGAACCGTTCGCGGAGGAGGATTTCGACATCCTGCTCAATAAGCGTGGGTTCCTGTCGCGGATCTTTCGCCCACTTTTCAAGCTCGTCACTAAGAGCTGGCACATGTTCGCGATCGGGTTCCTGTTCGGCCTCGGCTTCGACACCGCGACCGAGGTCGCGCTGTTCGGCATTTCGTCCGCGCAAGCCGCTAATGGCATGTCGTTGGCCACGATCATGGTGTTCCCGCTTCTGTTCACCGCCGGCATGACGCTCATCGACACGACTGACGGCGTATTGATGCTCGGCGCGTATGGCTGGGCGTTCATGAGGCCGATCCGCAAGCTCTACTACAACATGACCATCACCGCGGTCTCAGTGGTGGTCGCGGTCCTGATCGGCGGGCTCGAAACCCTCAACCTGATCGGCGACCAACTCGGCCTGACCGATGGCGGTGGCTTCTGGGGCGCAATCGGCGCCATCAACGACAATTTCGGCGTTCTCGGTTATGTCATCATCGGAATATTCGTCTTGAGCTGGGTGGGCTCAGTGGTTTTCTACAACCTCAAGGGCTACGACGAGCTCGAGGTCAATACGGTCGAGGGAGGCTGACGCCTCGCCAATGCGGCCGCTTCCTCAACGGAGGCGGCCTATGGCGGCGAGGGCAAAGATCGACGATCCGCCCTCTCCTGTCCAGGATACTGAGATGAATGCGACCGACACCATGCTCGCCGAGCTGCAGGCCCGGCGCCCCGGCATGAGCCTCGACCGAAAATTCTATACCGACCCCGAGTTCTACCGCCTCGATCTGGAAACCCTCTTCTACCGCGACTGGCTGTTCGCCGGCCACGATTGCGAGATCCCGGCGCCGGGCGACTACTTCACGATCCAGATCGGCGACTACCCGGTCATTGTCCTGCGCGGGCGCGACGGGGCGATCCGCGCCCTCCACAATACGTGCCGGCATCGCGGCTCGCGGATCTGCTCCGCGCCTAAGGGCGCGGCGAAGCGGCTCGTCTGCCCCTATCATCAGTGGACCTACGATCTGGACGGCAGCCTGATTCGCGCCCGTCAGCAGGACGGCAGGGTCGACAAGACGCAATCCGGGCTCAAGCCGGTCCGCTGCGAAAGCGCCGGCGGCTATATCTTCGTCTGCGTCGCGCCGGTTGCGCCGAGTTTCGAGCCGTTCAGGGCTCAGCTCGAGCGATATGCGTCACCGCACCGGCTTGCCGACGCGAGAATCGCCTTCGAGAGCACGATCGTCGAGAACGGCAACTGGAAGCTGGTGTGGGAGAACAACCGCGAGTGCTATCATTGCGCCGCGAACCATCCGGAGCTGTGCCGGACATTCCCCGAGCGGCCGACGGTATCGGGAATCCAGGACGTCATCGGCGACCCGGAGATCACGGCGCATTGGGACCGCTGCGAGGCGGCGGGCCTGCCGAGCGCCTTTGCGCTCTCGGAATCGGGACAGTACCGGACCAGCCGGGTCCCGCTCGTGGACAAAGCGGTCAGCTACACGATGTCGGGCCGGGCGGCGGTCGGTCGCGGGCTCAGCGACGCCGTCACCGAGCCCAACATCGGGTCGTTGTTGATCTTCCATTATCCGTCGACCTGGAATCACGTGCTGGGCGATCACGCGGTGACGTTCCAGGTGTTGCCGATCGGTCCGATGCAGACCCAGGTCAGGACGAAATGGCTGGTTCACAAGGACGCTGTCGAAGGCAAGGATTATTCGGTCGAGGAGCTGACTCACGTGTGGCTCGCCACCAACGATCAGGACCGCCGCGTCGTCGAGGAGAACCAGATCGGCATTCGCTCTCCCGCCTACGAGCCCGGTCCCTACGCGCCCGATCATGAAGGCGGGGTCATGCAATTCGTCGACTGGTACTGCCGGACGATGCAGCGGAATCTCGGCGGCGAGCGGGCGAGCCTGAGCCGCGTCGCCTGAGGCGCGTTGCAGACGAACCGCTTCCCCACAAACCTCGCCCTGAGGCGGCCTCGAAGGGCGCTCCAGCACCCGCCAATCAGGCCCCGCGTCCTTCGAGACGCGCCTNNTCGGCGCTCCTCAGGACGAGGGTGTCGATGCGCCAAAACGCAACCCGGCTTCGAGACGCTTGCTCATATGAACCGCGGTCCCGCCGCGGAACGGCTCGGTTCGGTCGATCGCGTAGCCGAGCTTCGCATAGAGCGCGAGATTGGCGGCGAAGGCCGCATTCGTCAGGAGGCGGATTTCGCCGCGCTCGGCCTTGACCGCGTGGGTCTCCGCATGGGCGAGCAACAGACGCCCATAGCCCCTGCCCTGACAGTCGGGCGCGACTGCGACATTCTCGATCCATAGATGATCGGGCCTGACGATCGTCTCGATGAGGCCCACGAGCGCGCCGTCGACGGTCAGGAGATCGATCGAGTGCTCACGGACGGCGCGGTCATAGTCGGCCTGCATCGGCAGCGGCTCGCGGCCGATCAGCGCCGCCCATTTGGCGTAAGCCGCGCGCGTCAGGTCGCGAATTTTTGCAGCGTCTTCCGGTGCGGCAGCCCGGATTTCGAGCGAGGGAGCGCGGGTTGGCATCGGCATGACCTATGCGGAGCGAGGGAAGTCAGCAACAGACTGGTGCGCTTCCGAGCGGGTCGCGCGACGCCATCGCGCGCCTATGATAAGGTGATCGCTCCAAAAGGATCGCGGTTCCGCCGCCGGTGAAAGAGGAGTGCTCCTGTCATGGGGTCGGTCGCCCGGGTCACCTCGGCAGCGGAGGGTTTGCCGCGCAGGCGCTTCACAGTCGCCGAGGTCGAGGCGATGGTCGCCGCGGGCGTGATGGAGGAGGACGAGCGCGTCGAACTGATCGGGGGGGAGCTGGTTCCGATGTCGCCGAAGGGAAGCCATCATGAAGTTTTGAAGGCGGCGTTGCTGCGGCGATGGTATCGCGCCGCCCCGGACGAAGTTGACCTTGTCCCAGAAACAACGTTCCGCCTCAGCGAAGATACTTATCTCGAGCCAGATATCATAATCTATCCCCGCGCGAGCGGCATCCCGGGCCTCAGGGCCGACAATGCGCTGCTCGTGGTTGAGATCGCCGACTCTTCGCTGCGCTATGACGTCGGCCGCAAGGCGGCGCTCTACGCCGGCTTCGGCATTCGCGAACTCTGGGTCATCGACGCGGTCAGGCTGACGACGCGCGTCTTCCGCGAGCCAGGCTCGGACGGCTACCGCGATATGCGAGACCTCGCCGCGTCGGATCCCCTCGTCCCGCTCTTCGCGTCGGAGGCGTTCGCGCTGAGGCTGGATGAACTGGAACTGAGCTGAAGAAAAGGCCCCCGCCCTCTTCTCACGCCTGCTTCTTGAGCTTCACCACATTGTGCAGGGTGGCGTCGGCGGTCTCGAAGAAGCGCCTGACCCCGCGCGCGGCCTGGCGGATGCGCTGCTCGTTCTCGACCAGGGCCAAGCGGACGAAATCGTCGCCATGCTCGCCGAAGCCGATCCCCGGCGCGACCGCGACGTCGGCCTTCTCGATCAGGAGCTTCGAGAATTCGAGGCTGCCGAGATGGCGGAAGCGCTCCGGCACCGGCGTCCAGGCGAACATCGAGGCGCTCGGTTTCTCGATCGGCCAGCCGGCGGCGGCGAAGCTCTCGATCATCACGTCGCGGCGGCGCTTGTAGGTTAAGCGCATCTCGCGCACGCAATCGTCCGGGCCGTTGAGCGCCGCGGCGGCGGCGACCTGGATCGGGGTATAGGCGCCATAGTCGAGATAGGACTTGACGCGCGCCAGCGCCGCGAGCAGCCGCTCGTTGCCGACCGCGAACCCGATCCGCCACCCGGCCATCGAATAGGTCTTCGACATCGAGGTGAACTCGACCGCGACCTCGAAGGCGCCTGGAGCCTGCAGGATCGACGGCGGCGGCGCATCGTCGAAATAGACCTCGGCGTAGGCGATGTCGGAGAGGACGAAAATCTCGTGCTTCTTCGCGAACAGCACCAGGTCCTTATAGAAGTCGAGCGAGGCGACCATCGCCGTCGGGTTCGAGGGATAGCAGACGACGACCGCGATCGGCTTCGGGATCGAATGCATGATCGCGCGCTCGACCGCGGTGAAGAACTCGGGGCCCGGCTCGGACGGGACCGAGCGGATGACGCCGCCGGCCATCAGGAAGCCGAAGGCGTGGATCGGATAGGACGGGTTGGGAACCAGCACCACGTCGCCCGGCGCGGTGATCGCCTGGGCCATGTTGGCGAAGCCTTCCTTCGAGCCGAGGGTGGCGACAACCTGGGTCTCTGGATCGAGCTTGACCCCGAACCGGCGCGCGTAATAGGCCGCCTGGGCGCGGCGCAGGCCGGCGATGCCCTTCGAGGCGGAATAACGGTCGGTGCGCGGTTTGCCGACCGTCTCGATCAGCTTGTCGATCACATGCTTGGGCGCGGGCAAGTCGGGGTTGCCCATGCCGAGATCGACGATATCGGCGCCGCCGGCGCGGGCCTTGGCCTTGAGCGCGTTGACCTGCTCGAAGACGTAAGGCGGCAGGCGCCGCACCCGGTGAAAGTCGCTCATCTCAGCAAATGGCCCTTGAATCGTTTCCCGCTTCGTCGGCTCTCGCGCCGCTGCTCTGTTAGCATCGCAAGCCTACGCGCCGCAAACGGGATGTTGTCTATTGCTGGGCGTCGGGGGCGTTCGTCTTCGGTTTTTTCTTCGCCGCTTCCTCGTCGGCGAGCGCCTTGGCGGCCGGCGGGTAGGCTTGCCGCAGCGCGTCATGCTTCTTCTGGAGCGCGTCGAGGTCGCTCTTCACCGCCTTGAGGTCAATGTCCTTCAACGCCGGCAGCGCCGGCTCGGGGGGCGGCTGAAAGACGGGAATGAAGTCGGGATCGCTGGCGGGTCGCGACTTGACGACGAAATCGGCCGGCGGCGCGACGTCGGTGGCGAAACCCAAGAGTTTGGCCCCCTGCTTGAAGACGTTATCCTGCTCCTGCGCCTTACCCGCCTGAGCCGAGGCGGCGAGCGCGGCGACCGCGACAAGCCCTGCGGCGGCGAATCGCCCCGGCCGGTGTCGGTGTCGGTGGCGCTCGGCGCGAATCATGCAAAACATTTTTCATTCCGAAAGTCTTGATGGCGTCGCCGACCGGTAGTGACCTATTATGACCAAAACGGGACCGGGCCTCACGCCCGGAAACGACAGGAAACGCTTGTCATGGCCAAGACCAGTCCGAGTAAGCAGGAGGCGCCCGCGACATCCCAGCCGATAAAGGCCGCGCCGGCAAGTTCGTCGGCGAGCCGCGCCAAAGGGCGCCCGGCAGGCAAAGGGCCTCGCCCGTTGCTTGAAGTCAAGGCGCCACCGGCAAAGACCCCCCGGCGACAGANNGGCAAGCCGGCGGCCGCCAAGGGCGCGACCGAAGCGCCGGAAGCGGCCGCCCCGCCCCGCGCTGAGAAGGATAACGCCCCGGCTCCCCGGCGGGCCGAGCGGCGAAGCCTAAGCGAAATCCAAACCGCGCCGGCTCCGACGGGGCCTCTCACATCCGCTCTCGCGGCGCCGGCCGACGCGACGGCGCCAGCTCCCGCGGCGCGGCCCAAGCCCGCGATCGACGCCGGTCCGCCGGCCGCCGCGCCAGCGGCGCCTCCCACCGGCGGGCCGGCAAAACCGCAGGGCGCGGGCGACCCGGTTCCGTCGCCCGACGTCGACGCGCTCGCCCACAACATCGCCCAGGCGATCGAACAGGGCGGCAAGGTGCTGGCCGCTTACCTGCGGCCGCGCGAGAGCGGCGAGCTCAAGAGCGCGATCGCCGACGATATCGGCGAGATGGTGCGATCGATCGGCCGGGTGGCCGAATATTACATGGCCGATCCCCAGCGGGCGTTCGCGGCGCAAGCAGCGCTGACGACCCAGTTCGTCGATCTCTGGGCGGCGACGCTGCAGCGCCTGCAGGGCGAGAAGGCTGAGCCCATCGCCCCTCCCGACGCGTCCGACAAGCGCTTCGCCGACGCGGCCTGGCGCGACAATCCGTATTTCGATTTCATCAAGCAGGCTTACGTCCTGACCACGCGCTGGGCGGACGATCTGGTCAAGCACGCCGACGATCTCCAGCCGCACGATCGCGACAAGGCGCAATTCTACCTGCGCCAGGTCACGGCGGCGCTGTCGCCCTCGAACTTCGTCGCCACCAATCCGGAACTCATACGCACAACGCTCGCCGAAAGCGGCGAAAACCTCGTGCGGGGCCTTAAAATGCTGGCCGAGGACATCCAGGCCGGGCACGGAACCTTACGCATACGCCAGGCCGACGCGCGAGCGTTCAAGCTTGGCGTCAACCTCGCCGCGACTCCCGGCAAGGTGATCTTCCGCAACGAACTGCTTGAGCTCATCCAGTACGAGCCGACCACGCCCCAGGTCTATAGGCGCCCGCTGCTGATCGTGCCGCCGTGGATCAACAAGTTCTACATTCTCGACCTCAATCCCGAGAAGTCGTTCATCCGCTGGGCCACGGCGCAGGGACTCACTGTCTTTGTAATCTCCTGGGTCAATCCCGACGAGCGCCAGGCCGACAAGGATTTTGACAGCTATATGCGCGAGGGCATCCTCACCGCCCTCGATTGCGTCGAGCAGGCGACGGGCGAGCGCGAGGTCGCGACGATCGGCTATTGCGTCGGCGGGACGCTGCTCGCGGCGACCCTCGCCTATATGGCGGCGGTCGGCGACAAGCGGATTACGAGCGCGACCTTCTTCGCCGCCCAGATCGACTTCACCGACCCCGGCGATCTCAAGGTGTTCGTCGACGCCGAGCAGGTCAAACAAGTCGAGGAGCGGATGGCCGAACAGGGCTATCTCGACGGCTCGCAGATGGCCAACGCCTTCAACATGCTGCGGCCGAACGACCTCATCTGGTCCTATTACGTCAACAACTATCTCAAGGGCAAAGAGCCGATGCCGTTCGACCTCCTGGTCTGGAATTCGGATTCGACCCGCATGCCCGCCGCCAACCACAAGTTCTACCTTCGCCACTGCTACCTGCAGAACGATCTTTCCAACGGGCGCATGGTCTTGGGCGGCAAGACGCTCGACCTCAGACAAGTGACGGTCCCGGTTTATGAACTGGCGACCAAAGAGGACCACATCGCCCCTGCCCGCTCGGTGTTCACCGGGGCCAAGTGCTTCGGCGGCCCGGTGCGCTACGTGATGGCCGGCTCCGGCCATATCGCCGGCGTCGTCAATCCGCCCGAGAAGCCGAAATATCAGTACTGGTCGGGCGGCCCGCCCAAGGGCGATTTCGACGCCTGGGTGGCCGCCGCCAAGGAGACGCCCGGCTCCTGGTGGCCCGACTGGCTCGCATGGCTGACCGCCCAGGCGCCGGAGAAGGCGCCCGCACGCAAGCCCGGAGGCGGTAAGCTCAAACCGCTCGCGGACGCGCCGGGAGAGTATGTGCGGGTGAAGGCTTAGGAACCAGGGGCGCGATGCCGAAATGCTGACGCAACCATGCCAACTGTTCTCCGCTCCGGCGCGTTTCGATTCTTTTTTACAGCTTGGAGAACAATGAGCCTCCGCATGTTCACGTCGAGAGCGCCGACGCGACGGCGAAGTTCTGGCTCGATCCAGTCGAACTCGCGCGCTCCCGCGGATTTCGATCTCGCGATTTGACGCGACTCCGCGCCAGCATTATCGAGCATCGCCACGAATTCTTGGAGGCTTGGCATGCCCATTTTGGCGAATCGGCCTAGCGCGCAGGCGATGAGCGTCGAGTTTGTCGACGCGTCGCTCCGCATCGGATTGACGGACGGCCGCGAGATATCGGCGCCGATCGAATGGTTTCCGCGCCTGCGTGACGCGTCGCCAGAACAGCGCGGCAACTGGCGCCTGATCGGCCAAGGTGAGGGCATCCATTGGCCGGACATCGATGAAGACGTATCGGTCAACGCTTTACTGGGGCTGCCGACTTGAATGCTCAAATCCGCCTCTTCCTCGTCGAAGGCGAGAAGAAGTGGGTTCCGGTCGCAGCGATGCCGCGCGTCGACCGCCTCGGCGTTGGTAAGGCGGCTCGCGAAGCCGAGCGCGCGATAAAGCTCTTCCCCATACCGGGCCCTGCTTCCCGTGGGCTTGCCGTCGGTTCACCTCGGCGGATGCTTGACCTCCTCGCCATACTGCAGGACCTGCACCTTCTCGAGAGTGACGAGCCCGCCTCGCATCATGCCGTCGAGCACCGGCAGAAACGCCTTGATCTTGTCCTCGGTGTCGCCGCCGACCTTCTCGTTATTGGCGCAACTGGCCATTCCGGCTTGTATGAAAGGTTGATCGGGAGTCGCGCGGACCGGATCATACAGCTCGCTTGTGAAATAGCGGCCAGAGCGGTCTCAACAAACGTAACCGCGACACTTCGCTTTGAAGAGCCTCATCGACGCCTGACTATGACGGCAGGCGGCCTGCCCACAGGGCAGGGATTGGGCGCTAAGCGCGGAGCTTTGGCGTCTCAGCTGCAGGCGTCTCTGTAGCCTCCGCCATCTCTCCGTTCGAAAAGATGTTGTGATAGACATCCTCGCCGAAGCTCGTTCCCAGAGGCTCCCCCTCGACAAGTTTGAATGTCCGGCGCCCGTCTTCCTGCCTGTCAGCCCGCAGGAACAGCGCCGAATCGAGATGCTTGTCGTAAAAGCCGTGGGCGAAATCGTACTGATGGCTGATGAAGACGACCTTGTGTGGCCTTTCCAACAGCGCGGATAGGATTTGCCGGGCGATTTCCGATCCCTCGCGCTCGTTGGTCGCGGCGAACGACTCGTTGAACAGGATCAAGGCCTGGGGCGTGACGATATTGACGATATCGTTCATGCGGCTGAGCTCCTCGTCGAACTTGCCGCTCCTCATCGTTGCGTCCTCTTCATGCTTGAAATGCGTGAATACCCCGTCGACGATGTTCAGTTGAAGGCTCGCGGCAGGCGCGAACATGCCCGATTGGGTCATCAGCTGCGCGAGCCCGAAGCTTCTCAGGAACGTCGTTTTGCCGCCCTGATTGGCGCCGGTGACGACGATCAGGCTTTTGCCGTCCGCGTTGATGTCGTTGCCGACCGGGCGCTTGCTCGCGGTCAGCGCAAGACAGACCTCGTAGAGGTCCTTGCAGGAGAATCGAGGGGCGCCGGGCTCTGTCGCCGAGGGAAAGGTGAACGGCGCCCCCAATTCGAGAAGGCGTTCATGCAGATTGAGGCAGCCGATGTAAAAAGCCAATTCGGTTTGCAGCATCCGGAAGAAGCTCCCGATGTGCTCGGCGCTCTTGGCCAGGGCGTCGGCCGCGAGCCCAAGGCCGCGGTCCCTCAGTTCGCCCATCGCTTGCGCGCCGGCCTCGTCCCTCGGAGCCAGATAGAGACTGTAGCTCGCGGGACCTTGTTCGAAGACGGCCCGGTAGGCGCGGGTGAACCAGTTGCCCGGATCCCTGAGCGGCCGCCGCAGGACGTAGTCCACTCCCCGGAGTCCCTTTCCCAGCCCCGCGCTGACCAGCACGGCTCGAAACTTCAGCCGGTTCAAATGTCTGTCGACGACCGCGAAATAGTCGTCGTCGAGCTCCGTCGAGAGCGTGGTGAACAGTCTCGTGAACGCTTCGGACCGGAATTGGGCGGCGTTGCGGTCGACCAGCGTGCGCATTCGCTTCAGCACGTCGACGAAGGCGACCATCCGCTGGACCGAAGTGTCGAGCAGGCCGGAGGGGTACTCCCGGAATGTCGACCATATCTTCCTCTGCCGCTCGGCCGACTCCACCGCGAGACCGTAAAGCTGGCGGACAATGTCCGGATTGCTCAGGCAGTCCTTAAGCGCGGCTTGCCGGTATTCGATCACGGCGACGTCGTTGGCGGCGCTCGTCAATATCGCCTTCTTCGCCACCTCAAGGACGAGCGGGTCCTTGGCCGCCATGGCCGAGAACAGGGTGTCCAGCTCCAGGTCCTTGGTGAGAACGGCCTCATTTGCGGGCGGAGCGTGTTCGAGGTCAAAGTCGCGATCCCGGTACATGAGAAAGGCCTTCATGAGGGCAACCTTTCCCGCAGCCGGGAATACGTGAGGCCATATTTTTCGGCGACCGAAATGGCGTAAGCCAGGCCGTCGGGCGGGCGGCGCACGATCTTGAACGTGCGCTCGGCGACATTGTCCGGTTTGACGGTGCTCCCCATGCTGACCGAGGTCTTGCTGAGCGCCGCCAGTTCATCGATGAAGGTGACGCAGACGCTGAGCGCGTCCAACTCGATGATTCTCATCAAAATCTTGGTGCTGAGGAAGATCGCGTCCTTGAGGCTCGTCGAGTTGAATACTTCATTGAGAATGATGATGCTCTGGGATGTTGCTTCTTCCAATGTCTTGTGAAGCCGGAACAAATCATCGTGCAATTTGCCGCGCAGATTGTGAACGTCCTCCTCCTTTTCGAAATGAGTGAACATTCGATCGAACAGGAACAGCTGAGCGTCGGTTGCGGGGACCGGACAACCGATCGCCGCGAGATGATGCAAAAGACCGAACGTCCGCGCGAACGTCGTCTTGCCGCCCTGATTCGGCCCCGAGACGATGATGATCCGCTCGCTGCCGTTCAGGAAAAAATCATTGGTCACGACCGGCTGCTTCCGGTCGACAAGGATCTTCGCCAGAGCAAGGTCGTAAGCATCCGCTACGCGGATTTCCTTGCTTTCGGCCGAAACGCGCGGATAGCAAAACCTCAATCCGGCGTCCGTGAAGCGGCGCGTATGGGCGATATAGGCGACGTAAAACTGGACCTCCCGATCGAACCGCAGGATCGTCCGGTCAAAGAAGCTGCTGCTCCGGGCCGAGAAGCCGTCAAGCTCCGCGAATATCTCCGGGTTCAGCAGCGCGACGCGATCGAGGACGCCCGCCTCGATGTGGTTCATCTGCTCGAAGTCTCTGAACTTGAAGATGTGATCGCCGGCCGCGCCTTGTTTGAACTTTTCGAAATCCGCCCGAATTTCGGCCCCATAATCGGGCTCGTCATGATGATCCGAGACGGTGATGACGCCGTCGCCGATGAGCAGACTGTAGCGAATGGAAGCAAGTTTCCCTTTGAGCGTCGCGATTTCGCTCAATAAGCGTTGAAAGGCCGAGGAGCCGACGTATTCCTCGATAAAAGTGAAAAAGCCGGCAAGTCCTGGCGAGGAGCGCCCCGCGGCTCCAAGATCCGACAGCAGACGCTCGACGCACCGACAATAGAGTTCGACGGCGTCGAGCAGCCAAGCTTGCTTCTCATATTTGTAGTGCAGCTTGCCCGCTTGACCGAGGTGCTCCCGCACCGACCTCATCGCGTTCGCGAACCTCGTGACGGCGTCATAGTGAGCGTCGTTCTCGAGATCGCGCATCACCTCCTGGCGGTACTCGATGGCTTCGCGGGACTTGAGCGCCTCATAGAAAAACGGCGCCAGATTGTATTCTTGCTTGCCGGCGGTGATCGAGGCGACGATCTGGTCGAGATTGAGGTTGGCGAAATACGCCGGCGCCTCAGACATCTCCGCGGCTGAGTCGCCGTCCCGCAAAGGATTCAGAATGCTGCGAAAGGTCATCGAAGGCCGCCCCGGACTCCGGCGCGCCTCCAAGCAAGGGCCGACGCCAATCCGATTCTGGCGATTTCGCAGGCGAACACGAGCGCTCCTCCTTTCCGTCAGGGACGGTTGGAGGAGTCATTAGCCCGCGGGCGCTTAAAGGCGAACTCCATCGCCTGTCGAGATTCACAAGTTAATGTCGAGCTGCGCTTTGTCAACCGCCCGCAAGCCCCGTTCGGACTTGACGTTAGACTCCACAACCGGCCGACATAGGGCATGACGCGCCTGGAGGGAATCGTCGAAGCCGAGCAGGTCGCCGGCGAGGAGCCCTGAAGACCGGCGCTCGCCAGCGCGCTTGCGCGCGTATAATCAGGCTTCAAGGAGCCCAGGCTCATGAACAAGCCGTCCCGCATCGCCGAAACCCACCGTCTCGACCTCGGGCGCCGCCCGCGCCGCAACCGCAAGGCGGAATGGGCGCGGCGGCTTGTCGCAGAGCCCATCCAGACGACGAACGACCTCGTCTGGCCGCTCTTCCCTATCGACGGCGAGAAGCGGCGCGTTCCGGTCGCGGCGATGCCGGGCGTCGACCGGCTCAGCGTCGACGAGGCGGTGCGCGAGGCCGGGCGGGCGGTCGCGCTCGACATCCCAGCGATTGCCTTCTTCCCCTATACCGAGCCGCATCTCAAGGACGAGCGCGGCAGCGAGGCCTTCAACGACGGCAATCTCGTCTGCCAGGCCTGCCGCGCCATCAAGCGGGAGTTCCCTCAGCTCGGCCTCGTCACCGACGTCGCGCTCGACCCGTACACCAGCCACGGCCACGACGGCCTCATCAGCGAGAGTGCGACAGGCGAGGTCCGGATCCTCAACGACGAGACGGTCGAAGCGCTGGTGCGCCAGGCGCTCAACCAGGCCCGCGCCGGCGCCGACGTCATCGCGCCCTCCGACATGATGGACGGGCGGGTCGGGGCCATCCGCGCCGCGCTCGACGCGGAGGGCTTTCTCGACGTGCAGATCATGGCCTACGCGGCCAAATACGCTTCCGCCTTCTACGGGCCGTTCCGCGACGCGCTCGGCTCGGCGAGCGCGCTCAAGGGCGACAAGCGCACCTATCAGATGGACCCGGCCAACAGCGACGAAGCGTTGCGCGAGGTCGAGCTCGACCTCGACGAAGGCGCCGACATGGTGATGGTCAAGCCGGGCATGCCCTATCTCGACATCATCCGCCGGGTGAAGGACGAATTCGGCGCGCCGACCTTCGCCTATCAGGTCAGCGGGGAATATTCGATGATCATGGCCGCCGCTCAGAACGGCTGGATCGACGGCGACAAGGCGATGATGGAAAGCCTCATCGCCTTCAAGCGCGCCGGCGCGGATGGCGTGCTGACCTATTTCGCGGCGCGAGCGGCGGAGAAAATGAAGAAGGGTTAGAACGCCGCCCTAAGGCGCGAGCAACACCTTGCCGATGTTCTTGCGGTCCTGAATGAAATGATGCGCCGCCGGGGCTTCATCGAACTTAAACACCCGAGCAATCTTCGGCTTGACGGCGCCGCTTTCCCATAGACCCATCAGCTGATCCATCCAGGGCCGCATCCGGTCGAAGTCGCCCCACATGTGACCCAGATTGACGCCGAAGACCCCCTTGTTGGCGTTCATCAGCGAGAGCGGATTGAACTGGACCCAAGGCGTGTTGGCCAGCATAGACGCCATGCCCAGGTATCCGCGCCCCTTCCCGGTGGCGGCCGACGAGGCCCCGAACATTCCGAGCCGACCAGTGGGCGCGAGCAGGCGATAGCCCTTCTTGAACGAATCTCCACCGACCGGATCGAGGATGAGCTCGACGCCTCGCCCGCCGGTGATCTGACGCGCTCGCTGCTCGAAGTCCTCGGTCCGATAGTCGATCAGGTGATTGACGCCAAGCGCACGCAACTCCTCGTGCTTGCCGGCGGAGGCCGTCCCGATGACCGTTGCGCCGATATGTTTGGCGATCTGGGTTGCAGCAATGCCGACGCCGCCGCCGGCGGAATGGACGAGCACGGTTTCGCCCGCCTTCAATCCGCCCATCACGACAATCAGCTGCCAGGCGGTCAGGTAGTTCACCGGGAACGACGCGCCCTGCTCAGCGGACATGTTTGACGGCCGCGGGAAGACTTGGGCCTGCGGCGCGCAGACGACATCGGCGTAGCCACCGAAGNNACGACAGGAATACGCGGAAGGTCCGGATAGAGCCCGAGGCGGCCCATGATGTCGGCGAAGTTGACGCCGCTCGCCTCCACCCGAATGCGCAACTCGCCAGCGGCCGGATCAGGATCGGGCGCCTCCTTGACTTGAAGGACCTCGGGCGGACCAGCTTTCGAAATCCAGATCTGCCGCATGGCTTGACTCATCTCTGGCAAATAGACGGACCATCGTGAAAGGGCGGGCCGCCGATAAGCTTAGCGCCCGATAGCGAGCGCGTCACGGCGAAGAAGCTGAGGACGATGCCCCCCTACGCGCTCCGAGTTGCAGAAACGTGGCATTCAGATTTACCATTCACGATTAGGGAGGGCGCCGCGAGAACGCGGGACCAAACTGGAGGTGGCCATGCCGACGGTCTGCGAGCGCCGCGGCGGTCTCATTTTTTGCGGTCTCCTTGCGGGATTGCGGTTGCTGACGGGCGAAAGCGGTCCCTCGGCGAATGCCGCCGAGTATGAAGCGTGCAAATTTTTCAGCCAGCTGCCGGACGATTGCGCCGCCGCGGAGCATCGAAAGTTCGATAGTCTGCGCGACTATCGCTACGAGGAGATCGATCTCTTCGCCAAGGACCCGCTCAAGAAAGTGCTGTACGTCAGCACCTACAATACGACCGGCCAGAACGCCGGCGAAGACACCCGGGATTCGGCGCCGAAATCGCTCGCGCAAAGCGTCGACCCGAAACGGGTGGCGAAACAATACCAGGCGCTTTCGGCTTCGATCAGTCCGCCACGCTACTGGACGCTGGACTGGCTATCGGACAGGGTCGGCGCGGTGAGGAATTTCGACGGTCTCGACGCGGCGTGGATGGGAAACAGCCTCGCGCCCAGCGCGGCGTCCGCCAGGTCCGGCTCCCCAGCGTATCGCACGACGCTGGTGGCGAGATCAGCCCTCGAGGGCTTCAAGAAAGGATCGCAGGTCTATCTGCTCGATGATCCCAAGGGCAGAACCTGGGTCATGGTGGCCTATACGGACAAGGATAGTCCCGGCTTGACGATCGACAAGCTCGCATCCCTCGGCTCGCTCGTGAAACTGCCGCAGGGTTGGAAATTCCGCACCCAGACGCTCGACAAGGAGCTGATCTTGGAGCCCAAGGCCGGCATCACCGCCGTCACCCAGGACGACAAAGGGAACATCTACCATTTGACCGGCGTGGGGCAGAGCAACTTCGTGCCGTGATCTTGGGATTCCGCCGCGGCAAACTGGCGGCGCAATTCTGACGTTCGGCTCAGGTCCGCTCCCCGCGCAGCCGCATATTGGCCTCGACCCGGGGCCGGCGTATGCTCATTTGGATTGAAGGGGGTTCAGGCGATGGCGAAGATGCGCGCGATGGTCGTTCCGAAGCGCGGTGCGCCGTTCGAGGCGGAGGAGCGGGACATTCCGGTCCCGGGTCCCGAAGAGATGCGCCTTCGCGTCCTGGCTTGCGGCGTCTGCCATAGCGACGTGGTGACGGTCCTGGGCCTGCTTCCGAGCGTCCAGTACCCGCGCGTTCCCGGCCATGAGGTGATCGGCGTCGTCGACGCGATCGGCGAAGGCGTCCACGGGTGGAGCGTGGGGGCGCGGGCTGGGGTCGGCTGGTTCGGCGGCTCATGCGGCTATTGCCGCCGCTGCCGACGAGACGCCGCCTTCGCCTGCGAGAACGTCAATTCCCAGACCGGGGTGACCCGCGACGGCGGCTATGCGACCCACATGATCGCCCATGTGTCCGCGGTCGCGCACGTGCCGGACGATCTCGACCCGGTCGAATCGGCGCCGTTGCTCTGCGCCGGCGTCACCACCTTCAACGCGCTCCGCAATACCGGAGCCGGTCCGGGCGACATCGTCGCCGTCCACGGCGTCGGCGGCCTCGGCCATCTCGGCCTGCAATATGCGGCGCGGCAGGGCTTTCGCACTGTCGCCGTCAACCGCGGCCGCGACAAGGAGGCGCTGGCGCGGAGCCTCGGCGCATCCGACTACATCGACAGCGCCGACGAGGATCCGGCCAAGGCGCTCACTGCAATGGGCGGGGCCAAGGCGATCCTGGCCACCGTCACCGACGGCAAGGCGATGCAGGCGATCTCGGGCGGGCTTGGCCCCGACGGCGTCATGATGGTGATCGGCGCAGTCGGGCCGCTGACGGTCGATTCGTCGGGTCTGTTGGGGAAGCGCGCATCGGTCAAAGGCTGGTATTCGGGCGTCGCCCGGGATTCGGAAGACACCCTCAACTTCAGCCAGCGCAACAAGGTCGCCTCGATGAACGAGATCTATCCGCTCGAAAAGGCGCAGGAGGCCTACGACCGCATGATGAGCGGCAAGGCGCGTTTCCGCGTCGTCCTCAGAATGGACGCCTGACGCCGTCGTCCCAAAACCCGTCGTCAGACCGGCGCGAGCAGCGGGGAGCGACGATGACTCCGAGCGCGATAGCGTGGATTTGGCTCGTCGCGCTCGCGCTCGTCATGGGCGCGCTCATCTTCGGGGCGGCCGGCGATCTTCGGTTCTGGCAGGGATGGGCGTTTCTCGCCGTGTTTTTCGCCGCGTCGGCGCTTATCACCCAATACCTGATCGCCAATGACCCCGCTCTCCTCCAGCGCCGCGTCAAGGGAGGGCCGACCGAGGAGACGGAGCCGGCGCAACGGCTGATCATGGTCTTCATGTCGTTCGGCTTCGTCGCGCTCATCGTCCTCCCGGGGCTCGATCATCGGTTCGGCTGGTCGCAGCCGCCCGCAATCGTCGCGCTCATCGGCGACGCGTTGATCGCCGTCGGCTTCTTCGTCGTCTTCCTGGTCTTCAAAGCGAACTCATTTGCTTCGTCGACGGTCGGGGTGGCCGAGGGCCAGAGCCTGGTGTCCACCGGGCCCTACGCCGTCGTCCGTCATCCCATGTACGCGGGCGCCTTGATCTATCTCCTGGGCATTCCGCTCGCGCTCGGCTCCTATTGGGGCCTCGCGGCGCCGGCGCTGATGACGCCGATCCTGATCTGGCGGCTCGTCGATGAGGAGCGCGTTCTCGATGAGCGCCTGCCCGGCTATTCCGATTATAGGCGAAAAGTCCACTACCGGCTCCTGCCCGGCGTCTATTGAACCTCGACGCCAAGTTGCGCGTCCTAATCATGTTTGCGGTTCGATCACATGGACTTCGACGCGCTCCTGCCGGCCGCGCACCGCGATGCACTTGCCGCCGCCGATCACGAGACCGGGCTGGATCGTCATCAGCCGCAGCGCGTCGCCCGACACGACCAGCCGCCGGTCGATCGCCTTGCAGTACTCGCATAGTCGCGCCGCGACGTTCATGGTGTCGCCGAAATAGGCGAGCTGGCGTTTGACGTCGCCGCATTCGCTGACAATGACCGGACCGGCATGTAGCCCGGCGCGGAATCTCGGCGCGAGCTCGAATTCCGCCTCATAGGCGCCCTCAAGGCGGGCGATCTTGCGCTCGATCGCCAGAAAGCAGCCGACGCATCGGCCGTTGCGCGCCGGATCGCCGCTGACCGGCCAGCTCACGATCACCTCGTCGCCGACATAGGCGTGCACCGCCCCGCCGAAGGCCCTGATCGGTTCGTCGATATCGAAGAAGAAGCGGGTGATGAGATCGTGCACCCGAAGTTCGCCGAGGGCCTCGGCGAGGCGCGTCGAATCAGCGAGGTCGAGGAACATCACGATCAGCTGCCGGCGAACCGGACGATGATAGGTCCCGAGAACGACACTGGTCAGAAGCGGGCCGCCGATCAGCCGTCCGGTCTCGGTCACCATTCCCAGGAGCAGGGAAAGGCCCAGCCCAATCGCGACAATCCGAGGCAGCTCGTTTGGTATCCAACTCGTCAAGAGCCAGGCGGGAAAAAGAGAGTGGGCATAGAGTGCGACCTCCAGCACCCCGCTCACGACGACGATCACGGCAGTCATCACCAGGGCCCGGATCACGAGTTCGGCCGCGAGCGGCAATCGTCTCAGCGCCACGCCGAGGCGAGACCGGGCGCCCGAAGCGAATCCGGTCTGCACCGCCCAAGCCGCCCAGGCGATGCAAAGGCCGTCAAACCCGCTGCGAAGGTAGTTCGCCAAACTCCGGGATTCGGGGGCGTCGACAAGGCCGCGATAGGCGACGCCGACGACAAAACCGACGACCAGCGACGCGACCAGGAAGCCGCGGCGCCGCGTGGCGTAGCGCAGGAATCTCGAACGTCCAGTTGCGTCTTCGTCGGCGTCCATGGGCGCGGGTCCGGTCCGCTGCTTCGCCACTTGTCGCCCCATCATAGCATTGCGGCGCATCGGCCAACTTCAATCGGCCCCGCCGCATCGTCGCCATGGATTTTTCCCGTTTTTCCCCCGTCCCCGACATAATCGCGGCATGCGCCGGTCGCATTCTGGGCGCGCGTGGAAGCGGCGGGGCGAGGGTTCGGGAGGAACTCCATGGAGCGGAAAAAGGCGTCGGACTTTCCCCAGGAGCTCCTGAACCTGTTTGACGTCTATGTGCACGGCGGCATGAGCCGCCGCGGGTTTCTCGATCGCGCCCAGAAGTTCGCCACCCTCGGCGTCAGCGCGGCGGCGCTGTTCGAGATGCTGAGGCCCAATTACGCCTGGGCGATCCAGGTTCCACCCGACGACAGCCGCATCACCGCCAGGTTCGTGACCATCCCCTCCCCGGAGGGCGACGGCGCCATCAAGGGCTATCTGGTCCGGGCCGCCAATGCCGACAAATTGCCGGCGGTGCTGGTGGTGCATGAGAATCGCGGCTTGAACCCGTATATCGAAGACGTGGCCCGGCGCCTGGCTCTCGCCAATTTCATCGCCTTCGCCCCCGACGGGCTGACCTCGGTCGGCGGCTATCCCGGCGACGACGAGAAAGGCGCCGAGCTCTTCCGCCGGGTCGATCCGGTCAAGATGCAGGAGGATTTCGCCGCCGCGGCGCGGTGGCTGAAATCCCTGCCCGATTCGACCGGCAAGCTCGGCGCGATCGGCTTCTGTTTCGGCGGCGGGGTCGTCAATGAGCTCGCCGTGCGCATGGGTTCCGATCTCGACGCCGCCGTGCCGTTCTATGGCATGCAGCCGGACGCCGCAGACGCGGCGAAAATCAAGGCGCCGATCAACGCACAATATGGCGAACTCGATCAGCGCATCACCAGCGGCTGGCCGGCGTTCGACACCGCCCTCGCTGAGGCGGGCGTTCCGCACGAGGGTCACATCTACAAAGGCGCCAACCACGGCTTCCACAACGACACGACGCCGCGCTACGATCAGGCGGCGGCCGAGGAAGCCTGGCGGCGGACGATCGATTGGCTCAACAAATATCTGCGGGCATGAAGGCTCTGTGGGCCGAAGCTGACGGAGTCCCGTGAGCCGGATATTCTTAGCGGGCGCGGCCGGCGTCATCGGCCGGCGGCTTACCCCGCTTCTCCGCGCGGCCGGCCATTCGGTGTGGGGAACGACGCGTTCGCCGGAAAGGCAGGAGTTTCTCCGAGGCCTCGGCGCGCACCCGGTCCTCGTCGACGTGTTCGAGGCCGAAGCCCTGGCGAACGCGGTCTTCGAGGCAAAGCCTGAAATCATCATTCACCAGCTGACCGATCTCTCCGAGATTCGGGATCCGGCGACGAGGCCCGCCGCGCTCGCCCGCAACGCCCGCATTCGCGATGAGGGGACCCGCAACCTCGTCGCGGCGGCGCGTCAGGCTGGCGCGCGCCGTTTGATCGCGCAGAGCATCGCCTGGGTCTACGCGCCCGGCCCTCGGCCTTATCGCGAGGACGATCCGTTGGACGTGACTGCGGATGGCCCGCAGGGCGTGAGCGTGCGCGGCGTCGCTTCGCTCGAGCGGCAGGTCCTCGCCGCTTCGCCGGCAGAAGGCCTGGTGCTGCGCTATGGCCGGCTTTACGGCCCCGGCAGCGCGGCCGACGCGCCTCCGCCGGCCCCGGCGGTGCATGTCGATGCGGCCGCCTACGCCGCGCTGCGAGCGATCGACCATGGCGAGCCGGGCCTGTTCAACATCGCCGACCCCAGCGACGCGGTATCGACCCAAAAGGCGATGACCCAACTCGGCTGGCGCGCCGACTTCAGGATCGCGGCGGACTGAGCCCTGTCGCGCCATTCAAGCGGCGATTCGGGCGAAATCCGGAAACCATGCGCTGCTTGCATGGCTTCGAGGGCGACGCCAGCGCCACAATTCCCGAGCACGGAACAGGGACCTTTTTCGCGCTAGAACAGAGGGAATAATCAGCCAGAACAGGGGCCCCCGCCGCCATTCCACAATGTTGCCCCAGTCCGCGCCTCGCCCGCGGCGCCCATGTTCGGGCCGCATGGCTCCATTGCGGCCCCGCTCGCCCACTCCCCTGGCGATTGCCTTATGGATCCAGATTCATCGCGGCGATGAACGCTTCCTGCGGAATGTCGGCCTCGCCGAACCGGCGCCCTCGGTCCACCCCAGCGGCGAGGTCTCGACCACAAGGGCGATCGCCGAATTCGGCTGGCGCGCCGACTTCAGGATCGAGACGGACTCAAGGGGCTTCCCTTGCATTTCGCTTTCGCGCGCATCGGGCCTTGGACCCGTCTCTAGCCGGCCAGCCTACGACCAGAACCGAACCTGGGCTGGGTGGTCGAACGGAAATTCCGCCACTTCGGTCACTATGCCCTTCTCGACCTTGAAAACCAGCACCGTCTTGGTGTCCACCGTCTTTCCCTTCCGCTCGCCCCTGTTCCTGTGCAAGGCGAATACGTGGTCGCCGGACGCGGCGACCGTCTGCAGTTCGGCGCGCACCGTGCCTTGGGTTTCGTGAGCTAGCTGGCCAAAGAACCCCAATATGGCCTGAAGGCCTCGGTAATTTCCCGGCAATACGCCCGCTCCCACCGAATGCCAGATCGCGTTCGGCGCGAACAGCGTCTTCAGGGTCTCGATATCGCCCTTCCCGAAAGCCTCGTAGCCGCGCCTTATGACCGCAATGTTTTGCTCTGTTGCGCCTGTCCCGCTCATTTCCGTCCCTTCTCTGATCGTCTGCGCCGAGGTATCTCGCTACGGTCCTCGGTAAAATCGATACTAGAACATCTGGCGCTGACGCCGCAATCGCGGGCCGCGATCGGCCTTGGCCCATTCGGAAAACAGGCGGACGAATTTCGCACGGACAATTTGTCTGATTTGGCCAATCCGCTTTATTTTCGTGGCCCGCTGTCGAATCGCCGCGCGTTCAATCGTCTTTGCAATGAGCGCGGCAAAGCCGCCGCGCCGCCTTCAAGGAGCAGAGCGATGCAATACCTGTTGTTGATTCACGAAGACGAGAAGCAGATGCAGGGGGTGACGCCGGAGCAGAACGGCGCCCGGCTCGCCGCTTACGGCGCCTACATGAAGGCGGTGGCGGACGCCGGGGTGGGCAAGGGCGGCCAGCGGCTCCATCCGAGCTCGACCGCGACCACGGTCCGGGTCAAGAACGGCAAGACTTCAGTGGTGAACGGCCCCTACGCCGAGATCAAGGAGCAGCTCGGCGGCTACATCCTTATCGACGCCCCCGATCTCGACTCCGCGATCTCATGGGCCGCGCGCTGTCCGGGGGCCGAGTATGGGGCGATGGAGGTGCGGCCGATCTGGCAGATGTAGGGCGGACAGTGATGACCGGGCCAGACTGCGATGAACGGGATCGAGAAGCAGGCGGCGTTCTACCGCGCATATCTGATCGACGATCGCAGTCTGGCCCCGCTGACGACCGCGCTGGCGACGATTGTCGGTCTCTGGCTTCTCGTATACGTGGTTAGCGCCATCGGCGGCGCCGAGGCGAACCAGCAGATGATCCGGGTCGCGGCGCATGCGTCCTCGCTCGCGCCGCGATCTCCGTGACCGTCGTAGGGCGCACGCGGGCGCGACGGGGCGCAGGCTTCGGCCAGAATCGCGAATCATGGTGCGTATAAGCGAGCTATNNCCAAAATCGCGAATTATGACGCATATAAGCGAGCTATATCAAATAATCAGGGCCGTTTCATAATGTTCAACGGGAAGATTGCCGCCTAAAGGCGCCCGACGTCGCAGGTCCGGCGCGGCAAGCCCGACAAGCCGTTATGCGCGTTGCAGAAAAGGCGCCCAATCCATTGAAATGACCGAGTCGGAGACAAAAACGCACGTCCAGCCCAAAAGAGAAGCATCGACTGGCCTCGCGATGATCCACGAGGAGGTCGCCCGCGCCGCCGCGGCGCGCGTCGCCCGTGAGAGCTACGGCAAGCT